>JAGBRL010000052.1 GCA_017632345.1 Paludibacteraceae bacterium
AGTGCATTCATCTTTACTTTGTGATGGACTATCAGCGAAAAGCGTCAAGGGAAACTAACGTTGTCAAATCTGACTACATCCAAAACGGCAAGCTCAACATGCCTTACGTCATAGAGCGCTTCCAGAAACTCATTCACAACGAATACCGCAAGGAGGACAACGAGTTTCTGGAACGTCAAGGCAGACTATTGTTCCTCTGCTTCCTCAAACCTATCGTAAACGGCACAGGCTTTTACTATGTGGAGCCGGAGACACGCGACGGCGGACGAATGGACTTGGTGGTAAGTTTCGGCGGCGAAGAGTTCGTCATCGAGCTGAAAATCTGGCGAGGCGAGAAATACGAGGTCGAAGGCAAGGTGCAGCTGGCTGAATACCTCAAAACACGCAACCTCAGCGAAGGCTATCTCGTCACCTTCTCCTTCCTGAAAAACAAGACCGTTCAGGAAGAGCCGGAGTGGGTTGAGCATGACGGAAAGAGGATTTATGAGGCAATACTTTAATTTGTTTTATTGTATTCGAAAATGAGTAGAATAATAGTTTTTGTTTTTTTCTGCGTGCAGGTGTCTTATTTAAGTGCAGAATGTAATAGAAAGGTGGAGTCTTTATTTGATGCAGATGATTTGCCTGCTGAAATTTGTCTTCCTGAAGGATATGTTATCAATAATGTTTTCTTTACTGATTCTAATAAAGATGGATTGGATGATATATGGATCACTTGGCATAAAGAAAAATTCGAAATAGGAGATACTACCTTTGTTTCTGTATATTTTCAATCAAAGGACTCTTCATATAGTCTAAACAAAACATTTAGCAATATTTTCCCTGTATGGTTTGGAGATTATGATTATAGAAAGATTGATGTAAATTCACTGCCAGAAAAATGGAAAAGCATATTTAGAAAGTATTCGTATAAGTATGAAGTTAGTCCATTGGATTTGCGTTATTATTCTATAGAAGAAGATTTGATTAATTTAGCTGTATTATATGATGCGGGTTCTTTTTTAAGAATCATATATAAATATGATGTTAAAAAGAACAATTGGCTATATCTTAATTCATGTATTCATATCTCTTTGACAGAGGAGGAAACACCTGTTGATTTGAGTAAAACTGTAGGCCCGACAATAGATGATTTTGATTATCTGCATATATTTGAATAATAAGGAATCAGAATCTCTAATCTAACGTTTTTTTATCGTTGATTATTTCAGTGCTTTTTTATAACTTTGTGCCGTTGGTTCTGGCTTTTTTGACGCCGGATTAAAAGGGAATCAGGTGAGACTCCTGAACTGTCCAGCAGCTGTGAGTTCCTTTGGGGCACGGATGATGACCACAGGCCACTTCGTTTAGGGGGAAGGCCATCCGTTGCCGGAACTAGTCAGAAGACCTGCCAATGGTGTGACCGTTATCTTTTCGTGGGGTGAAAGTTGGTCTTTTTTATTTGCCTGGCTGACAGGTTTTGGTTTTATTAATTTTTGTGGTATGGTTGTTTTGGAAAGACCTTTCGTGTCTGATGTTATGCTGAATTTTCTGCGCAAGAGCGGAACTTCGGTGCTGAAAAACAAGTTCTCCGAATGTTTTGACGGACTTAATTTTGTTGAAAATGATTTGGCTGCCGATGCTGTAAAGGCTGGCGAGAAACTTTATACGGTTTCGGAAAACGCTCTGTCGTGGATCTATGAAAACATGAAGGATTCTGAGCTGGCAAAGCAGGTGTCGATGATGAAGAATAAGGCGGAGTTCAGGCGAATTTGCGCGTCTCTTTATCCTGATTTTTTCTTTAAAGAGGTGGCTTTGTCTGAACTTAAAGGACTTGATGTTGAGTGTTTGCCTTTCCCTTTCGTGCTTAAGCCTTCGGTGGGATTCTTGAGCGCAGGTGTTTATGTTGTGGAGAATAAGGCAGATTGGTTTTCTGCAATAGATGATGTCTTTTCTTCTTTCAGGGAGGTTGAAGGCTCTTTCCCGGATGAGGTGATTGATGGCGGTCGATTTATTCTGGAAGAGTATGTCGGCGGAGAGGAGTATGCGGTTGACGCTTATTTTGACGATTGCGGCAAGCCTGTTATCGTGAATATTTTCCATCACCCTTTTTTGTCGGGAAAGGATGTGGCGGACAGGCTTTACCTTACGAGCAAGGCTCTTTTTGACAAGTACAGAGAGCGTTTTTGCAGTTTCCTGAGTGATGTGAACGGTTTGATGGGGCTGAAAAACGTGCCGGTGCATATAGAGTTCAGGGTTGATGGAGACAGAATTGTGCCGATAGAGATTAATCCGATGAGGTTTGCAGGAATGTGTCTTAACGAATTGTTCACGCATCTTTATGGAAAACATCCGGTTGAAATTTTCCTCAATGGTGAAAATGTGGATTATGAAAAGATGTGGAAAGGTAACGAATCGTCGTTTTTTTGCTTTGTTGTATTGGAAAAAGATGATAAAAACAGAGCTTTTTCTTTTGATTTGAAAAAAATATCAGATTCAATAAAAAATGTATTGGAAATAAGATTGGTAGATAACCCAAATTTGAATATCTTTGGGTTCTTATTTGTGAAGATTGAAAATGCAGACACGGAGGAGGTCGACAGACTGCTTAGGCTGGATGTGAACTCTTTGATTGACGCTTGACAGTGTTTGTCTTTTTGTCTTCAGATTATGGATTAATAATAATTTAGCAAAGTTTATGAGCAAAAAAGGAAATTTAGAGACGCTTTGCGTGCAGAAGGGCTGGGAGCCTAAAAAAGGAGAGCCGAGAGTAGTGCCTATCTATCAGAGCACAACGTTCAAATATGACACAAGCGAGCAGATGGCGGACTTGTTTGACCTGAAGGCGAGCGGTTATTTTTACACTCGTCTGCAGAATCCTACTAACGATATAGTTGCGGCTAAAATCGCGGAACTTGAAGGTGGTGTTGCGGCTATGCTTACATCTTCGGGGCAGGCTGCTTCTTTCTACTCTATATTTAATATTTGCGAGGCGGGAGACCATTTTGTCAGCGCGGCATCTATTTACGGCGGAACTTACAATTTGTTTGCCGTGACAATGAAAAAGCTGGGCATTGAGTGCACTTTCATAGACCAGGATGCGAGCGAGGAGGAAATCTCCAAGGCTTTCCGTCCGAACACTAAGGCTCTGTTTGCCGAGACTATCGCAAATCCTGTGCTTAGCGTGCTTGATATAGAGAAGTTCGCAAAGATAGCGCATTCGCATGGTGTGCCGTTGATTATCGACAACACGTTTGCGACTCCGATAAATTGCCGCCCGATTGAGTTCGGAGCTGATATCGTTATCCACTCTACAACTAAGTACATGGACGGTCACGCTGTCAGCACTGGCGGATGCATTGTGGATAGCGGCAATTTTGACTGGAACGCGCATAAGGATAAGTTCCCAGGCCTTACTGAACCGGATCCGTCTTATCACGGTTTGGCTTACAGCGAGGCGTTTGGCAAGGGTGCGTACATAACTAAGGCTACTGCCCAGCTGATGAGAGACCTCGGCTCTATTCAGGCTCCGATGAACGCATTCCTTCTGAACCTTGGTCTTGAAACTCTTCACTTGAGAGTGCCACGCCATTGTGAAAATGCGCAGAGGGTTGCTGAGTATCTTGAAAAGAACGACAAGGTGGCTTGGGTTAACTATAGCGGTCTTCCTTCTAATAAATATCACGAACTGGCGAAGAAGCAGTTTGACGGCGGTCGCTCTTGCGGTGTCGTGACGTTTGGTCTGAAGGGCGGACGTGACGTGTCTATCAAGTTTATGGATAATCTGAAACTTGCTTGCATCGTTACTCACGTTGCGGATGCGCGTACTTGCGTGCTGCACCCGGCAAGTCATACTCATCGCCAGTTGTCTGACGAGCAGTTGCTAGAGGCTGGTATTCAGCCTGACTTGATTCGTTTCTCTGTCGGTATTGAGAATGTTGAAGATATAATTGCAGACATTGAGCAGGCTTTGAATGCGTGATGTTTGATGGATCTTGGGCTGGCTCTGCAAATCGTGCTTAGACATGGTTTGCAAAGTTTGCCCTTGGTTGCTTTTAGTTTTATAAATTAAGATTTTGCGTGCGGATGTTTTTTTTGTGCGCAGATTTAAATTTTGCAAAATATGAAATTGGAATCCCCTCAGAAGGAGATATACGGCAAAGAGAGGTTCACGGCTTTGGAGGCGCAGAGGCTTGCTCAGGAGATTGCTTTCGGGCCTGTCGTTTTTCAGGTATCGCGTTTGATGGTGAAGTTCGGCATATTTCAGATGTTGAGCGATAATCGTCAAGGTCTGTCTATCGACGAAGTTGCCGAAAAGGCAGGGCTTAGCCATTATGCGGCTCAGGTGCTTTTGGAGTCTTCGCTGACGATAGGTACTGTTATACTGAAGGAAGAAAAGTTCTTCATTGCCAAGGCTGGACGCTTTTTGCTTAACGACAAGATGGCTCGTGTAAACATGGAGTTCAATCATGATGTGAACTATCTAGGTCTGTTTAATCTCGAAGAGTCTTTGCTGAACGGTAAGCCGGAAGGCCTTAAGGTATTCGGCTCATGGCCAACTATTTACGAAGGTTTGTCCTCTTTGCCGCCACAGGTGCAGAAGAGCTGGTTCGGTTTTGACCACTTCTATTCGGACAACTCTTTTGAAGAGGCTTTGCAGATTGTGTTTGCTAATGAGCCTAAGACGTTGCTGGACGTTGGCGGAAACACAGGCAGATGGGCTGTGCAGTGCGTCTCTTTCTCTGACGATGTGAACGTGACGATCATGGACCTGCCTCAGCAGCTCGGGCTGATGAGAGAGGCTGTTAAGGGTCTGAAAGGCGAAGAGCGCATTCATGGACACGGCGCAAATCTTTTGGACAAAGATGTGCCGTTCCCGACTGGTTTTGACGCAATCTGGATGAGCCAGTTCCTTGACTGTTTTTCTGAAGAGGAGGTTACAAGTATCTTGACTCGTGCGGCTCGCTCTATGGACAAGGGGGCTCGTCTGTATATCATGGAGACGTTCTGGGACAGGCAGCGTTTCGAGACAGCTTCGTACTGCTTGGCGCAGACTAGCGTCTATTTCACAGCTCTTGCCAACGGAAACAGCAAAATGTACTATTCGCAAGATATGATAAGGTGCGTGTCAGACGCCGGACTGGAAGTTGAAGTTATTCACGACGGTCTTGGTCTGGGTCACAGCATTTTGCAGTGCAGACTGAAAAGGTAAAATTTAAGGCAACTTCTATAAATTGATGAACCTGAAAAGGTAATCTGTAGAAGTTGCCTTAATTTTTAATTTGTTTGTGTCTGTAAACTTAGGTCGGGCTGCTTTATTTGTAATAATACCGGCCCTTCTTTAGTGTTATTTTCCCGTGCTCAATCGCTCGGTTGGGACATCTGTGTATGCATGCGAGGCATTGCGTGCAGTTGTTATGCCATTCGGGATGGCCGTCCTTCATCTCTATATTTCTGCTTGGGCACACCATCTGGCAGATGCCGCAGCCTGTGCATTTGTCTGTGTATGTGAACTTGCATTTGCCGTTGGCTTGTTTTGTGAACGGAGGGTATATCAGCATGCTTTTTATTCGTGCGAAACTTCCTCTGTGCAGCAGTTTCTTGTCTTGCACTTCGGACTCTATGCAGTCTGCGATTTTCTGAATTTTAGCAATTGCTTCCTCTTTTTTCCTCTTTTCCACATTGCTTGGGTCAACGTCAAAGCCTGGCAGCAAAATGTATGTGTTGGGCATCGTTACAGAGTGAAAACTGCACAGTTCTATGTCTTTCTTTTTCAGAGCTTTCTTCAGATGATAGTCGGCAAAGCCGGTGTCGTCTCCGCAGGTGCACACAGCGTAGGCGTTGTGCTCGGTGTAGTTCTTCAGATTAAGTTTCTCGATAAACTTCATGAAGATGGCAGGCGGTCCCCAAGAGTGAATAGGGAACACAAACCCGATTCTTTCGTCAGAATCCAGCTCGAAGGTTGTGTTTGAAAAATTGTTGCGAGCTATGTTGTTCACACAGACAAGGCTGTCGTCAAGACGCTCAGACAATTGTCTTGCAACCCATTCAGAGTTTCCTGTGGCAGAGAAGTAAAAAATCATACGTCTTAGATTTTTTTTACAATTTGCACTGAAATACATACTCGCTTCTGAAACGCTCGTTCAGTCCGTCGTCATGTTTTTTGAACAGTCCGAACACAGAAGAGCCAGAGCCAGACATTGACGCGTAAACCGCCCCTCTGTCGTAAAGCGTCTCCTTGATGTCGCCAATGCGAGGGTGCGCTTCGAACACGCTCTTCTCAAAATCGTTCACCATCAAGTTTTTCCACTCTTCGACAGGCCTTTTTATAACATCTCTCAGATTTTGCTCTGGTTTGCAAGGCTTGACTTTAGAGTACGCCTCTTTGGTCGATACGAATATATTTGGCTTGACAAGCGCGAAGTGATATCCTTCAAGAGACAGATCCACCTCTTCCAGCACATCGCCAATGCCAGTTGCGTACATAGGCCTGTTTTTGATGAAGAAAGGGCAGTCGGCTCCCAGCTTTGCGGCATACGCGAGCAGTTTGTCCTCCGGTATGCCAAGGCTGAACTGTTTGTTCAGGAGCAGCAGCATGCAGGAAGCGTCCGCAGAACCACCACCAAGCCCGGCGCCGAATGGTATTATCTTCTCCAGAAAAATGTCTATAGGAGGCAAATTGAAATCTTTTTCGATAAGACGGAACGCCTTCATCACAAGGTTGTTTTCCGGGTCGTCTTCTATCTCTATTCCTGCAAGATTCACAGACGTGGATTTGCCAGACGACGGCGTAATCTCCAGCGCGTCTCTCAGCGGAATCGGAAAAAATATCGTTTCAAGGTTGTGATATCCGTCTGCACGTTTCTCTACGATGTTCAGACCTAAATTTATTTTTGCGTTCGGAAATGTTATCATAATAATTCAATATATATTAAGGAATGATACCCGACAGCGAAAGTAGTAAAAAAATCTTAAAGCGTAATGTTTCAAAAAAAGTTTTTCACAATGGCAAAAATAATTGCGTCTGGTTGCTTATATTTCAATTAAATTTTATAGATTTACAAAAAAATAATCAAATGGGAACTGTTTGGTCTTTCTTTTTGGTTTTGTTGGATAGGTTAGTTTGATATAAGTCAACAGTTTCGGTCTAAAACTTACGGTTATGGAAGATAGGTTAGTGACAGTGGCAATACACACATACGAGAAGGCGCAGATTTTGAAGTCTGTGCTGGAGGCTAATGGAGTAGATGCGTCTATTCATAATGTTAACCAGATACTGCCGGTAGTGTCTGCAGGTGTGCGTGTGAGGATTCGTGAGAGCGACCTGCCCAAGGCATTGAGCATCATTGAGGAGATGAACAACGCGCAGGCTGTGCAAGAGGCTGTTGCGGAGGAATTGCAGAAAAAACCGCACGAGATTCTTGTTCCGGTGGATTTCTCGGACTACTCCCAGAGGGCGTGTGCGTTTGCGTTCAGCCTGGCGGAAAAGACTGAGGCTGAGGTTGTGCTTTTGCACTCTTATATGAATTTCGGCGCGTCTTCGTCCATAGGAGGCGTGATCAGCTATGAAAGGACTGTTGACGACGAAGTTCGGAAGGCTAATTTTGAAAGGGCCGAAAAGGAGATGCTTGGGTTTGAAAGACAGCTGAGAGAACAGATTGAGATGGAGAATTTGCCTAACGTCAAGTTCTCTACAAAAATAAGAGAGGGTATTCCGGAGGAGGAAATTCTGCACTATGTGAAAAGGCATGCTCCAATGATGATTGTGATGGGCACGCGCGGTAAGAGCCAGAAGGATATGGAGCTGATTGGCAGCGTGACCGCAGAGATAGTGGAGAGAGCTTGGGTGCCGGTCTTCGCAATCCCTGAAAATACTGTCATAAAGAGTTTTAACGATATCAGAAACATCGCTTGTGTGACCAATTTTGAAGATAAAGACCTGATTGCGTTCGACAAAATGATGTCTATTCTGAAGCCTTTCAAGTTTAAGGTGCATTTTGTGCATTTCTGTCAGAACAGCAGCGAGAACTTGTGGTCTGAGATAAAACTTAGTGGAATACGCACTTATTTCGCAAAATATTATCCTGAATTGGAGTTTGAATATAATGTGCTGAAAGGCAATGACTTGCTCTCTGTGCTTGATGATTTTGTTCAAGAAAACTCCATTGATGTGGTCTCTATGAATACTCATAAACGTAATATATTTGCTCGTTTGTTTAATCATAGTATCGCAAGAAAGATGGTTTTCCATACTGACACGGCAATGTTTGTGTTCCATTCGTGAGTGTGTTTTTGAGTTGTGTGGTGTATGGGATTGTTGTCCGTTATTTTTTTGTAAATGCTTAAATTGAAGATGAAAAAGGTTTTATTGCTGATTGTGTCTGTGGTTTCTGTTGGGGCGCTTGGCTTTAACGGATATTCTGTGATGCAAGATAGTGTAGGAGGCGGTGAGAAGTGTGTGCAGAGCAATGTTTCTGTGGGGCAAGCGTCTGTGAGGTATGACGCTCCGCCAATTCCTGACAAGGTCTATTTTTGCGGGGAGGCGGTTGACTTGAGCAACTATTATCTGAGAGAACGTTTTGACCGTGAGCTGCTTAGCTTTTCGTATTGGCATTCGCAAGTCTTTCTTATCATCAAAAGGGCAAACAGATATTTTCCGGTTATAGAGCCAATCCTTGAACGTGAAGGCGTGCCGGACGATATGAAGTATCTTGCTGTGATAGAGAGTAACTTGGACCAAAGGTCTGTCTCGCCGGCAAAGGCTGCCGGAATGTGGCAGATTATGCCGGAGACCGCAAAGGAGCATGGACTCATTGTGGAGGATGATGTGGACGAACGTTACAATCTGGAGAAAGCGACTGTGGCGGCGTGCGATTACCTGAAGAAGACTTACGCGCTGACTAACGACTGGGCTGCGGCTGCGGCTTCTTACAATACCGGAAGGGCAAGGGTGGTGCGCCAGATGGAGGCTCAGCAGACCAACTGCTACTATGATATGCTTTTCAGCGAAGAGACTAACCGGTATGTGTTCCGAATAATACTCGCAAAGTATGTGCTCGAAAATCCAAGGGCTTTTGGCTTTTATCTGAACAAGGAGGATTTGTATTATCCGGTAGAGTGCAATACTATTATGGTGGACTCTACTATAAATAACCTTACAGATTTCGCAAAAGGGTATGGCATTTCGTATCAGTTGCTCAAGGATTCAAATCCTTGGCTGAGGTCTAACAAGTTGCTGAACAAGAAAAACGACACTTTTTATGTGAAAATGCCTAAAAAGGAGGCTCTTAAAGTCAACCCTGCGGATATTAATGTGCATTATGAAAAGTGGGTCAAGTAATTTTTGCAATGTATGTGGACGGATAACGTTAATATGATATTGGAGTTCTTGCGCGAATTGCGCAAAAACAATAATCGAGTCTATTTCAATGAGAACAAAGGTTCTTATCTTGCCGCAAAGGGTGCGTTTGAGGAGCTTGTGGGGGGCTTGATAGATGATGTTGTGGCGTTTGATGATGGCGTGAAATATCTGTCGCCGCAAGACTGTATTTTCAGAATTTATAGAGATGTGCGTTTCTCGCCTAATAAGCAGCCTTACAAGACTCACTTCGGGGCTTATATCGCGCCTAAAGGAGGCCGCAAGAGCGTGCTGGGCGGATATTACATACATCTGGAGCCTGACAATTGCTTGCTGGGCGGCGGTATATATTGTACGGATTCGCCTATGCTGAAAAAGTTTAGACAGGGCATTTTTGACAACTATGGCGATTTGATGAGCATTGTGAACGCTCCTGATTTCAAGAAAAATCTGAAGATAGTCTCTTCTGAATCTCTGAAAAAAGTTCCGGCTGGTTTTCCTAAGGATTTTGAGGGTGTGGAGTGGCTTAAATACAAAAACTACCAACTGTGGCATCCGATGTCTGATGACGAGATGGCAAACCCGCAGGCAAGGGAGCGGCTGTTGGACGTGTTCAAGGCAATGAAGCCTTTTAACGATTTTTTTAACTCTATTTTGACCGAAGATTTGTAATTGTAGATTATGGTTTTTGATTCGTTGGATAATTTGGAAAAGTACGCCTCTCTGCACAAAAGTTTCGGAAAGGTGTTCAAATATATAAGGAGCCTGGATTTCTCTTCGCTGGAAGTTGGGCGGATAGAGTCTGAAGATGGCTCGTTTTACATAAATGTAGACGAGGCAGAGCTTCGAACTATAGATAAGGCGCATCCTGAAGCGCATGACAGGTATATCGATATACAGATACCGTTGTCGGGTAGTGAGTATGTGGCTTGTATGGACCGTTCTCGGTGCGAAAATTTGATTGAGGCCAATCCGCAGAACGACATATCGTTTTATGGCGATTTGCCTGATACGTATGTGGCTCTTAAGGAGGGGTGTTTTATTATTCTGTTTCCGCAAGACGCTCATGCTCCGCTTGTTGGAACAAAAGGACGTGTGAAAAAGATGGTTGTGAAAGTGCTGATAGACTGACTTCCGTCTGTTTTGTGTTAATTAATAGTTTTTTTAATCGTGATTTGCGGTTGAGGCCGCAGGTCTCTAATTTTAAAAAGTATGGAATTGCTTAAGATAGTGAAGAATGACCCGTATTTGAAGCCTTATGAAGAGGCTATCTTAGGTCGATACAAATATTATAAGAAAAGAGAGGCTGATTTGGCCAAAGGCTCTCAGACATTGTCTGACTTTGCGTCTGGTTATCTATATTTCGGACTTCACAAGGAGGCTAAGAAATGGATATTCCGCGAATGGGCGCCAAATGCCACGGATATTTATCTTGTAGGAACTTTCAATGACTGGAAAGAGACTCCGGAGTATAAACTGACAAAGGGCAAAAACGGTGTGTGGCAGATTGAATTGCCGGAAAAGGCTTTGAAGCATGAGGACTTGTTCAAGCTGAAAGTTTATTGGAACGGCGGCTGCGGAGAGAGAATTCCGGCTTGGGCAAGACGTGTTGTGCAGGACGATGTGACTAAGATTTTCTCTGCTCAGGTATGGGCGCCTAAGTCGCCGTATAAGTTTAAGGTGAAGAAATTTAAGCCTAATGTGTCTCCTTTGCTTATATATGAATGTCACATCGGTATGGCCGGCGAGGAGGAAAAGGTCTCGTCTTACAAGGAGTTTAGGGAAAAGATGCTTCCGAGAATTGCGGCTGACGGTTATAATTGTGTGCAGATTATGGCAATTCAGGAACATCCGTATTACGGCTCGTTCGGTTATCATGTGTCGAGTTTCTTCGCCGCTTCTTCTCGCTTCGGAACGCCTGACGAGTTGAAGGAACTTATAGACGAGGCTCACTCAATGGGGCTGGCTGTAATCATGGATTTGGTTCATTCTCACGCGGTGAAGAACGAGGTGGAAGGGCTGGGCCTTTTTGACGGCACTCCGTACCAGTATTTCCATGACGGCGGTCGTAGGGAACATAGGCAGTGGGACTCGTTGTGCTTTGATTACGGAAAGAACGAGGTGCTGCACTTCTTGCTGTCTAATTGCAAGTACTGGCTGGAAGAGTTTAAGTTTGACGGCTTCAGATTTGACGGCGTGACCTCTATGATTTTCCGTGACCATGGAATGGGCAGCGTTTTTGGCGATTACGGAAATTACTATAATTTGAATCAGGATGGCGATGCGATTTGTTATCTGACTTTGGCTAACCAGCTTATTCATGAGGTGAACCCTAAGGCTATTACTATTGCGGAAGAGGTGAGCGGTATGCCGGGCATTGCCGCTAAGATTGACGACGGCGGAATCGGATTTGACTACCGTTTGGCTATGGGTATCCCTGATTTCTGGATAAAGACGATTAAAGAGTGCCGTGACGAGGATTGGAAGCCAGGACATATATTGTGGACGCTGACAAACCGCCGTGCCGACGAAAAGACTATCAACTACGCTGAAAGCCATGACCAGGCGCTTGTTGGCGACAAGACGTTGATTTTCCATCTCGCTGATTCGGATATGTACTGGCACATGTCGCGCCTTTTTGACTCAACTTACATGATGGACCGTGCCATCGCTCTGCATAAGATGATCAGGCTGATTACTGTCGCGTCTATGAATGGCGGTTATCTGAATTTCATGGGTAACGAGTTCGGTCATCCGGAGTGGATTGACTTTCCGCGTGAAGGCAATGGCTGGTCTTACAAATATGCAAGGAGACAATGGAGCTTGGTGGACGATAAAAACTTGAAGTATCAGTATCTCGGAGATTTTGACAAGGCGATGCTCGAGGTAGTGAAGTCTGAACGCAAGTTCAACGACTCTTACGTGGTTGTGCTTTGGGATAAGTCTGACGACCAAGTTCTTGCATTCCGTCGCAAGAACCTTGTGTTTGTGTTTAACTTTCATCCGTATAACTCTTATACAGATTACGGCATTCTCACAGAGGCTGGAAAGTATGAGATGGTTCTGAATTCGGACGACGCTTGTTACGGCGGATTTGGCTTTGTGGACTCTTCTCAAGACCATTTTACGGTGCCGGAGGTTCCTGGTAGGGGAGATGGCAAGGAGTGGCTGAAACTTTATCTGCCGTCTCGTTCGGCATTCGTTCTTAGATTGAGCGAAGACGTCTAATTTGTATAATTTAGGTGTGACAAAGGCGAAGATTTTGTAAAGGAAATCTTTCGCCTTTTTTATTCTCTGTAGTTGTTTTTTTTGAAAGGATGTGCATTTGAGCCATTTTAAGGCGATTTAAGAACCTTTTTTTGTTTTCTTGTCGATTTTAATTGGACTAAAAATTGCAGGATTCGCAAAATTTGCCTATTTTAGTGCGTTTTTTTGAAAGAACGTGAAAAAATGATAGATCAGGACAGAATAATTAAGATAAACATCGAGGAGGAAATGCGCTCGTCGTACATAGACTATTCAATGTCTGTAATCGTGTCGAGAGCATTGCCTGATGTAAGGGACGGTTTTAAGCCAGTTCACAGAAGAGTGTTGTTCGGTATGAACGAACTCGGGGTTTCATCTAACAAGCCAACTAAAAAATCGGCTCGTATCGTGGGTGAGGTGCTCGGTAAGTATCACCCGCACGGAGACTCTTCCGTTTATTTCACAATGGTGCGTTTGGCTCAGGAGTGGACTATGCGATATCCGCTTGTTGACGGGCAAGGTAACTTCGGTTCTATTGACGGCGACAGTCCTGCGGCTATGCGTTACACCGAGGCGAGGCTGAAGCGTATTGCTGAAGATGTGCTTATCGATTTGGATAAGGAGACTGTTGATTTTCAAAATAACTTCGACGACACTTTGCAGGAACCTACTGTGCTGCCTACACGAGTGCCTAATTTGCTCGTGAATGGAGCGTCTGGTATCGCTGTGGGTATGGCTACCAATATGCCGCCGCATAATCTGTCTGACACTATCGACGCGATTGTCGCGTTTATAGACAATAACGATATTTCGATGGATGACCTTATCAAGGAGATTAAGGCGCCAGATTTTCCTACAGGAGGATACATTTACGGCTATTCGGGTGTTAAGGAGGCTTATGAGACTGGTCGCGGACGTGTGGTTATTCGTTCTAAGGTTGAGATTGAGAACGAGGGCGGAAGAGACAAGATTATAGTTCGTGAAATCCCTTATCAGGTAAATAAGGCGGAGCTTATCAAGGCTATAGCCGATATGGCGGAGGATAAGAAAATCGAAGGTATCGCAAATATTAACGATGAGTCTGACCGCGAAGGTATGCGTATCGTTATTGATGTGAAGCGTGACGCTAACTCTAACGTGGTTCTTAATAAGTTGTATAAGTATAGCGCTTTGCAGTCGTCTTTCAGCGTGAATAACATTGCGCTGGTTAAGGGGCGTCCAAGATTGCTTAACTTGCGTGAGCTTATATTCTATTTTGTTGAGCACAGGCAGGATGTGGTTGTGCGCCGCACTCGATACGAACTTCGCAAGGCGGAGGAACGCGCTCACATCTTGGAGGGCTTGATCATTGCTTGTGACAATATTGACGAGGTGGTTCAGATTATACGCTCTTCTCGAACTACGGACGAGTCTATAAAGCGTCTGATGGAACGTTTTGAATTGTCTGAAATTCAGGCTCGTGCTATCGTGGAAATGCGTCTGCGTCAGCTGACTGGTCTCGCTATTGAGGAGCTTCGTGCTGAGTATGAGGAGCTTATGAAGAAGATTGACTACTACAAGCAGGTGCTTGCAAGTGTTGATTTGCAGATGAGCATCGTTAAGGCGGAACTTCTTGAAATAAAGGAAAAGTATGGAGACGCTCGCCGTTCCGAAATTGTTTACTCTTCTGAAGAGTTTAATCCTGAAGATTTTTATGCGGATGATGAAATGGTAATAACTATTTCGCATCTTGGATATATAAAGCGCACTCCGCTCACTGAATTTAAGTCTCAGAACCGCGGCGGTGTAGGCTCTAAGGGCAGCAATGCGCGTGACGAGGATTTCATTGAGTACATATATCCTGCGTCTATGCATAACACGATGATGTTCTTCACTCAGAAGGGCAAGTGTTTCTGGATGAAGGTTTATGAAATTCCGGAAGGCGCTAAGAACGCCAAGGGCAGGGCTATCCAGAATATGCTTAACATAGATAATGACGACCGCATTAACGCGTTTATAAAAGTCAAGTCGTTGAATGACGCTGAGTTTAACAAGTCTCATAGTTTGTTGTTCTGCACTAAGCGTGGTGTGGTTAAGAAAACTTCGCTTGAGGCTTATTCTCGTCCGCGCGCAAACGGTGTGAACGCCATCACTATACGTGAGGACGACGCTGTAATTGAGGTTTGTCTTACTAACGGAAACAGCGAGGTGCTTCTTGCTAATAAGAATGGTAGGGCTATCAGATTTAACGAGTCTAAGGTGCGCGAGATGGGCCGTACAGCAACTGGTGTGCGCGGCATGACTCTTGACGAGGGCGATGATGAGGTTATCGGCATGATAACTGTTAATGACCCGGAAAAGGAGACCGTTATGGTGGTTTCTGAACAGGGTTACGGAAAACGTTCCGATATTGAGGACTATCGTGTTACTAATCGTGGCGGAAAGGGTGTCAAAACTATTAATGTGACCGAAAAGACCGGCAAACTTGTTGCTCTTAAATGCGTGACAGATGAAAATGACTTGATGATTATAAACAAGTCTGGTATCACAATTCGCCTGAAGGTGGCAGACCTGAGGGTTATGGGTAGAGCTACTCAGGGTGTGCGTCTGATTAATTTGTCAAAGAAGAACGATGAGATTGCGTCTGTCTGCAATGTCGTTTCTGAAGATGACGAAATTGTTGATGGCGAAGTGCCTGATGTAGAGAACGGCGCGGCTGAAAACGGTTCTGCTGATGTATCTGCAGACGGAACTGAGGTTAATGAATAATTGTTGTTGAAAAATATTTTGAATTTTCTATAATTATAAAAGATTAAAAATGAGAAAATTAGCATTTACAGTGATGTTGCTTGTTGCGGCATCTGCAGGTTTTGCTCAGAAGAAGAATGTGAGCAAGGCGGAAAATAACTTGTATGAACCAATGGACCTTAAGGCTGCTCAGACTGCAATCGAGCAGGCTATGCAGGATCCGACAACTAAGGACTGGGTTAAGACTTATTATGTGGCAGGTCGTGTTTATGGAAAGATATATGACCAGGAGGACAACAACCGTATGCTTCAGAAATCTTACAGCCAGGAGGTTATGACTACAAACCTTGTAAAGTCTGTTGACGCTTACATCAAGGCTGGCGAACTTGACAGAAAGCCGGACGAAAAGGGAAAAGTTAAGATGAAATATACAAAGGATATCAAAAAGGCTTTGAAGAAGAGCGGTGATATCTTGATGACCAGCGGTGCTGCTGCAATGAACGACAAGGATAACGAAACTGCTGTGAAGCTTTTCAGCAAGTATTTGGAAATTCCTGGTTGCGCGGCTATGCAGGGCGAGCCTGTTGACACAATGACTAAGCACATCAAGTATTATGTAATCTCGGCTGCTTGGGATATGGACCAGTACAAGGACTTGAAAATCAAGTGTATGGAAGAGCTTAAGGCTGAGCCTGCTTATAAGAATTCAATGTACAGATATTTGTACACTACTTATATGAACAATGCAACTAAGGCAGACTCTGCTAAGGCTTTTGCAAACTTGCAGGAAGGTTTGAAAGAGTTCCCTAATGACGAGTTCCTTATCAGCAGCATGATCAACTATTATATCTTCTCTGGTAAAGAGGACGAGGCTATCAAGTATCTTGACCAGGCTATCGCTAACAATCCTAAGGATGCTCAGTTCTACAGTATAAAGGCTAAATTGTATCTTGATAACAAAAAGGACGTTGCTGCAGCAAAAACTATTTTGAGTCAGGCTTTGGCTGTTGACGCTAATAATTTTATTGCTAATTATACTATGGGACGTGCTTTTGCTGTTGAAGCGGACAAGATGTATGCTGATGCAGATAAAATCATGGATAACAAGAAGTATAAGGTTGCTAAAGATAAGGCTGACGCTAAGTTGAAGGAGTCTTTGCCTTTCTTTGAAAAGGCTTTTGAAATCAATCCTAAGGATGCAGATATGCTTTACGCTTTGAAGGCTGTTTATGTTCGTTTGGGAATGGACGCTTCTAAGGTAAACGCTGCTATCGAAGCTTTGTAAGAAAAGGTTGGATTTGAGAAATGGAGAAGGAAGGCTGCTTGGCCTTCCTTTTTTGTGCACTGTAAAGAGAACTCTTCTTAGTAGTATTTTACAGCCGTCGGTGTGACAATGACCGAAACGGGCGCAATTATAAATTTCTTTCAATGGTTAATCATAATCCTCTTACTTTTCAATATTTCTTTAGTTGCTTTCGTCGATGATACGAACCAAAGACCACTTGCCATCGTTTCTTTTGAATTCGTAAGTGGCATGGATTCCGGTCTCGATACCTTTTTCTATTGTGAGAAAAGCGCTGTCACTTTTATATTCGTGAAAAAACTCTGTAGTCTCAGTCGCGTTTCCATATAGCCAAATGGCTTTGCCGCTGCTGAAAATACTACAGTCTAAGAACTCGGTTCTTGGCTTCTCGTCTATTTCTATGATTTCCAGCACGAGAGGCTGTTTTGTATGCTCTTTCTGAAAATACAGGTCATTGTCAAATTTTGTCCAAAAATCACGCTGCTCTTCAGTCAGATTCGTCCATCCGTTACTTTCTTGCTTCACGCTCTTTGAGCCTTCGCACGAAGATGCAAAAAGAGTGAGAGATACTAAAAAAATCAAGTTCAGTTTGATGATGTGATGTTTCATGTTCAATTATAAATTGTTTCTAATTTAAACCTTTAATTATATATCGCACCTGTTCTTCAGCCAAAGTTTTTCCTCTTCAGAAATATGAGGCGCGACAGAGTTGTAAACGTTTTGATGATATATGCAGAGCCACTCCTTTTCGGCTGAGCTTAGCTGGCTGAAGTTTATCAGTTTTTTGTCGAAAGGGAAGAGCGAAAGAGTTTCGAATTTAAGAAATCCGTCGAACGACTCGTGTTCTGTTACAAGCACCATGTTTTCAAGTCTGATGCCGTATTTGCCGGTGCGGTACACGCCAGGCTCGTTAGACAGCAGCATTCCTTGTTCCAAGGCAATACCGTTATCTCTTGGCCTTATGTTTTGAGGACCTTCGTGAACGCACAGAAAATGCCCTATGCCATGTCCGGTGCCGTGTCCGTAATTAAGTCCGCAATTCCAGAGGAACTGTCTTGCGAGGCAGTCGAGCTGAGAGCCGTGAGTGCCGGCCGGAAATATTGCGGAAGCAAGCGCTATATGTCCTTTTAGCACCGCAGTATAGTCGTTTTTCTGTTGTTCTGTCGGATTGGAGCTGCCGATGAATACAGTGCGAGTAATGTCGGTAGTTCCGTCAAAATAGTTGCCGCCGGAGTCAACAAGCAGCATGTTTCCGGAGGTGATGTCGGAGGCGTTAGCTTCGTCAGCTTTGTAATGCACAATGGCGCCATTCGCACCAAAGCCGGCGATGGTTCCGAAACTTTCGCAGAAGAAATTATCTTGCTCTTCGCGGCAGTTCTTCAGTTTCTCCGAAAAGGAAAACTCAGTAACTTTTTTGCCGAGTGAAATTTGTTTTTCGAGCCACATGAAAGCGCGGGTTAGTGCGGCCGCATCTCGCACAACAGCTCTTTTTACACCTTCAATTTCGACGTTGTTCTTCTTAGCCTTCATCAGTGTTATAGGAGAGCGTCCGAACATGAGATTTGCATTGCTCCCGAACAGGCTGACGGTCTTTGAGTTCGCAGAATTTGGGTCGAGCCATACTGTTTGTCCGTCGTTAATAGAAGATACAAACTTGAAAAAGTCGTCGTAAGGTCTGACCGTAATATTGTCGAATATAGCCTTGCATTTGTCAATCTTTTCAATATCGATAAAAAGAGAAGTCTCTTGTTCCGATACAGCGACATAAGCAGAAACCACAGGGTTGTATTTTACATCGTTCCCTCTGATATTTAAAAGCCATGCTATTTCGTCTAAGGCGCTGATTATCAAAATGTCGGCGTTGCTGTTCTTTGCCGTTTTGCGAATGGAGTCCAATTTTTCAGCATGGTCAACTCCAGCGAAGTTTGCAGATAGAGCAAAAACATCATTATGAGCCTTCCTTTCAGAAAGTTCAGAAAACAGAGCGTTTTCAAAATTTAAATCAGAAGCGATGGATATACCTTTTTTAGACAGCTTTTCGGACATATTTGCAAATTCGGAGTAAGAGAACTGTAGGCTGTCGATGCCAACGCGGCAGTTGACCGGAGCTTTCTCTGCAAGCCAAGTCAGCCAGTCCGGCACGCCAAATTCGCCATCTCTGAACAATATGAACTCAGACCCGCTCAGTTGCAATTCAGCCTGCAGGTAATATCTGGAGTCTGTCCATAGGCAAGCTTCGTTATTAGTAACAACAACAGTGCCGGCAGAGCCGTCAAAGCCTGATATCCATTCTCTGCGTTTCCAGTTGTCAGGAACGTATTCGCTCAAATGCGGGTCTGACGAAGGTATTATATATGCGAATATGCCGTAGTCGGACATGTATTTTCTTAAAGTTGATAATCTGCTGTTTATCATTGTTTTGCGAGTTAAATAGAAAATGGCTGTGAAGTTTATTCAAAGCACAGCCGATGTGCAAAAGTAAAAAAATAGTTTCTAAAAGAGAAGTTTAACTGGCGAATTGTAAAAAGTTTTCAAAAACAGTCGGAGGAAAAGAAAAAAAACGTATCTTTATAAACTTGAAAATAGAAAAAATATGGCAAAGGTAAAGTCAGTTTTTGTATGTCAGAATTGCGGAGCGGAAGCTCCCAAGTGGGTGGGCAAGTGTCCGGCTTGCGGCGAGTGGAACAGTTATGTGGAGGAGATTGTCCGTAAGGAAGGCGGGTCGGTCAAGAGCGCGTCGTTTGTGGCCGAATCGACCAAGTCCAAGCCGATTCTGATCAGGGAGGTTGAAATATCCGAGGAGCCGCGTATGGACACCGGCTGCGGAGAGTTTAACAGAGTTCTTGGCGGCGGCATTGTGCCAGGGTCTCTGACGCTGATTGGCGGCGACCCCGGAATAGGCAAGTCAACGCTTGTGCTTCAGATTGTGCTTAACATCAAAGGACGCAGAACGCTTTACGTGTCGGGAGAGGAAAGTGTCAAGCAGTTGAAACTCAGAGCAGAACGACTGAAGTTTGACAATCCGGAGTGCTTTATTGTGAGCGAGACGTTATTGGAGCAGATATTTATTCATGCGCAGAACATACAGCCGGATTTGTTGATTATAGACTCTATTCAGACAATATCGACAGAGATGATAGAGTCGTCGCCAGGCAGCGTGTCGCAAGTCAGGGAGTGTTCGGCGGCTATACTGAAATACGCAAAGGAGAGCGGAGTGCCGGTGCTTCTCATCGGACATATAAACAAAGAGGGCAGCATAGCCGGACCTAAGGTGTTGGAGCATATAGTGGACACGGTGTTGCAGTTTGAGGGGGACCAGCATTATATGTACCGCATTTTGCGCTCTATAAAGAACCGTTTTGGCAGCACGGCCGAGCTAGGCATATTTGAGATGATGCAGAGCGGACTGAGGGAGGTCAGCAATCCGTCGGAACTCTTGCTTTCGCAGAGCCAAGAGGAGCTGAGCGGCACGGCCATAGGTGCGACGATAGAGGGTGTCAGGCCGTTCATCATAGAGGTGCAGGCTCTTGTCAGCACAGCTGCATACGGAACGCCGCAGCGTTCGGCAACAGGATTTGACATTAGAAGGCTGAACATGCTTCTTGCGGTGCTGGAGAAGCGTGTAGGCTTCAAACTTTCTCAGAAGGACGTTTTTCTGAATATCGCGGGAGGATTGAGGGTGAACGACCCGGCTATTGACCTTGCTATAATATGCGCAATACTTTCGTCGAACATGGATATTGCGATAGACCGGAGCGTGTGCCTTGCCGGTGAGGTTGGCCTGACCGGTGAGATTCGTCCGGTAAACAGAGTGGAGCAGCGGATCTTGGAGGCGGAGAAACTTGGCTTCAAGCGCATCATAATTCCGGACTTTAAAAATTTGCAGATAAAGCCGAATATCGAGATTGTAAGGGCAAAAAAGGTGGAAGATGCTTTCCGCTTGTTGTTCGGATAGATTTCTTTTTTATAAATCTTGGCGATTTTGGTTGTCTGTTTTCGCAATTATTTTTATATTTGACACTATTAAGGTTGATTTGTTGGACAGCTTATTGTTCTGATTTGTAGAAGTGCAGGCGTAGTATGGGGTGTTTTTTTATCTGACGAAAAGAATATTTGGTCAGACAGTGTTATTCTAATATCATGGTTTTATGAATAGGTTCTTGTCATTCTTTTTGATACTAATGTGTTGTGTGATTGATTGTTACGCAACAGCTCTCATATCATCTCGTTTTGATAATTTTTCACAGAAGGACGGGCTGTCGAATAATGTTGTGCAATGTGTTTTTCAAGACAAGTCCGGTTTGATGTGGTTTGGCACAAGTCAGGGACTGAACATGTATGACGGTTACCGTTTCAAGATTCACAGAAACGCAGAAGGCGACGAGTCGTCAATAAGAGGAAACCTTGTGCGCTGCGTCTTTCAAGATTCGAAAGGACGGTTTTGGGTTGGGACAGAGAGCGGCGGTCTGAACAGTTTTGATGTGCAGAGAGAGGTCTTTTCGTCGGTCAAGATGGAGAATGGAGAGGGCGCGTATTCTGCAAATTGCATAAAGGAGGGTGCAGACGGACGGATTTGGGTCGGCACAGAGCAGGGGCTTGCATTTCTCAACGAAAAGGGAAATTTGGAATTTTATATAGTAAAATCTCCTGGCTATGAGGGTGTTGCGGATATAAGGGATATTCATATAGATGTGAACGGAAATATTTGGATGGCAAGCACGAGGCAGGGGCTTTGCTTTTTGTCGCCTAAGGACGGCACGTTCAAAGAGATTCCTCTGGAAGGCGGCTTGTCTGATGCGGACGAAGTTCAGACTGTTTTTCAGTCTAAGGACGGCACAATATGGGTTGGCACGTACTACTCAGGAGTTTTTATGGTTAACCCTAACAATTTTGAAGCTAAGATTTTAAAGTCTTTCCCGTTCTCGGAGCGTGTTTCTACAGTGCGCGCTATAATAGAGGACAACGAAGGTATCTTGTGGTTTGGCACGCGAGGCGGGCTTGTCGGGTATGACCGCAAGGAGAAACGTTACGGAAAGTTTGTGAATGATATTGATAATGAAATAACGCTTGTGCATAACTCTATAATAGACCTTTTTATCGATTCAAAGGGGGATTTGTGGATAGGCACGCGAGGCGGAATCAGTTATAAAAATCAGGAGAAGCAGAATTTCAGGCTTATTCGCGAGGCTAAAAACGACAACAGTTATTTGAATAATGACGAGGTTTACGCTTTGGCGGAGTGCCGTCAGAACGGAGAGGTCTGGATCGGGACTGAGTCCGGCGGTATCAATATTCTGAATTTGAAGGCAAATAGTTTCAGCTATGTGACGAAGGAGAGAGGCGGACTGACTTCGGACTGTATTAAATGTTTCCTTGATAACGGAGACTGTTTCTGGGTCGGAACGTATATGGGCGGCGTCAATGTGGTGGATAAGAGGACTAAGAGCGTGCGCCGTGTGTTTAGGCATGGTGAAGACGAAGCGTCATTGTCGTCTGATAAGGTCTGGGATATTCAGAAGGACTCAGAGGGCAGAATCTGGCTCGCAACGTCAAAGGGGGTGGATATGTACAATTCGGAAACTGGCAAGTTTGTGCATTATAAGCATATAGCTCACGATGTGGAGACTTATTGGGTCAGAGAGGATAAAGATAAAGATTTGTGGATAGGTACATTGGACGAGGTTATTATATATAATCCTGAGAAAGACAAGGTTACGCGTTTTACAGAACGTACACGCTCTTTCCTCCAGGACCTTAATGGAGAGTATTGGCTTGGAACTAACTCTAAAGGTCTGGCTTTGTATGACAAGCACACCGGCGCGATAAAGTATTACACGGAAAAGGACGGGCTTGCCAATAATCATGTGCAGACAATTTCGGAAAGCAAGGACGGAGCGCTGTGGATAACTACCATGAACGGTCTTTCTAAATTTGACAAGATAAAGAAAAACTTTAAGAATTACGACGGATATGACGGGCTGCAGGACGCTCAGTTTTTATACAATGCGGCGTACAAGTTGTCTGACGGAAATCTGGTGGTAGGCGGTATTAATGGATTGAATATATTTGACCCGCTTAAAGTTAAGGCTAACTTTTTTGTGCCGCCTGTGATGATCACAGATTTCAGAATCTTCAATAAGCCCGTTTCAATTGGAGATGAGATAGACAGGAACATTCTCTATTGTGATAAAATAAAGCTTCAGTATAATCAGAACATGTTCTCTTTCCAGTTTTCCGCTCTCTCTTATTCTAAGTCTGGAAAGAATCAGTATTGTTACAAGATGGAGGGTTTCGACAGCGACTGGATCTCTTCTGGCAATAAAAATTACGCGACTTACACGAATCTGAACCCCGGCACGTACCGTTTTTATGTGAAGGGCGCTAATTGCGACGGTAAGTGGAACGAGGAAATCAAGAGTGTGGAGGTTGAGATTTGTCCGCCTTTCTGGCTTACTTGGTGGTTCAAATTGCTTCTTGTGGCGTTGGTGGCCGGTGTCATTTTTGCGGTGATGAGGTTTTACATACATAAGACGAAGCTGGACAATGAGCTTATGTTTGAAAAGACTCGTTCCAGAAAATTGCATGAGATAGAGATGATAAAGACAAATTTCTTTACAAATATATCGCATGAGCTGAGGACGCCGCTGACGCTGATTCTGGGTCCGCTGTCTCAGATTATAAGTAAAAAGAACATAGATGAGGATGTGCGCTCGCAGGCCGTTCTTGCAGAGAAGAACGCTAATATGCTGCTCAAACTTGTCAATCAGCTGCTGGACTACAGAAAGGTGGAGTCCGGCAAATTGCAGCTGCATATGTCGGCAGGCGACCTTGTGCCGTATGTGGACTCGGTGGTGCGCTCGTTCTCTAACCTTGCGGAGTCGAAGAAAATAAAGCTCAGATTTACGCCTTTGGTTGAGGAACTGGAAATTCAGTTTGACGAAGATAAGATTAATAAAATTTTGAACAATCTGCTTTCTAACGCGATAAAATACACCGAAGAGGGAGGCTTGATAGAGGTTTGCCTGAATAAGAAAGAGCAGTACAAGTTTGAGAGCGAGGTTGTGGCGGACTGCTATGAAATCATTGTCAAGGATAACGGTGTAGGCATTCCGCCTGAAAGTCTGGGCAAGATTTTTAACCGTTTCTTTCAGAACTCTACGTCAGACACATCTATCGGCACAGGTATAGGCCTCTCTATAATCAAGGAGTTCGTGACGCTTATGGAGGGAGACGTGGACGTTGACAGCGTTGTTGGCGAAGGCACAAAGTTCACAATCCATTTGCCTGTAATACTACAGGAGCAAATGGCGGAAGAAGAGCATGAGCAGGATAAGGCAGAGGGTGATATTGACGTTAAGAAGGAGCGTAAGATATTGCTGGTTGCAGAGGATAATGCAGACTTGCGCCGTTTTGTGGTTTCATCTTTCGAAGGCGAGTATGAAGTGCGTCAGGCTGAAGACGGAGCGGCGGCGTTCGACTTGGCTCTTGAAATTATTCCGGACGCTGTTATCACGGACTTTATAATGCCTAAGATGTGCGGAGATGAGCTTTGCCGAAAACTTAAAAAGAACGAGCGGACCTCTCATATTCCGATAATACTGCTTACTGCGGTGACTTCTAAAGAGACGGAGCTGGAGGGGTTGAAGGCTGGCGCGGACGATTATATAACCAAGCCGTTTGACATTAATATGCTTCGCCAGAAATTGGAGAACCTTATTCAGATGCAGGAGAATCTGCGCAAGAGGTTTAAGTGCGACATGATACTTGAACCTACCAACGTGACGCTGGTGTCGCCAGACGAGCGTTTCTTGAATAAGATGATGGAGGTTGTGGAAAAGTATATTTCAGATCCGGAACTTGATATAGAGAAATTTGCTCAGGAAGTTGGCGTGAGCCGTATGCAGCTGTACCGAAAGGTTGACGCGCTGACAAATATGACGGTCAAGGAGTTTATCCGAAACGTGAGAATAAAGAGGGCGTACCAGCTGCTTGAGCAAAATACGCTCACGGTGTCGGAGGTCGCATACGAGGTTGGATTTAAGGATATTGCATACTTCCGCAAATGCTTCAAGGCTCAGATGGGCATAAATCCGTCAGAGGTTGCAAAGGGTGATGCAGAATGATAAAAAGCCGCTATGACGCGGCTTTTTTTATGTGTTTTGCAGAGACGCGCCTTCTGTTATTTCATGATCTTAAGTGTCTGTCCCAACGATATGTTGTTGCCGTCCAGACCGTTCCATCTCTGAAGTTCTTCGACTGTGCAGCCGTATCTTTTTGAAATGTTATAAAGTGTGTCGCCTTTCTGCACAATGTGTTCGCTGAAACTGCGGTCCTGCGTTGCAGGAGCGTCGTCTCTGTCTTTAGTTTCTTCTTTAAGCTCTTCAAGTTCTTCTTCCTGCTCTTTGGCTCGTTTTTCAGCCTCTTTCAGCTCTTTTTTCCGAGTTTTTGCGATGCGTTTCAGTTCCTTGCGGATTTTTCTGTCGGTCGTTATCCTTCGGGCGGTTTTGTATCTTTTTTTGAAGTATTCAACGTCGCCGTTTTCAACTATGATTCCGGAGGAAGTCGAGGCATGAATAAACTTGAACGATTTGCCAGAGCCTTTCTCAACAACTATGCCGACGTGCCCGATTTTGCGTCCTTTGGAGCCTTTGAAAAAGACGAGGTCGCCGGGCTTTAAATTTCGCCTTCTGACGCGCTCGCCATTGTCGGCTTGCTCTTTGGACGAACGGTTCAGCGTTATTCCGAGGTGCTTGTAGCAGAAGCGCGTGAAGCCGGAACAGTCGAACGCATAAGGGCCCTCTTTCCCGCTTTGGTAAGGCTTTTTCAGCTGCTTTTCGGCTATGTTCAGCATCTCTTCTATCGAAGAGACTTGCGGCACGTCCGAAAACGGTTCGTAGCCTGCCGACAAAGGAAGGCTGACGAGAACGAGTAACGTTGACAGTATTATCTTTAGTCTGTTCATGATTTGTGCGTCCGTTTTAATTATGATACATTTTAGCGATGGAGCAGTGCTTCGGACATATCTCCGGAGTTATGTTCTCAATGAGAGTCGAGGCTGTTACTGCTTCGTTTTTGGCAGTAAGGCCATGAGCAAAGACTGCGCATGTCGCAGCGTCTATAGGCGAGTGCTTCTGCGCAAGAAGAGATAGTATCATGCCTGTCAGCACATCTCCGCTGCCAGCTGTGGCGAGAGCCGGAGTGCCGGTTGAATTGAAACGTACCGAGCCGTCTGGAGAGGCTATGCTGGTGTACGCGCCTTTAAGCACGACAATCACATTATGTTTCTTCGCAAATTCGATTTGCTTTTCAAGTCTTTCGAAACTGTGAGACGACGGAGTGGTCAGCCTGTCGAACTCCTTGGGGTGCGGAGTGAGAATCGTGTTGTGCGGAAGGTATCTTAGCAGTTCTCTGTTTTCGCTCAGCAGATTTAGAGCGTCTGCGTCAATCACCATTTGTCCGGAATACAGCTTAAGAGCCTTTTCCAATGCAGCCTTGCTTTTCTCTGACTTGCCTAAGCCGGGACCTATTCCCACAGCGTTGTATTTTGCTATGTCGCCTATATTTGAGAAGCAAAACTCGTCGTCGTCAACTTCGGCGAGGGCTTCGGGAACAGAGATTTGCATTATCTCGTAACCTTTTTGAGGAATATGAGCGGTTAGCAGTCCGCAGCCAAACTTCATGCACGCTTTTGCGGCTAAGACGGCGGCGCCCATCATGCCGTAAGAGCCGGCTATGAGGTAGGCGTGTCCGAACGTGCCTTTGTGCGAGAATCTGGATATGGGTTTCGCGCTGAACGGAGTGCTGTTGCAGAACGAGTACGGAGATTCCAGCTTGGCTGAAACCTCTTTGGCGATACCTATGTCTATTATAGTGAATCCGTTTGGCAAAAACTTCTCGTTCTCCGCCATGAAGAGAGATATTTTTGGAGCGTTGAACGTGTATAGTTCAGACGCCTTGACTATAGTTTCAAGATTGTTGCTGCGGTTGTCTTCGCCGTAAAGTCCGGAAGGCATGTCTATGGATATTACGTGACAATCGCTGCGGTTAATCATCATGACGTATTCGGCAAACGTGCCTTCGAGCGGTCTGTTCAGACCCGACCCGAACAGTCCGTCTATGATTATGTCGGTCCCGCTCAAGTCAACAGGCACGTATGTCTTTGTCTCTGTCAGAATGTGACTGTGTTTTTTTTCAAGGTTTTCCTTTGCGCGAGCGCAGTCCGTCGACAAGGAGCATTTTGGATTTATGAGGTGTACGTTTATGTCGCAGACACCGTTTTCCATCAGCAGCCGGGCTAATACGAGAGCGTCGCCGCCGTTGTTCCCCGGTCCGGCGAAGATTGTTATGCGCTTGCTTCTTATACGCTCCTTATGCTTCTCCATTATGGCTCTGAACATGTTGCCGGCCGCACGTTCCATAAGTTCGTATGACGATATGCCTTCGAATGCGGTTTGCAATGAGTCGAGCTCTCTTATCTGAGCAGCTTTAAATATCTTCATAAATCTCTATTTTTTTCTTTTAAAAATGTTGAAAAAGTTTTTGAACACAGACGGCTTCTCTTCTTTTTCGGAGAGGTCTGGGAAATAATCTTTCGCTTTGCCTTTCAGTTCCACTTCTGGCTTCAGTTTTCTGAACTCTCTGTCAGATATGTATCCGTGTTTGTGCAGCCTGCCGCCGACAACCTCGTAATAGTTCGTGTGATACTCCTTCAGTGTTCCGTCTTCGTTGAAAGACCATTTGAATTTTTTCGGACGAGGAATGATGCTTGCCATGAATATGGCTTCGGCAGGCGACAGGTCGTCGCAGCTTTTGTCAAAATAGAACTTTGCAGCCTCTTCCGCTCCGTAGATGTTTGGCCCCCATTCAATTATGTTGAGATAGGTCTCGTACATTCTTTCTTTCGTGACGAGGCGGTTGTTCTCTATAAGCCACACTATCATCATCTCTTCGAGTTTTCTCATCATGGTTTTGTTTCGGCTGAGGAAAACGTTTTTGACGAGCTGCATAGATATGGTGCTGCCACCTCTTGCGAAACGTTTCTCTTTGATGTTCCTTATCATGGATTCGCGTATGGCGCTTTCGAGAAATCCTTTATGGTGGAAGAAGTGTCCGTCTTCCGAGAACATTACAGCTCCGCGCAGGCAAGGCGCGATGTCGTCAAGTTTGCGGAAGTTCGGGTTCTCTTCTCCTACAACAAAGCTGCGGACAAGCTCACCCTTTTCGTAAGCGTTGTAGGTGAACGGCTGCTGCATCATTCTGAAGTCGGTGGCGCCAAACTGCTCAATCTTGAAGTCGTGCTTGTTTAAGCAAGAGTATAGTTTTAGGCTATCGACGTTATCGAAATTTACGTTGAGATAAAATTTGTAGTCGAGAGAGCCTGATGTCTTTATGCCTTCGAGATTGGAGAACATTCCGCTCGGTATAGAGGAGAACAGGTCGTCTGCAGGAAACTTGTCTTTGCTGACGGATATGGTAAGCTCCGTTTCCGGCTTAGTTTTCACTCTTATGTACGGGCTGAACGTAAGTTTGTTGAAATGAACGACAGAAGAGCTGTCTAGCTCTATGCAGTCGTTACGAGCGTTTAGTATGTAGTCTATGGACATGTCTTCAAAAAGAAGTTCCTTTTCGGATATTCGCCAGTGTTCTACGCAGAGATTCTTCACCGCAAGATTTCCTCCTATCTGAGTCCATTCCGTCTTGTCTGCCAACGCGCTGAAGTCAAGCTGCACAGTGTCAAACGCCACGGTCATGTCATATTTGTACTTGATATAGGGCAGTGCCACCTTGTTGTTTTTTGACGCGAAGATTTTGCAGTGCAGACTTTTGTCAGTGTGCCTGAAAGTTCCGTCAAGCGTGAACTTTTGCAACGTGGAGTCTTCGGAAAAAATCAGGTCAGTGGTGAATTTGTTGTTGTCAATTTTCAGCTCCGGAGTCATGAGCGACGCATTATAGGTCGGGCTTTGCGCGCTTATGCGGATGTTTGTGGCTGCAAAGTCTTCCGGCACAAGTCTGAAAATCGTTGAAAGCATGTTAGAAAAACGTTCTGAGTAACTCTTTTTCGGAGTGTTGTCATTAGATTTTGCCGACTCGTTCACGCCTTTTTTGAAAAGAGGCTCGAAGTTCCGCTGTTTTCCGTTATCTGTAAGCCTTACGCTTAAGCTGTCGATGTGCAGCTTGCTTACTTTTATCCTCCCTTTGACTAATTCCCAGAGCGAAATTTCGGAGCAAACAGACCCTACAGTCGAGAGCGTGTCGCAGCCTGCCGGAACAACAGCTATGTCTGAGAGGCAAATGCCGTTCAGCCCTTGCATGTTGAGGCTCTTATACGAAACCTTGACATTGCGTCTGTTTTCAAACTCGGAAAGTTTTTCGGACAGTATTGACGCAATTATAGAATCGCGTTGCAAATATGCGTAAGTTGCTGCCGAAAAGATGGCCAGCAGCAGAACTGCTAATATGATATAAAATGTCTTTTTCATAAAAAAGAATCAATAATTTCACAAAATTAGCAAAAAATAAAATTCTTTGAAAAAAAAGAGCGATATTTGCAAAATAGCAAAAAGAATTATTCAAAGTAGTGCCGAATGAAGTTTGAACTTTTACATACCGATTTGCAAAGTAAGGCAAGAGCGGGAAAGATATATACAGATCATGGCGAGATTGAGACGCCTATTTTTATGCCGGTGGGTACGCTTGGCTCTGTCAAGGGGGTGCATCAGCGCGAACTGGAGGGCGATATTATGGCCCAGATAATATTGGGCAACACGTATCACCTTTATTTGCGTCCGGGGCTTGATGTTCTGGAGAAGGCCGGCGGGCTGCATAAGTTCAACGGCTGGAGCCGGCCGATTCTTACTGATAGCGGCGGGTTTCAGGTCTTTTCGCTTTCCGGTATGCGAAAACTTACGGAAGAGGGGGCTGTGTTCCGTTCGCATATAGATGGTTCTAAGCATATTTTCACGCCGGAAAATGTGGTTGACACTCAGCGTATTATCGGTGCAGACATTATAATGGCTCTTGATGAGTGCACTCCTGGCACGGCCGATTTCAATTACGCGCGCAAGTCTATGGAGATGACTCACAGGTGGCTGGACAGAGGGTTGGACCGATTTAAGGCAACGGAACCCAAGTATGGTTATCAGCAGACATTCTTCCCTATTGTGCAGGGTTGCACGTTTAAGGACTTGAGGAGAAAGTCGGCGGAGTACATCGCTTCTAAAGATTGTGACGGAAACGCGATCGGCGGACTTGCTGTCGGCGAGCCGGCTGAGGTCATGTATGAGATGATCGAGGTTGTGAATGAGATTCTGCCTGAAAATAAGCCGAGGTACCTGATGGGGGTCGGCACTCCTATAAATATACTGGAGGCGATAGAGAGAGGGGTTGATATGTTCGACTGTGTTATGCCTACGCGTAACGGACGCAACGGTATGCTTTTCACTCAAAAGGGTATCATAAATATAAAAAACAATAAGTGGAAGGATGACTTTTCTCCGATTGACCCGGACGGTACTTCTTTTGTGGACACGTTCTACACAAAGGCTTATCTGCGTCATCTTTTTGTCTCTCAGGAACTTCTGGCCCTGCAAATTGCCTCGATTCATAACCTTGCGTTTTATTTGTGGCTGGTGAAAGAGGCAAGAAAGCATATCTTAGCGGGCGATTTTTCTGAATGGAAAAGGATTATGGTGCCAATGTTGGGTAACAGACTTTAAATGATGTGGTTATGTTAAAACGATTAGACGTATATATAATTAAAAAGTTCTTAGGAACATTTTTTCTGGCAATTGCTCTGATTATTAGCATTGCGATAGTTTTCGACGTGTCAGAGAAGATTGACGACTTTATGGAGCATGAGGCTCCTCTCGAAGCGATTGTGTTTGACTATTATCTTAATTTCATTCCTTATTTCGCTAACCTTTTCAGTCCGCTGTTCACTTTTATTGCGGTGATTTTCTTTACTTCAAAGTTGGCTAACAACTCCGAAATCATTGCGATTTTTGCCTCCGGAATAAGTTTTCATCGGCTTTTGCGGCCGTATATGATTTCGGCGGGGCTGATTGCGGTGATGTCTTTCTTGCTTAGCGGTTATGTGATTCCGCCTGCTAATACGGAACGTCTTGATTTTCAGGAGAATTATGTAAAGAAAAAGCGCTCGACGTCAATCTCTAAAGTGCATATGGAGGTTAGTCCTGGTGTTATTTTATACATAGAGTCTTACGAGGAGAGCGACGGGAAAAGCAGGGGAATTGGCGCTTCGTTGGAAAAGTTTGACGGCAAGACGCTTGTATCTCGTATGACAATGCGCCGCCTGGAGTGGGATACTCTTAACAAATGGACTGCTAAAAATTACATGATTCGCGACTTTGACGGGATGTACGAAACGCTGAGAAGGGGTGTCTCTTTGGACACGATTATACCTGTCGAGCCGTCTGAGTTTTTTGTGTATCCGGGCATGCACGAGCAGATGAACAATCAAGAACTTAAAGACTACATCGCAAAGCAGAGTAAGCGAGGTGTGGGCAACATAAAGGATTTTGAAATCGAGTATGAAAAGCGCTTCGCGTTTCCTTTCGCTTCGTTCATATTGACTTTAATTGGGGTTTCACTCTCTTCAAAGAAAATTAAGGGCGGTATGGGGCTTAATATCGGTATTGGCCTTTTGTTGAGCTTCACTTATATAATGTTTTACACAGTGTCGTCGTCTTTCGCTGTTAGCGGAACGATGTCGCCGTTTGCTGCCGTTTGGTTGCCAAATGTGGTATACGCTGTGATTGCTGCGGTTTTATATTACAAAGCTCCTAAATAATGGGGTGATATTGCAAACTAAATAGATGTGTATCATGTCTTTGGATAAAATACAAATGTTGCGTGACAAAAAGGCGGCGCTGGAAAAGGGTGGCGGTGATGCGGCTCTTGCAAAGCAGCGCGCGGCGGGCAAGATGACTGCTCGTGAACGTATTGAGGAACTGCTCGACAAGGGCTCTTTTCAGGAGTACGACCTTTTTGTGAAGCACGAGATTCATGACTTCGGAATGGCAGGGAAAGAACTTGCCGGCGACGGAGTGGTTACTGGCACCGGCACTGTAGGTGGCTCGCCGGTTTGTGTCTATGCGCAGGATTTTTCTGTGCAGGGTGGCTCGCTTGGGCTTATGCACGCGCGAAAGATCACAAAAATTATGGATCACGCTATAAAGATGAAGGTGCCGTGTATTGGTATTAACGACTCTGGCGGTGCTCGTATTCAGGAGGGCGTCGGCGCTTTGGCTGGTTACGGCGAGATTTTCTACCGCAACACGATGGCTTCTGGTGTGATTCCGCAGATTTCTGTTATATTGGGTCCTTGCGCTGGTGGCGCCGTGTATTCTCCGGCTTTGACTGATTTTGTGTTCGTTGTGGATAATGTGTCGAAGATGTTTATAACTGGCCCTAACGTGATTGAGACTGTTTTGGGCGAGAAGATTTCGCAGGAAGACCTTGGTGGGGCAAGGGTGCATGCCGAAATAACGGGCAACGCTCATTTTTTTGCTTCTGATGAGAAGGAGTGTTTTGACATGATTAAGCGTCTGCTTGCTCTTATTCCTAAAAATAATATGGAAAGGGCTGCAGCAGAGAAGCCTGCCGAGCCTCGTTCCGTGAAAAAGATCGAGGAGATTATTCCGTCTGACCCGAAACAGCCGTATGATGTGCGCGATATAATAAGGGCTATATCAGATAATTCCGATTTCTTTGAGGTGCATGAGCTGTTTGCTAAAAATATTGTGGTTGGCTTCGGACGAATGAATGGGGAGACTGTCGGTTTTGTGGCTAATCAGCCGCTTTTTCTTGCTGGTGTGCTTGACTGTGACAGTTCTGACAAGGCCGCGCGTTTTATCCGTTATTGCGACGCTTTCAATATCCCTATCATAACTCTTGAGGATATGCCGGGTTATCTTCCGGGTGTCGATCAGGAACATGCCGGGGTTATTCGTCACGGTGCTAAGATGCTTTACGCTTACTCTGAGGCTACTGTGCCGAAAATAACTGTGATTTTGCGAAAGGCTTATGGTGGCGGCTATATAGCCATGAACTCAAGGCATTTGGGCGCGGACTTTGTTTTTGCCCTTCCTAGTGCCGAAATTGCCGTAATGGGGCCAGAGGGTGCCGCTAATATAATCTTCAAGAAGGATATTGCAGAGGCTGAAAATCAAGATGAAATGCGTAAGTTAAAGGTTCAGGAGTATATTGATAAATTTGCTAATCCGTATGTGGCTGCCGGAAAAGGTTTTATTGATGCGGTGATAGAACCGTCTGAAACTCGCAAGGCCTTGATTCATGCGTTGTCTTTGTCAAAGGGGAAAGACGAGTTTCGTCCTGTGAAAAAGCATGGTGTGCCTCCTTTCTGATTTTAAATTGTTTGATTAATTTTGATTGTGTTATGAACGATTTGTCTGAAATAAAAATAGATTCGGAGGTCTATTATACGTGTCTGACGAGGAAGTATTTGCAGCGTAAGGTTTATGAGCCTGCAAATCCGAAGTTGTTGTCGTCTGTTATTCCTGGCACGGTGACTAAGCTTTGCGTTAAGGGCGGTGATGTTGTGAAGCGTGGCGATTTGCTCCTAATCTTGGAGGCGATGAAGATGGAAAACAGAATTGTCGCGCCGTTTGACGGAATGGTTAAGAGTGTTTGTGTTGCAGAAGGGGATAAGATAGCGAAGAACGCAACTATGATCGAGTTTGAATAATGCAGAATAAGAGACGTCCCGAAAAAAAGATTTCTTTGTTTTCGGGACGTTTTTTTTGTTGTGTGCTCTGAAGTGATGACGGAGCCAGTCTTATTTGTAGCTTCCGTTAACGAACCGCAGTGTTTCGTTCATCACATCTTTTTGCTCCATCTCTATACATTTGTTGCTTCCTTTTTGTTCAAGAACCTGCTTCGGGCCGCTTTCGTTGCCGTAAGGCTGGTCGTCGGAAATTTTTGTAATTTCAACTTTTTTCACCTCGATGGTCTCTTTGCCGAATAATCGAGCGAACAGGCTTTTGCGCCTTCTTTGCGTCACTTTAATTTCAGAACCTGCGGTCACTGTTCCGTAAGCCTTCAGCCCTTCGGTGCTTTTTCTGATGGCTTCGTCATTTGCCGCAATTTCTGCAGCGAATGCGGCGGAGTCCATGGGAACATAAGGTTCTTCGTTTTCGACAAGACTCAAAGTGTCTGCCAATTTTATAGATTCGTCGGCAAGCAGGGAGTCGAGGTCTGTTTTAGATACATCGTCAACTCCTTTTTTCACTACAGAAGTGACGCTTATGCGCACGTTTATGTCGCGGTATTTGCTTTTCTTTGCTTTCGTGCGGGACATCACCATAATTCTGTTTTCGGAGAACGTTTCGCTTTCGCATCCGTAGTCGTTCCATTTTTTGTAGGTGTTGCCCATCGGATATTTGTCAAGAAGCTTTTCCATACTTTTGCCTGTTGGCAAATACAGTGATATAACTTCGGAGCTTCTCTTCATGTTTCTGTGCGTCGCATTTTCCTGCAGACGTACGCCAAACGCCCTTATGGTCTTTTCGTCGTCGAGAAAGAACGCTGCAAAGTCAAAAGAGACCGAGCTTGGATTCATCAAGTCAAGGTTAATAGCCTCTTTGTCGAGATAACTGCATGTTATTTCAGACTTTGCTGTGTTGAAAAAGACAATTAGCGCATCTAAAAACTTGTCGTTAGATGCGTTTTTCACAGGAATGAAAAACACGGATGTGCTGTCTTCGTACGGCACAACATCTTCTTTCACTAATGAGACATTGCAGTCGCTGCCGTTGATTTTGCTTTGTTCAAGAACTTTGACTAAGTTGCTCGCGCTTAGAGCGTTGCAAATAAGCGATAATATTATTATGGAAATTAATCTTTTCATTGGCTCTATAGTTATTTGTGAAAACTCACACAAATATAGAAATATAAATGGGAAGAACAATTAAAAAGAGAGAAAAAGTTGAAAGTCAGCTGCTCTTTCATTTAGAAATTATTAGTGTCCGATAAAACTTTTTAAGCAATAAAAAAAATTAGGACTGAATCTGACTTGCAAGATTCAGTCCTTTTTGGTTATCTTTGAATTGCACATATAAAACATAACCATGGGCAAAAGTACACATTTTATCGG
>JAGBRL010000053.1 GCA_017632345.1 Paludibacteraceae bacterium
ACAAAAAGTTACCCAGGATTTTGTCGTGTCAGAAAATCCACTTATCTTAGAAGTTGTTCAATTTTAATTAAAAACTAATTTGAGAGGTTGAAAAAAACTCTCAAAATTACACTTAAAATATTGATTGTCAGTTTAATAAGTGTATAATTTTTCGTAACTTTAAGGGTGCAAAAAAACAAAGAAATGAATCATTATCCATCAAATATCACTGATAATCAGTGGCAAGTTATGGAAAAATTTTTAGATGTGCAAGTGCGAAAGCGCAAATACCCTCTCAGAAGCATAGTAAACGCAGTCCTGATGCTTAACAAAATATTTTAGAATAATTTAAACAGTTTCTAAGCAACGGACTTAGGCCGTACATCCTTTATTCTGGCTTCTCTTTTTCGTTGCAGAATAGCCTTGTGTAGTTATTTTCTATAATTTTAGCCAAATTTGTTTTTGTTATGCCTAATGTTTTTGCGGCTGATTCGTATATTTCTGATATTTCATCGTCGCTGTTGTCGGTTTCTAAAAAAAGTCTGTCTAAGGGGGTGGCTTGCATAGCCTTCTCGTTATGCAGTTTTCCGAAGGATAAGTAATGACCTTTGCTGACGATTTGCTCCGCCGTCTCTTTCTTCAGTCTGAAGCCGTGAAATATTACAGGGTTTGTGATTTTGTGTTTTGTCAATGCGGATAATATTTCGCTTGTTGATTTTACGTTGTGTATGATTATGGGCAGTTTGCGCTCTTTTGCGATTTCCAGTTGCGCTTCGAAAATTTTTTTTTGCAGGGCGAACGTCTCTTGTTCTGCGGCTTTTAGCTTGTCCAGCCCGATTTCTCCTATTGCCAGCACATTGCTGTTTTTTGTCAGGTCGCTCAGCATGTTAAGCATGTCGTCAAGGTCTATTTTCACGTTCCACGGGTGTATGCCTATGCTGAAGAGCCGTTCTGCAAATCTGCTTTGCAGGTCTGTGTATTCGTCTGGCTCAACAGATGTGACGGACAGTATTCCGCTCTCTTGCTCTGTTTTATGAGTGTGTATGTCTATCAGTTTCAACGTCAGCAGCTGTAATTAATAAAGGTTGAAACCTCTTCGAAGACCCATGGGTTGACATCTTGCAAGCTTTCCAGCGCTTTCTCTGCGTCGGCTTTGCTAATATGCTTTGCATACTGTTTCAGGTATTGCGCTATCGGGTCTGAGAGCTTTTTGTTTTGCACATCTGTTTTGACATTGTTTATGAGACTTTCGGAAAAGTCATTGCCGCAAGAGGAGCCTTTCATTATAAATTTTGAAGCAAGCCTATAAGCAACCTCTTTCGTATGCGGTGAATCTGGCTTGTTGTAGCACAGTTCAGCAAGCTTGTCTGCATATGGCAGCCTGACGAATAGATTTCGGCAACACTGTTCTGCGAGTTCGCTGTTGTTTATATCTTCGGCCCAAGCCTGGGCTACAGATTCGGGACAACCGTTCTCCGGCATCAGCAAGGTTGCGATAATCATGGTCTCTCTGTGCCCTATGTTCCACAGCCGCATGGCCAGCCGCGCGTCTTTGCCGAACCTTGAGGCAAGTTCCTTTATACGAGGAATGGAGACGCCCCAATTCAGTTTGTAACCCAGCGAAGCCATAGACTCAGAGACCGACCCGTCCATTGAGAGACGCACCAGCTTCCGGATCTCTTTGACTTGACTCTCCACCGTCTCGTCATAGACAGTAAACTGCATATTGTTCATAAGCTATTATTTATCAGAACAGAAATCTAACGACATCATTCAGCTGCGCATAAATCATAAGGAACAGCAGGAACATCATTCCGGCCATCTGCGCTTTCTCTTTGAACTTTTCGCTCGGCTTTTTTCTGAATACGATTTCGTACAGCTCAAACATTGCGTGTCCGCCGTCAAGAGCAGGGATAGGGAGAATGTTCATGAATGCGAGGATGACAGACAGGAACGCCGTGATGCTCCAGAACGCATACCAGTTAAAAGAAGAAGGGTAGAGGCTTGCAATGGAAGCGAAGCCGCCCATCTGTTTCACACCTTCTGCCGAAAACACGTATTTGAAGTCGCTCACGTAACTCGTGAGTTTGTCAACACCTTTGCCTATACCGGCCGGAATAGACTCTAGGAGTGTGTATTTCCGAAGCTCGGTTTTTGGCGTCTTGACGTATGCTCCAATCTTGCCGTTCTCATCGGGCGTAACCTGAAGGGTCATGGACTTGCCGGCCCTTACAAGAGTCAGATTGACAGGCTTTCCTGCAGATTTGGAAAACTCGTTGACGCAGTCAGAGTAAAACACCTCTTTGCCGTCGATAGCCACAACACTGTCGCCAGACTGCAGGCCTGCAATAGCGCAAGGGGAGCCTGTTATGGCAGAGTCTATTACAAATCTGATTCTGTAGCTTGCTATGTAATCCTGATACTTCATGATAGAGTCCATGAAGTTCTCTGGCATCGTTATTTCAACCTCTTTTCCGTCACGTGTCACAGTTACGGATTTTGCATCTATGATAGAGCGGAACATATCTTCACCGTATGTCTCGAGCGTCTTTCCGTCTGCTTTGCGCAGCATGTCGCCGTCCTGAAATCCTGCGCGTTTTGCAGTTTCGCTGAACACAAATCCGTCGTTCAGATTTTTCAGAGGCAGATAAGAGTCGCCCCAAGAGTAGCAGATTCCGGCGTATATTATGACTGCGGTGATGAAGTTGAACAAGATTCCCGCCACGGAGACGCAAAGACGTTGCCAAGCCGGTTTAGAACGGTACTCCCAAGGCTGAGGCTCCCTTTTTAGCATCTCTTTGTCCATGGATTCGTCGACCATTCCGGCGATTTTCACATATCCGCCAAGCGGCAGCCAGCCCAGTCCGTATTCGGTCTCGCTGTTCTTCGGCTTATATTTGAAGATAGTGAACCACGGGTTGAAGAAGAGGTAAAATTTCTCCACCCTCATCTTGAACGCGCGAGCGGCGATGAAGTGTCCGAACTCATGCACTATGACGAGCAGCGAGAGGCTCGCTATAAGTTGCAAAATCATGCAAAGCGTATCCATCTTTTTATTAAATTAAGTTAAGAGCAATGTGTCTTGCTTCTTTATCGGTTTCAACGTATTGTTCGTAAGAAGGTTTCTTTATGAATGCGACTTTTTGCATTGTGGCTTCGATAATGTCCGACATCTGCAGGAATCCTATTTCGCCTTTCAGGAAGGCTGCGACCACAATTTCGTTTGCCGCATTCAGAATGCAAGGCATGTTCCCTCCTTGTTCCATCGCTTCGTATGCGAACGCAAGATTTCTGAACACGTTTGTGTCTGGCTTTTCGAACGTCAGATTAGAGTGTTGCTGAAAGTCGAGACGAGGCGATTTGCTTGATAGTCTCTGCGGATACCCGAAGGCGTACTGGATAGGCAGCTTCATGTCCGGAAGCCCCATCTGAGCCTTTACAGAGCCGTCTTCAAACTGCACCATAGAGTGAATGATGGATTGCGGGTGAACCACAACGTCTATCTTCTCCTTGCCTACGCCGAAGAGCCATTTCGCCTCAATCACCTCGAAGCCTTTGTTCATCAGCGAAGCAGAGTCGATTGTTATCTTGGCGCCCATGCTCCAGTTCGGGTGCTTTAGAGCGTCTGCCGCAGTCACGCTTTTCAAGTAGTTGGTGTCTTTGCCTCTGAACGGTCCGCCGGACGCAGTCAGGATTACTTTCTCTATAGGATTGTTCATCTCGCCTTGCAGACACTGGAATATGGCAGAATGTTCCGAATCAACCGGAACAATCGCGCTGTTGTACTGTCTTGACAAGTCGCACACAAGGTCTCCGGCCACAACGAGAGTCTCTTTGTTAGCTAAGGCAATGACCTTGCCGGCTTTTACCGCAGATATTGTAGGCAAAAGGCCAGAGTATCCGACCATTGCGGTCAGCACAATGTCCACAGGCTGCATGGCTGCGACATCGGCTATCGAGGCAGCGCCGGCAAATACCTTCATCGGCAAGTCGGACAAAGCCTCTTTGACTTGAGCGTACTTGTTCTCATTCGCAATTACAACAAACTCAGGGTTGAACTTGCGGGCTTGCGATATGAGCAAGTCTGCGTTGTTGTTGGCCGTGAGCGCATAGACTTCAAACTTGTCCGAGTGTTCTTCTATAACCTCTAAGGCTTGTGTGCCGATAGAGCCTGTTGAGCCTAAAATGGCGATTTGCTTTTTCATAAAACTATAGTGTCTGCAGTAGCTGCATTTTTATCAGTTGAATAAAATGTAATCTTCAGGATTCAGCGATTTGCCGTTCTCCCAAAGCTCGAATATAAGCGTGTTCGCGCTGTCTTTGGCAGGGACCGAAATCACCTCGCCGGCATGGACATTGTCGCCAACTTCTTTTATGAACGGCAACGCGAACTTGTAGTACGACGTCATGCCGTTGTTATGCTGAATGTGCATTTCAAACAGACCTTCGCTTGTTCTTGAAACGTACACAACCACACCGTCCAGCAGCGAGTGTATTGCGGAGGCGTTCTCCATCTGCACCGTCAGAATGTTCTGCTTAGATGAGCCGCCGGAGCGTTCTATCACAACGCCGTTTGCCGGACGGAACATCAGGTAGTTCAGCTTTGCATATGCGTTTTCGACCATGCCGGTGTTGTATTTCTCTTCACGTTCGAATTGCTTGCGAAATTTGTTCTCTTTCTCGGACGGCTCCAGAATTTCTTTAGAGTAGTCCTTTTTCAGTAGTGAATCTACAGATGTTGTGGAGTCTATAGGTATGTTGCCGGAACAGATGTTCTGCAGCATCTCCATGTATTCTCCGCGCACTCTTACCACCTCCCTTATGGAGTCCATGCTTGCCGCGTTGCGTATCACCTGCTGGCTCAGAATGTTGTTGTCCGAATATCCGGGAAGGAATGTGCGTAACGGTGTCTTTATTATCAAAAATGCGATAAAGAAAAAGTATAGCACCGCCGTGGCGAACGATACAAGAAACACGTTGAGCCATGACAGACGGATGCGCCAAACCTCCTCAAGCGTGTTCTCGTTGAGGATGGAAAGTTTGTATTTGAACTTTATTCTGTGAAAAAAGGAACTGCCTTTCTTTTTACTCATCTTTTTTGTTTTTAACGCGTTTCTGCAAAAATAGCAAATTAATTTGATTTGTCGTTTTCAGACGATGAAAAACATTGGCAGACAAAACTCTATTTGCGTCTTTTTGGTTGCCAAGCTAATGCTTTTTCGTCTGTTAGGCTATTTTATTGCCTCTTTCATCTTTCTGTCGAACAGCTCTGGCTGAGACACAACGTCGAAGTCCCAGAAGGTGATGTCCATGTTCTTGGCGATGCGTTTGAGAGAGCCGTCTTCATCTTGCTTCATCGAGCAGATGTAGTATTTGCAAGTTATGCCGAGCAGAGCCTCCCTGAGGGCGCAGGCTTTGTAAACAATCTCGTTGAAAAGCTTTTCCGTATGCACGCCTGTTTTGCATTCCACCACATAAAGCTGATTGTCTTTTATGAAGACAACGTCAAGCTCGTTCTGCCTTTTCACTCCTTTTGTGCGGATGACCGGCCCGATAGCGATGTCGTCCGGATTTATAGCCTCCTTGATCTTGTAATATACAAACTCTTCCCACCAGCCGCCAGTCAGATAGTCCAGCTCGTCTTTGTTGAGCTCGTCTCTGGATTCAGGGGTGAACGATAAGAAATCGAGGAATTTGCGGATGTCCGGAATGGCTTCAGCACGCAGTTTGCGCGGACGTTCGATTTCCGAAAGCTTTGCGTAGTTCAGGCCTCTGTAGTCTGTCCGCAAAATCTCAAGAATCCTGTAGTCTCTGTTAGACAGCAACCTTTGCGAGAACAGGTCAAATAGATTCTGAACGTCAAGTTCCGAACGTATGGGCGTGTGTCCGCTGTTGTGCAGGTCGCTCTGCATCTCGTGCAACTTGATGTATTCGCTCAGGTTCATCCTGTACTTTATTTGTATGTGCTGGTCGTCATTGTCGTTGATGCTGTCGTCGAACTTAGACTTGATGATTATGTTTTTCTCTGTCTGCACATAGAAAAACTCGGCGCCGAACTTTTCAAAAACCTGCTGTACCGCAAGCGCCATGTACCTTGTGCCTCCGGCAAGGTTGACGTAATAGGTCTCGCCTTTTTGCAAACGCTTTATCACGGCTCTGCATATCTGTTCGTACTTGAACTCGTCCATGTCGTTACGGAGCAATATCTCTTTTATGCAGTCGTTCGGCACGCGCATCAGTTCGGACATGAACTCAAGGTCGTCTTCTGTGTTTTTTGCAGAGATGAACATCAGCTTGTCGCCTGGTTCGTACATCTCCTTGACGAAAAGATACGCAGGTATCGGGTTTTCGTCTGATATAATGTTGACAATCGTTTTCATAAACAAAATTTAATAAACGGCTCAGAATCGGCTCTGTTTTAAGTGCAGGGCAAAGTCAGTTCCGTTGGTTAGACAACAGTTTTTTATTTTTCCAGAGCCTGAGTTTTTCCCCAGACTATAATTCCGCCTTCCATGTTGTAAACCTCCTTGAATTTCAAAGTTGCCATTTTGTTCATGGCGTTGAGGCTTCGTCTGCCAGAACGGCAATAGAGCAGAACCGGACGTTTGCGTTTCAGTTGCTTTTTTATCTTTTTTTCAAATTCGGCATCTCTGAAGTCAATGTTCACAGCGCCTTTTATGTGTCCTGTTTTGAATTCGGCAGGCGTTCTTACGTCAACGATTTGAAGCTTTTTCGTCTTCGCAATCATTTCGACAGCCTGTTCCACGCTTACGTTAGCGGTCTTCTGGGCAGAGCAAAGCGCAAAAGGGAGTGCCAAAAGCAGTGTTATTAGAAATCGTTTCATCTTTTTATTTGTTTAGCGCTCTCAGCCTCTGCAGAAGCGTTGGGTGAGAGTAGTGGAAAAATACATAATATGGGTGCGGAGTGAGGTTGCTGAGAGTTGACTCAGACAACTTTTTCAGCGCGCTGCCCAGTGGAGCCGCAAGTCCGAACGACTTTGCAAACGCGTCGGCCTCGTATTCGTTTTTGCGCGAGAATGTGTTAAGCCCCAAACCTATAAACGTCGAAATTGGCGAGAATAGTATGCCGAACACAATCATGCTGAAGTGAAACGACGGAATGTCGCTTCCGAGCGCAAGCGCAATTTCCGGATTGCCAGAGTCCGCTTTCCCGAGCGCGAGAGAGAGCAAGAAAAACATCACGCCATTGTTTATTAGGCTGAAAATCAGTGTTTTCATTGTGTGTTTCTTTTTGTAATGACCTATCTCGTGAGCAAGTACGGCCACAATCTCTTCCGTTGTCAAGGTGTTTATCAGTGTGTCATAAAGCACTATGCGCTTTTTTGCTCCAAGTCCGGAGAAGTATGCGTTGGCCTTAGTTGTGCGCTTGGAACCGTCTATCACATAGAGATTGTCCAGCTTGAAGCCGGCTTTGTTGCAAAATGTCTCAATCGCGTCGCGCAGTTCTCCGGCTTCGAGCGGAGTCTGTTTGTTGAACAGCGGGACGATGAGGTTGGAGTAGAACATCATGAGGAATATCGAGATGGCCGACATAAGTCCCCAGCCGAGAAGCCAAAACCAGTCTCCCACTTGTTCGTAAATGACCATGAGCAGAGCAATCAGACCGCCGCCCAAAACAGCTGTCATAACCCACTCCTTGAGCAGGTCTGTGGCGAAGATTGCCGGCGACATTTTATTGAAGCCGAACTTTTCTTCGATGACAAACGTCTTATATATGCCGAACGGAATGGAAATCAGCTCGTTAGCGAAAAATATTATGCCGAAGAATATTAGAGCGACGAGGATTGTGCTATCTGTAAAACCTCGTGCTATTTCATCAACAAAGTTAAATCCGAAAAGGAAGAACATAGCTAACGTGACAAGAGTTCCGAACACGCTGGTTATTCTGCTAAACTTCTGGTTGACTTGAAAATAAGCCTGCTGCTTATTGTATTTTTCAGAGTCGTATATGTCCTTGACCTCGTCTGGCAGTTCCACTCCGGCATTCTTCCCGTTCAGGTAGCTTAGAGTGTTCTCTATGGCGAAGTCCAGCAGCAAAATAGCTATGATTATCCAAAATAAAATAGTATATTCCATATTTGACAAAAAAATTATTCAACATAAAGAACCAAGCCTTTAAGGTATTCACCTTCAGGGTGATAAATGCTTACAGGATGGTCTGCCGGCTGAGTCAGCTGGTGCAAGATTTTCACGTTTCGTCCAGAGATGGCTGCAGCGCTGAACACGGCAAGCCTGAACTGTTCCTTAGAGACCGCCTGCGAGCAGGAGAATGTGAAGAGAATTCCACCTGGCTTAATCTTTTCAAATGCTTTGGCGTTAAGCTTTTTGTATCCTTGCAAAGCGTTGCGCAGCACGTCTCTGTGTTTTGCAAAGGCAGGCGGGTCCAGAATTATCAGGTCGTAACGGTCCTGCATGTCGTCCAGATACTTGAAAGCGTCCACCGCATACGCCTCATGGTTTTTGCAGTCTGCAAAGTTCAGTTCCACGTTTTTCTTGGTAAGTTCAATCGCCTTTGCGGAACTGTCAACAGAATGCACCTCTTTGGCTCCGCCCCTGAGCGCGTAGAAAGAGAAGCCGCCAGTGTAGCAAAACATATTCAGCACGCTTCTGCCTTTAGCGTATTTTTCAAGAAGAGCGCGGTTTTCTCGCTGGTCGATAAAGAAACCTGTCTTTTGACCTTTCAGCCAGTCCGCTTGAAATTTCAGGCCGTTTTCGGTCGCAATGTAGTTTTTGTCGTCTTTCCCTATGAGATAGCCGTCTTCCGTGTCAATGTTGGCTTTGAAAGGCAAGGTCGATTCCGACTTGTAATATACGTTTTCCAGCTTTCCGCCGAACACCTCAATCAAACCTTCTGCCAGCTCCTGCCTGATGTTGTGCATTCCGACCGAATGAGCCTGCATGACGGCGGTTTTGTTGTATATGTCTATCACCAGCCCCGGCATGAAGTCGCCCTCGCCGTGAATGAGTCTGTACGCGTCAGTGTCGCCGCTTTCGGCAAGGCCGATGGCACGACGCATTTCATAAGCTTGTCTGAGTTTTTCCGTCCAGAAACTTTTGCCCGGCTCCGTCTTTTCGAACGTGAAGATGCGCACGGCAATAGAGCCTATCTGATAGTGCCCGGTTGCGCAGTATTCTCCGTTGCAAGTGTAAACGTCAACAATGTCGCCTTCTTTAGGGCTGCCTGCTATTTTTTGTATCGCACCAGAAAATACCCAAGGGTGGAAGCGCTGCAAAGACTCTTCCTTCTTAGGTTTCAATATGACTTTTGCAAAATCCATCTAAATTTGTTTTTAAGGGAATTTTGTAAATTCCGTGTTAAATTAACTTGTCAGAAGCCCGGCCTTTGGAAGGGTAGGCCTCCTAATGACTTGCGAAGATACGGATTTTAATTTAGTATTTGTAATTTAGAGGTCAGAAAATGGAGCAGAAAAGAAAAAAACAGGAAAAAATATAGAGACGCGCAGTGCTGTGCGTCTCTACAGAAAAACTAAATTTAAGTCAATTTCTAAAATTACGTTTTGAGATTTTCTTAAGTCAACTTCTATAAGTTAGGTCGAGATGATTTTGAAGAGCTTTTTGCTTAATTTGCTCACACTCGTTCAGTTACGAAGTTCGTTTCGTGCCTTTGCAAATATGAGCAATAAAAAGTAAAGGCGATTTTCAAAATGTCTATGCCTAATTTATAAAAACCGACTCGAACTATTCGCAGAAAACCGGACTGACATCTTTGCTTTCAGCAAGTTTTCTCATGTTCAAGATGGCGTATCTCATACGTCCGAGCGCTGTGTTGATGCTCACACCAGTTGTATCTGCTATCTCCTTGAAACTCAGGTCTTCGAAGAATCGCATTTTAAGCACCTCCTTCTGGTTGTCCGGAAGATAATCTACCAATTTCACCAAGTCCACATAAACCTGCTCCTTAATGATAAGGTCCTCGGCGTTAGTGTCATACAACTTGATGTTGCCAAATATGTCAACATCACTTTCAGCCTCGTTTATAATGTTCTCACTTTGCTCGCGGCGGAAACAGTCGATTATGAGGTTGTGCGCAATTTTTATAATCCAAGATCCGAATTTGCCTTTCTCAGTATATTTGCCTTGCTTTATTGTCATAATGGCCTTGATGAACGTCTCTTGAAAGAGGTCGTTCGCCAAGTCTCTGTTCTTTACCGAAAGCGAGATGTAAGAAAACACCTTGCGTTTGTACCTGAGCAACAGCACGTCAAAAGCGTCGTTGTCACCTTTAGAGTACAAACCAACCAACTCTTCGTCGGTCAATTGATTCAACGTTTCCATATTCTCTTTGTTTTAAAATTCAAAGTAGGAGTCTAATCAATAGGCAATGTGTTTTAATAAGTTCATAAATGTTGTTAATTATGATGCAAATTAAACGATAAGTTTTATAAAAAAAGAAATATTTTCCGAAGAAAAACGCGCAATATGCTGTAAAACATAAAAAGAAGACGTGAAAATCGGCAGATATGAGCGTTTGGGTAGCGGAAGCTCTATTCTGCTAATGCCACAGTCATGATGCAGTCCGCTATATGTTCATTGTTCGCATGCACTTTGGCGCTTATCATCGTGATGTTTCCGACAGACTGCATCACTTTCAAGTCTGTTTTCAGCAGTTCTCCAGACTTGGCTCTTCTTTGCAATTTGAACTTTTTGAAACTGCCGATGAAGCCGTTGCGGACCGGCTGTCCCTCTTGCTGGCAGATGTAGCCTATACGCAGGGCTGCAGTTTGCGCAATGTGCTCAATGATTCCGACTTCAGACAGTTTGCCGTCGGCGACAAATATGTTTTCGTCTTTAATCAGAAGGGTTGATGTTGCGGCGTCTTCGCTTGCTTCCACGAGCGAGTCAACCATAACCATCGGATGGCGGTGCGGAATTAGCGTCAATAGTTCATCTCCTTGTATATTAATGTTTTGCATTGCTGGATTTGTCTTATTTAAGATAAAAGTCTTTTGTCAGATTTTTAAATTCGGGAGAGTAGCAGTGCCTCGTTTCTGTCTCGATGACGAGCGTGTCTGTCTTTGTCTCTGTTCTGCTTTTGGAAAATTCGATCAGCAGACGTTTTGGGGCGGAGTCTGGCTTCGGACAAACGTCCACTCTTTTGGAACAGTTCAAGCCTATGTTTTCTGCGAGTTCGGCAAATAGGTTTCCTTCTGCTACGGGAAGCACAACCGCTAATTTGCCGCTGCTTTTCAGCAGTTTGGCGGAGCATTTCAGAAGGTCTTCAAAAGGCAGTTCGTCTGTGTGGCGTGCCGTTGATTTCCGTCCGTCCGGATTTTTCAGCGAGTTGCAGAAATAAGGAGGATTGCTTACAATCAGGTCGAAAGAGCGCTCCGTTGTCAAGGCGAAATTTTGCAAGGATACGTTTTCGATTTTCACACGGTCGCTCCAAGGCGAGCCGTTTACGTTTTCCAGAGCCTGTTCGGACGCATCTTTGTCAATCTCTATTCCGCAGATGTTTGCAGAGCCGTTCCGTTGGGCGAGCATCAGGGCGATAAGCCCCGTGCCAGTGCCAACGTCCAGAATTTCAGATGCACAGCTCACGTCGCACCAAGCGCCGAGAAGCACTCCGTCCGTCCCGACCTTCATGGCGCATCGCTCTTGATTTACTGTGAACTGTTTGAATCTGAAAAAAGAATTAGCCATCTTGTTTTATTATCTGATATTGTTTTTCAGCTTTATCATAGTCAGAGTGCGCTTAGTGTCCAGCGTGAAGTTGCTGTCCATAATCCATCCGTAATATCCGATGTCCTTTCGCAGCACGTCTGCAACTTTCTGCCCCTTGTATTTGCCGAAATTTATGTATTCCACACCGTTGTCGTCATAAACGAAACGTCCGGCAAAGTCTATGTTTTTGTTGAAAGAGGAGAACTCAGAAAGGAACGCCACGTCGTTTTTCAGGCTGTCGCTGTATTTGTCGAGCTGAGCCTTCAGCACTTCGTAAGTCGCTTTTGTGTCAGCCTCGGCACTGTGCGCGTCCACAAGCTCCTTGTTGCAGTAGAAGCGGTACGCCGCAGGCAACGTTCTTTGCTCCATTTTGTGGAAGATAGTCTGCACGTCTATGAACTTGTGCCTTTTGAGGTCGATGTCAGTTTCTGCGCGGATAAACTCTTCGGCGAGCAGCGGAATGTCGAAGCGGTTTGAATTGTATCCGGCGATGTCGCAACCTTCAAACACCTTTGCAAGTGTTTTTGCAACATCTTTGAACGTAGGGCAGTCTTTGACGTCCTCGTCTTTAATGCCAGTAATTTCAGAAGCCTCTTCAGATATGTGCTTTTCCGGATTTAAGCGGAAAGTTTTGCACTCCTCAGAGCCGTTCGGGTTTACTTTAAGATACGATAACTCGATAATCCTGTCGCTTGCAATATCAAGTCCGGTAGTTTCCAAATCGAAGAATACCAGCGGTTTTTTTAAGTTGAGTTCCATAATTCGGTGAATTTTAAATAGAAAGCGTTGAAATATTTTAAGGCAACTTCTATAATCTTTTTTGTAATCCGTTCCGAGTATTTTTAATCAGTACTCATCTTGTTCTAAATTATAGAAGTTGCCTTGTATTCAAAACATGCGCGTCCCTTGCTTTAGTCCAGCATGATAGGTGTTATCAGCATAAGGATGTCTTCCATTTCGTTCGGCTCGAGCGGCAGAACAAGTGCGGCGCTGTAAGGCGCTGTAAGCTCTATGACAACCTCGTTGGAGTCTATGTTAGAGAGAATTTCCATAAGGAACAAAGCCTTGAACCCGATAGACATAGGCTCGTCCTGATACATGCAAGACAAACTTTCCTGAGCAGAGATAGAGAAGTCAATGTCCTGCGCGGAAATTTTAAGCTCGTTGTCTGCGAAGTCCAGTTTAACAAGCTGGCTGGCTTGGCTGGCAAACACAGAAACGCGTTTGAGCACGTTCAGCATAGAAACACGGTCAACAACCGCCTTGAACGGATTGTACGGCTGATTTGGCGAGTTCACTGGAATCACCGAGTTGTATTTAGGGTAGTTGCCTTCTATTTGACGACATACCATTTCGTAGTTAGACAGTTTGAAGTACACGTTTCTGTCGTCGAAGCTTACATGCACAGAGTCAGACTCTTTAGCCAGAATGTTTTTCAGCAAGTTAGCCGGTTTCTTAGGCAAGATGAACGCTGCCGGTTCGTAAGAGCCGTCCTCGTTCAGAGTCTGAGATCCTTTTGTCGCAAGGTTCTTCACACGCACAAGCTTGTGACCGTCAGACCCCACGAAAATAGAGCTATCCGGAGTGATGTCAAAATAGACGCCGCTCATCACCGGTCTCAAGTCGTCGTTTCCTGTGGCGAAAAGAGCTTTAGAAAGGCCAGAGCCAAGGTGTGATGCCGAGTACGTGATGCTTTTTGCATTGTCTTTCAGTTTCGGCACCTTAGGGAACTCGTCGCCTGGAGTCCCGATGAAGTTGTACGAGCCGTTTTGCGACTTGATTGTAACGCTCAAGTTTTCGTCGTTTATGACAAATTCAAGAGGCTGGTCAGAGAACTCCTTGAGTATTTCGAGAAGATATTTAGCCGACAAAGCCACAGAACCGTTGCCTTCGACCTGTTCTAGTTCAATCTGAGTGATCAGCGTTGTGTCGAGGTCAGACGCAGTCACAGTCAGAACCTTTTCGTCTATTTTGAAAAGGAAGTTGTCCAAGATTGGTAGCTGGGCGTTCTTAGAGCCTATCACGCGGCTGATTGCCTGCAAGTGGCTGAATAGTCCAGCGCTGGAAATTGAGAATTTCATATTTTTAATTTTATATATTTTTCTTTATCGTTTTTGTTGAAAAAAAGCAGCCTTTTATCTGGTGTATCTTCTTTTGTTGAAGAAGTGGAAGCCAAGCCCGAACAGCCCGAGCATTGCCAGTGGCAGAAGCACGTTTACCCATTGCCAGAACTTGCGCTGACCTATGATTGCCGGCTTGTTAAGAAGGCGCAGGGCGATTTCTCTTGAGCGCAGCTCCATCCAGCCGTCGTCGTCAGTGAGGTAGTTCACGGCGTTCAGCACGAACTCGCTGTTGCCGAACTGCTGGTTCATGTACCTGTCATAACCTAACGGCATAGGGATATATTTGCTGCCTTGTCCGTCTATGTCGTTCTTTATAATGTCTCCGTCTGCCACGACAATCATTTTTGTCGGCTTGCTCTCGAAAACTGTCGGTTTGTTAGTGGTTATCCCGTTGGGAATCATTCTGTTAGCAAAGACAGAAGGGAAGATGCCCTCCATCGAGACCGCTGCAATTTTGTTCTGAGCGTTGAAGTGAACGCCGTTCTTCTCAATGTTTATTATGTCCATGCTGACGATAGACGGCACGTTCTGAACGTGTGTTCCTGTTGATGTTATAAGGAGCACGTCCTGTTTCACGTTTTCGCGATTTCCCACAAAGTCTATAGAGCTGACGAACTCGGACTTTACCGGAGTGATGTTTTTAGAGACCGGATGGAACGGAGAGGCGAGCAGCAGAGGCGAGTAGTACCACGGTGCAGGCTCGAATTTAGGCTGGTCGCCTTCTCTGGACATGTTGACAGGCACAAGGGCGCACTGAACGTCCTGCAAAAGCACCGGGTTGATTCGGACTCCGTATTTGAACAGCTGGTCTGACAGATTCACGTCGTGCGCAACTCCCACCGTTTCAGAGTAAGAGGAGAGACTATCCAGAGAAATCTTCACACCGTCTATCAGCCAAAGAACCTTTCCGCCGTTCATAATATACTGGTCTATGACGTACTTGTCTTGCTCTGAGAACTTATCCTGAGGACCTGCAATCACAATCGCTTTGTAGGGGTCGAGAATGGACGGGTCTGTCCCGATAACGCCTCTGTCCACCTGATAATATTCGCTGAGTTTTGTGTAGCTGTCCCATACGTAAGGCTCCGGCAGCTCTTTGTGCCCGTCGATGAAGGCGATTTTAGTCAGGCCGGAGGATGTGATCATGCGGATTGTGTTAGTAAGTTCAAATTCAAGGCTTTGAACAGAGAGGTTTAAGTTCTCGCCTCCAGATTTGCCAGCCAGGTTCTTCAAAAGATTGACGGCAGCCACAACCGTGTCGTCGCCCCTCTTATAGGAGATTTCCGCCCAAGGGAAGACGATTTTCATGACAGACTTTCCCTCTTCGTCCTTGTCGTACACTGGAATTTGGCGAAGACCGCGTTTCTCCAGCTCGGCGTATTTCTTGTTGCGCTCCTCGCTGCTTGTCGCGGCGGACGGATTGACGAACTCGTAAGAGACGCCATGCTCTGCATATACGTTGAACTCGTCGAGCATCTCCTTTGTCGCCTTGCGCAGACGCAAAAATCCGGAATTGAGGTCGCCGTCCAAATATACGGTCACCTTCAGCTCGTTGTCGAGATTTCTAAGCAGGTTTTTTGTGTTGTCCGATATGCTGTACCTTTTTTCCGCCGTCAAGTCTATGCGGAAGAAGAACTTCTCCGACAAAATTGTCAGCAGAATCACAGCCGCAACAGCAGCCAGCGTATATGAAATTTTTTTTGCACGTGTCATTTTTTTTCAATCTAATAGTGATAGAGTCTGTGGCGCGTCTCGATTTGCTCTTGTCCCAAAGGACTGCCGGGCAAAAAAAGAAATGCGCAATCGTTTTGCAAATATAATGATTTGCGTCAAAAGATAAGGAGACAGATTTTATTTTTTTTAAACAAAATGTTCAGGAGGGCAGATAAAAAGAAAAAAGGCTTCATTCTTTGTTAGAAATGAGCCTTTCATTTTCCGAAAAATCGTCGGACCGTATCCATAAAATTTATTTTTTAAAAAGTTACTAACTTGTTTGTTATATTAGTCAATAAAAGAGTTGCTGTTAAAATTTTTCGCAACTGCAATCTTAGCCGCCATAGCTGCAACCAATGCTCCGATAAAGAAATATGCAATAACCATAAGCCTTAAAAAATTAAATGTTAAAAACTGAATTAGTCGATAAAAGAGTTGCTGCTGAAATTTTTCGCCACTGCAATTTTCGCCGCCATAGCTGCAACCAACGCTCCGATAAAGAAATATGCAATAACCATAAGCCTTAAAAATTTAAATGTTAAAAACTGAATTAGTCGATAAAAGAGTTGCTATTGAAATTTTTCGCAACTGCGATTTTCGCTGCCATAGCCGCAATCAATGCCCCGATAAAGAAATATGCAATAATCATACGCTTTAAAGTTTTAAAATGTTACTAAAAATCCGTTTGTTTTTGTTTTACGATACAAAGGTAGGCGTTTTTTGATAAAATGCAAACTATTTAATGAATTTTTTTTCAAAAAGTTTGATTTTTTTTGAATTAAGGTTCTTTTTGATTCTTGGTATTTCTTTGTTTTAAAGTCTTAAAGTGTTGATATATAATACTTTACTAAAAATAGATAACTATTTTGTTTTGAATAAAGTTTGTATATTTATTTGTAATTGATGTATAATTTAGTGTATAATCATTAAAATGACCTAGAAAGATTGAAAAATATACGTTTGCTTGACAATTGTAGCTGATTTTGTTAGTTTTATTGACAAAATGATATTTTGAATGTTTTCGAGGCAGGTTTTGGATTGTAACAAAAACATGAAAAAACAAAACAGATAGAAAATTAAGGATTAAAATGACGAAAAATTGTTATCGGTTAAAACTTCTGTAGGATAATATATGTATAGTCACACAAATGGCGATAATAAGTAATAATATACGAACCCATAGTATATTTACAATATATATGGATAAGAGAATCGTAACCCAAAGCGTGCTTATAGATATGAATTTCGCTTTGGGCGGAATTACTTTGTTCTCTTGAAAGTTCCGTACAATGTCCCCGAAGTACTTGTTGCTCATCGCTTTGTTGTATAGCGAGTCGGAACTTCTTGCGTAGAACCAGGCTGTCAGCAGGTACAGCGGGGTGGTGGGCAGGATTGGAGTGAATATCCCAATGGTGCCAAGCACCAGCGAAATGCTGCCGGCGGAGATGTAAATCGCTTTTTTTATGTTTTTGACGCTTCTCATCTTTTTTTCTACAAAAGTAGTTTATGAACGAGATTAAGTCAATCCCTATTAATAGGGATTTTTTCTAGGCGGTTTCTGTAAAACAGTGTCTTCACACTGCTGTTTTGACCTGATTTGCAGAAGTAGCCCAAAGCATTAACGTGCATGAGCCTGCAAAAGTTTTGTAGCGAGCGCTTTTCCTTGTTTTATTCGGTCTGCCATGCCAATTCCGCCAATTCCGTTTCCGCCCAGAAGCAAGCCGGGAAACATCTCTTCCGCCTTAGAATACCCCTCTTGTCTGCCCGGGGTTGCGGCGTCATACATAGGGATGGCGTTCTGATGCCTTGTTATTTCAAAAAGGTCAGGACGAAAATCTTTCAGGTTAAGCATGCTCGAAAGCTCGTCTTTCACTATGTTGAAAACCTCATCGTCAGTCAGGTCAAGATATTCAGGGTGCCTTTTGCCGCCCATAAACACGGAGAGCATAGCTCCTCCTTTTGGAGCCCTGTTTTTGAAAAGCGAGGATAGAAACAGCGCTCCGAGTATTTTCCTACCCTCTTTAGATGGCACTAAAGCCCCGAATCCGTCAAGGCATCTGCCTTCCCATTTTTCAAACCCGACAGCCACCTCCATCACTTTAGTGTAGTTTACGGCAAAGGCGTTGTCGATGCCTCTGTTTAGCAGAAACGGACACGCTTCCGTGATCCGGTTTGCTCCGCCTGTGAAGATTACGTGCGTGAAGGATTGTTCTGTCCCGTCGCAAGAAACAACGAAGGTGTTTCCTTTTGGCGAGACGCAAAGGTTGCCGGCGTTCAGAGATATGTTTTCTGTTCCGATGTTTTTTGCCAAAGTTTCAATCAAGATAGACAGCCCGCCTTTGGCAGAGAAGATCTTTTTTGAGGCTTTCTTGTCTCGCTCGCTCTTAGGCTCTTTCATTTTATGTATGCTGCCCAAAATTAAGCTGCCATGCTTTTCTTCAAGAGCATAAAGTTTCGGCAGAGCGTATTTCGGGATGACGTGCTCCGGAGTGCTTGCATAAACGCCAGACACGAACGGGTCAACCGCATAGTCGAGGATAGACTCTCCAAGCCTTCGTTTCACAAAAGAGGCGAGGTTTTCTTCCGGGTCGTTGCCCTTTGGCCGGAACGGCTCCAGCAAGATTCCGAGTTTGTCTTTCCAAGAAAAGAGAGGTGTTTGGATTCCTGAAACAAGCGAGGAGGGAAGAGGGTGTAGCCTGTCTCCTTTCCATATATATCTGTTATGAGCAAGAGCCGGGTCTGCCGTCTCCAGGATGTCTAAGCCCAAGTCTTCGAACAGTTCGGCAACATCCGGAGTGCCTATTGTTCCGGTGCAAGGGCCGGTCTCCCACACGAATTTACTATTGCGTTTAGTCTGAATTTGTCCGCCGTACGTTCCTGCAGAATCAAACAAATGAACCTCGGCTCCGTGACGTTTGAGGTAGAAGGCTGCGGTCAGACCTGTTATCCCGGCTCCTATGATAGCTACGTTTTTTTTTGTGCATGATAATATGTTTTAAATTTATTTTAGTGAGGCAAAGGTATGTCTAAGCGAAAAATGCGTCAATCCCTATTAATTGGGGTTTTGCAGGCTAATCTTCAGTCACTGCCTAAAAAAGGTAATCCTGCATCGCACATTCGCAAATAATCAGCCTAAACAAAATGCACATTAAAAACACCTCGACCTGATTTTATAGAATTGCCTTGAAACTTTTTTTCAAAATTCTGCCGTAAAATTTTGCAAAGTCCAAAAAATAAAATATATTCGCCATATATCTTACTTAACAATAAAAAAAACGACAATATGGCTAAATTTGAAATTACAACAAGAAAGAACGGAGAGTTTCAGTTTAATTTGAAGGCTGGAAATGGCGAAATCATACTTTCAAGCGAAGGTTACAAGCAGAAGGCGTCTTGCCTTAACGGTATAGAGTCTGTAAAGAAGAACAGTTTGGAAGAGAAGCGCTTTGAGATGAAAGAGGCTGCCAATGGCAAGTTTCATTTTAACTTGAAGGCGTCTAATGGCCAGATTATAGGCACAAGCCAGATGTACGCTTCTGAATCTGGATGCAAAAACGGTATCGCTTCTGTTATGAAAAACGCTCCGGAAGCTGAAATTAAAGATTTGTGCGAATAAAAATTAATTGATTTTTTTTGAGAAGGGCGACAGAGAAGTCGTCCTTTTTTTTGTTATAATGACGATATATTTTATCTTTGAAGCGTTTTTACTGCGCAGGCCGTTTTATTGAAGGCGAGCGGGAAATGTATAAATACAAGTGAGATGAAGTTTAAGTTTCAGATAAAGGACAAGGAGCAAGTTCGCAGAACTGCAATAGTGTTGGCGCTGTTCGTCTTGGCAGCGGTGGTCGTGGTTAACATATTTCCGAACCACGGAGCGTTCAAATATACGTTTGACAGCGGCAAGCCGTGGCAGTACGAGACCTTGACCGCCCCTTTCGAATTCCGCATAAACAAGACGCAGAAAGAGCTGGAGCAGGAGACCAAAGACCTGCTCAGTCGCGAGCTGTATGTCTATTACGATATGGATACGGCTGTGCTGAACAGACAGCTTGAGGTTTTTGTTTCGGACGCCTCTTCTTCAACATCTATTGCGGAACTTTATACCAAGTACATATCGTCCAAACTGAAAGAGGTTTACGCGAAGGGTATTGTCTCAAAAAATGAATATGACGCGCTGACTAGCTCCAGCGTGGCCGGCGTGAAGATAAAGGAGAACGAGACGGCGGGAAAGCCAAAGAAGGTTAGCGACATCTATTCGACCATGGAGGCGTATGAAGAGATCATGAACGATATGCCGGGCAATCTGAACAAGTCAATTTTGAGTGAATATAATGTGAACAAATACTTAGTTCCAAACTTGAGAAGGAATGAGAAGGACACTAAAAATCAGGAGGCGGAGCTGAGAAACAGCATCTCCACGACACGTGGGCTGGTGCAGAGCGGCGAGAAGATTGCGGAGCAGGGCATGGTCATCGATGAAGAGACCTACAACAAATTGGTGTCGCTGAAGATGAATATAGAGGGCGACGAAGACAATATCAACAGCACCTATATAAATATAGGGCAGACGGTAATCGTGTTTACGGTGCTTTTCACATTCTTCTTTTACTTGACGCTGTTCAGGCAGAAGTTCCTGAAGAAGATAAAGAATGTGGCCTTCATGTTGTCTATGATAGTGATGTTCTGCATAGTCACCGCGTTGGTGGCGACAGGCAATATGGACAATAGCCATATAGTCTATATGATACCGTATGCGATTTTGCCTATAACGATAACTTCGTTTTTCGACACGAGAACGGCTCTGTTTGTGCATATAACCACGGTTACGCTCTGCACGTTCATTGTGCATGACAAGTTTGAGTTCCTGTTCTTGCAGGTTATGACGGGCATGATCTCCATCTGCACGCTGAAAAATCTGTATCAGCGGTCGCAGCTGTTCAAGTCGGCATGTGTGATTGTGCTTGTCTATTGCATGCTGTACTTCGGCATTGCGATGATACAGGACTCCGCCTTGCAAGGAACGGAAGAGTTGCAGAAGAGCGCAAGCGTGCTTCCTCTTTTCGCTGTGAACGGAGTGCTGATGCTTTTTGCATACCCTTTTATATATATAGCGGAAAAATTGTTCGGCTACATTTCGGACGTGACTCTTGTGGAGCTTGCAAATACAAACAATCCTCTTCTTCGCCAGTTCTCCGAGGTGGCACCGGGCAGTTTCCAGCACTCGTTGCAGGTGTCTAACCTTGCGGCGGAGGCTGCTGCGAGCATAGAGGGCAACCCGATGCTGGCAAGGACTGGAGCTTTGTATCACGACATCGGCAAAATCTCCAACCCGGTGTTCTTCACCGAAAACCAGACTGGCGTGAATCCGCACGACGCGATAAACGACGAGGAGCGGAGCGCGCAGATTATAATACGCCACGTGACAGACGGTCTGCAGCTTGCAAAGAAACATGGCCTGCCTGAGCAGATTCAGGAGTTCATCATGACGCACCACGGGCGGAATGTGGCGAAATATTTCTACACAACATATAAAAACCGTTATCCGGACAAAGAGATTGATGTGGACAAGTTCACCTATCCGGGGCCGTTGCCGCACTCCAAGGAGATGGCGGTGCTCATGATCTGCGACGCGGTGGAAGCCGCCTCCAGAAGTCTGAAGGAATATACAGACGCAAGCATAAACGACTTGGTGGAACGCATTGTGGATTCACAGATAAAAGAGGGTGCGTTCAAAGACGCTCCAATCACGTTTCAGAACATAGAAACCGTAAAAAGTGTGATTAAGGAGAAACTGAAAAACATGTACCACACCCGCATCTCGTACCCGGAAGAGAAACGCTGATGGACGGAATTTCATTGTATAGACGTAGCGTGCTACGTCTCTTCTTTTATTGTTCAGTCGCAATTTTTCCACCCACACTCTTGTGCAATAATTGTATTTGTTGTATATTTGCACCGTATGTTTATGTTTTTAAATGATTTGTAACTATGACAAAGTATGTTAATCTGAAGACCGACTGGGCCTTCAAGAAGCTTATGGGCCAGGAGCCTCAGATGCGGTCGTTCCTGAACAGCCTTCTGAGCGAGGAGTATGGCGAGATCAAGAGCCTCACGTTCGAGAACGTCGAAGTTCCGTCAGACCGGAACGGCGGACGGGGCGTCATATTCGACCTGCTCTGCACCACCGAGAAGAACGACAAAATTCTGGTCGAGATGCAAAATTATTCGCAATTGTTTTTCAAAACACGCGCAAATTACTACCTTTACGCTCTGATGAGCAAGGTGATAAGCCGTGGCGACGAGTGGAGCCGTATGCGCGAGGACATTCCCCACCTGATAGGTGTTTTCTTCCTCAACCGCAGGTTCGGCGACGAGCGGAAGGCCATCGTCGAGACGGAGGAGTTCGACCGCATAGACAAGGTTCCTTTCTGGGACAGGATGCGGAAGTACTTCATCATCCTTGAGAACTTTGAATTTGACAAAATCGAGCGGCCGTCCAA
>JAGBRL010000054.1 GCA_017632345.1 Paludibacteraceae bacterium
CGTGCTGGAGGTGAACTTTGACATGCACCAAGACATAGCGGAACTGTTCAAACGGACAAAAGACCCGCACAGACTAATATCGGAGCTTCAGCTGTTCGCCGACTTCAAAATAGAGGCCGGACAGACACTGTTAATCTTTGACGAGATACAAGCCAGCGAAGAGGCTCTGAACAGCCTGAAATACTTTGCCGAACTTATGCCAGACCTGCATATAGTAGCGGCAGGCTCGCTCTTAGGCGTTGCAGTGAAACACAAAAACATGACCGTGCCAGTCGGGAAAGTGGAGATTCTGAACATGTATCCAGTTTCGTTCGACGAATACTTTCACACCTCAAAACCGCATCTGTGGGAGGCGCTGCAAAAGACAGAGAGGCTGGAGACGCTTCCGGTAGCTTTGCTTCAAAGCCTGAACGAGCATTACCGACAATACCTCATCTGCGGCGGAATGCCCAAAGCGGCACTTGCCATGCTGAACGGCGAAGGAACGAGCAAGGTTGACGAAGAGCTGCACAACATTGTAGCCATGTACGAGGCGGACTTTTCAAAATACGCCACATCAACAGAGGTTATACGCATAGGGCAGATATGGCGGAGCTTGCCTTCCCAACTCGCAAAGGAAAACCGCAAGTTCATATACAAGGTGGTTCGCACAGGAGCAAGGGCGAGAGAGTACGAAGACGCGCTCATGTGGCTGCAGAGCGCCGGACTGGTCTGCCTGGTGAATGCAGTGTCCAAAGCCGGGCTGCCACTGTCTGCATACAAAGAACTTTCGACATTTAAAGTTTACTCGTTAGACTGCGGAGTTCTCAGATACCTCTGCAGGCTTCCGGCGGAAGCCCTTTTAGGAAACACGCCCGCGTTTGCAGAGATGAAGGGGGCTGTAACAGAAAACTTTGTGCTGCAGTCCATTCTCCCGTATTTAGAATGCGACCCGTATTACTGGACATCAGACGGCAAGGCGGAGGTTGACTTCGTGACACAGATAGGCACTGACATCGTTCCGATAGAGGTGAAGGCAGGCGCAAGTCTGTCCGGACAAAGTCTCAAATCATACTCGGACAAGTTCCAGCCCAAGAAGATGATTCGCCTTGCGCAGACCGACTTGTATGTCAAAGAAAATCTGCTGTCCGTGCCGTTGCCGCTGGCATTTATGTTTAAGAAATTTTTCAGACAGGCGATTATTATGCAGTAAATCTGTAGCGTACCGCGTATCAATCAAAGATACGTTGTGCGCTACATCTTCATAATTTTGTCCACAACATACCGTCCGGAGTCGCTCAAAATAGCAGAAGACGCGTCGTACATATTTCCACAGTTCCACTTCAGAGCCGCGCACACCCCGCCTTCGGCACTAAAGCTCCAGTTGCACCAGCTGACGCGCTGCCCTGCCGAGTTATCGCCGTCAAATATCCTCATCCACACGTCCGCCAAGTCCGGACGGAAGTTTGTCCAACCGCTAGCATCCGTAGTGCCCCATTCCGTCACGAAAATCGGCAACGCCTCCAATATCGGCGGCACACCGTTCTCCGCATCCCCATCAGTAAAAAGCTTGAAGAAATCAACACCCTCGAACTTAGTGTCAGTATCGGTCTTTCGTCCATCGTTATGAGACGCCGCGTAAAAATGAAACGAATACATCACATTACCAAAACATTTGCCAGAGCGGTCTGCAGGTTCAAAGCCAATCACGTCCTGCGGCCTTTGGCTCCACGACGGAGTGCCGCAAACCACAACCACATCAGGGTCGTACTGCCGCACAATGCAGAGCATCTCCTCGCAATAAGGCTTTATCACATCACGCCAAGAAACCACCGTCACCTCGCCGCGCGAGTTAGGCTCGTTGCAAAGCTCATAAATCACATGTTTCTGATTCCTAAAACGTTTCGCACAATAATGGAAAAACGTGGCGGCAAGGTCCATTCCGGACAGCGGACAGTTCCGATATTTAGCATCTTGCGGATTTCCAGGATTATGCACATGCCAGTCTATCAGGCAATAGATGCCATTTTCGCCGCACCACCTCACCGCATTCTCCACATGAAAAGTCAGATGAGTAGGATTACAAAAGAAGCCGCCCTCCTCGTTGACATAAACCACAATGCGAAACACGTTGCACCCCCACTGCTCCTTCATAAACTTCACGTTCGCCGAAGTTACATTAGCCGCGCCTGACCACTGCAGACCGTGCGAGCTGAAGCCTTTTAGCTGAACCGGCTCGCCACAATCAGAGCATAACACACGCACACCTTTATCATTAGGAGCGACCTTCAGTTTGCCCCATTCACATACCGGCGACCCCTCCGGGTAGTCTGAAGCCGGAAGCGGTTCCGCCACATCCACAAAAGACCAGTCTATATCACCTTTGTTCACCATAATAACATAATTCAGCAACACTACATTAATTAAATTTTCACCCGAACAACAAAAAAACGCCTGCAATTTCACCTTATCCGAAAAACACTGTTGCAACACTCCATAGCCTCATAAACGATTTTTGGCAAATCCTTATCGACATAGCCCACACAGCCTTTCGCCTTTTCTTCACAGTCGTCACCGATGATGGTATAGGACAACGAATCGTTAATTTGACGAACGTTAACCTCTTGTCCATTCCTTTTCAATGTTGATTCATAAATAGTATCAAGTTTCAGAGGCACACCATCTATGAAATCGTCCCCAGCCGGACTTTCTGACACACTGCAAGCAAACTCTTGCACTAACTTGCCATCTTTGGCATATTTAGCTTCTGAATTATATTCACGACTATACCATCCGCCAGATTGTCCGCCACCCCCTTCTTTATATCCTACTAAGCCATTGTCGTAGTAATATTCATAAGTATAAGAACTCACATCTCCACAAGACTCACGAAAATAGGACATTATCTTTATTCCATTTCTATAAACATGCATTGTATCTCCGCTGCAGCCGGATTCATCTTCACTCTCAACCGTATTGGTGGAATATTGGGCACTTTCGGAATACTCCCAATCATTTAATGAACGTGCGATATCGTCAATCGACTTCCAATCCAAAATTCCGCTGTCACAATTTCCCAACAGGAAAGAATCAGTAATGTAAAGCACAGTTTCATCACCTAACTTCCGAATTACAGAGTCTCTTCTCCCTCTATTTTCGACCGTCATTTTCTCAACAACAGAATCCGCCACCACAACATCCTGTGAGACAGGCATGCTCTCCACACTCTGTCGTGAACAAGAAACAACAGCAAAAAAACATAAAACAAAAGCTGTAACAAAGCGCATAATTTCAAAATTTAAACTCTGAAAAAGATGATGTTTCGAAAATGATTTCAACCCAGCCACTCTTTTTTATAATCATCAATGTTCCTTGTCTCACCGCTGAAGTTCGCACCAATCAAAGCAATCTTCTTGCCGCTTGCGAGGAACGGCTGGGCGTAGTTTTTCTCCTTGATTTGAGCCATCGCCTCTTCGGCAGTGCCGTTATATTTGAACTCGAAAATATAGACGTAATCGGGTGTCTCGATGGTCATATCTACACGTCCATTGGAGGTGTGAAACTCAGCTTTCGTGTAGAGTCCACAGAGGTTGCAAAGGATGAAAAGCACGTTCTGATAGTGGTTTTCTGTGTCTTTGATGAGGTCGTAAGGAACGTTTGCGAAGAATGACTCGAGACGGGTCATGAAACCGCTAATGTCACCAGATTTTACCTCTTCTACAAAACAACTTATTTGAAAGCCAGTCTTGTTAACAGAAACTGAAGTGTAATAAGGC
>JAGBRL010000055.1 GCA_017632345.1 Paludibacteraceae bacterium
CTAGGACATTTTGCGCGCCCTAACATGATGCGCAACCAGATGTGCACTTTGAAAAACAGTTCCTCAAAAACGCCTTCGTTCTTCCATTTCGAGAAATAGTAGTAAACGAGGTTGTAAGGCGGGAAATCCTTGGGAAGCATCCTCCACTGACAACTCGTTTTTAGGAGGTAACCGATTGCGTTTACTATACTTCTTAGAGAATATTTGCGCTTTCGCACTTGCACATCTAAAAAAATTTCTATAACTTGCCACTGATTATCGGTGAGATTTGTTGGATACTGATTCATTTCTTTATTGTTTTGTTTTCTTAAAGTTACGAAAAAATATCCACTTATCAAACTGATAATCAATATTTTAAGTGTGATTTTTAAGAGATTTTTTTAGGTCTCTCAAATTAGTTTTTAATTAAATTTGAACAGCTTCTAAACAACTTTAAAGAAATTGCCTTAATTAATTTCACATTTGCTATTTGACCAGACACATCTATATATTTGAAAATATTCCGCTGAAAATAGTAAATTCGTCTAATTTTATTTGTATCTTCGCCATGTCAATCTCATGTTATTAGAATTTTTGTTTGTTTTTTAGCGACACCGGGACAAATGAATTTTCTGACATGGCAAATTCTGACTAGCTTTCTGCGTCTCAGAATTTAAGCAAACTTTAAATAATATGGTGTTGCTTATTTTAGGTTGTATAAAATAATGAAAAACAAGTCTAATTTAGATTTATCTTTTTTATCAAAAAAAGCGGTTAAACATATACTAGCTATCGCTTTCATGTATATTCTTGTAATATTATACTTTAGTGCTTTCTTCTTTGACAACAAAAATTTGCCACAAGGCGATCAAATAAGTACAATAGGAGCTACAGAGGAGGTGAGAAACTACAAAAAAGAAACAGGCCAATATTCTGAATGGACTAATTCTATGTTTGGTGGGATGCCTACTACCGCACTATATAGCCAGCCATCTTTTAACATATACCATAAATTCTTAAAACTTTCTCAAGGTGGTCTTCAATATGAACATGCCGGGATTGTATTTGCATATCTTATTGGCTTCTATATCTTTATGATGTGCTTTAGAGCCAAACCCTTGACTTGCCTTCTGGGGGCTGTCGCATTTACTTTTGCGTCTTACAACCTGATTATTATAGAGGCCGGACATATAATCAAAGGGTATGCAATGGCTTTTGTAGCCCCTATGATTGGAGGGATTATCCTGACATTTAGAAAAAATTATCTAATAGGAGCTATTGTCACTATGGTGTTTTTAGGCATTGAAATTGCTTGTTGCCATATACAGATTACTTATTACGCTTTTCTGACTGTGGTTACCATCGTTTTGTGTTTCTTTTTCTATTATTGGAGAGTCGAAAAAGATTTGAAATCATTCGGCAAAGCTATATCTTACCTTGCCGTAGCGGCAGTTCTTGCCATATTGCCTAACACAGCAAACTTGGTGCCTAATTATGTTTACAGCAAGGATACAATGAGGGGCGGAAGTGAGTTGACTATATCTCCAAATCCAAAAGAAGAAATACTAGAAAACACAAATAAAAAGGGACTTGACAAAGACTACGCCTTCGCTTGGAGCTATGGCAAGATGGAAAGTTTCACTCTTCTTATCCCTAACATTTATGGAGGAGGTTCCACTATATTGGACACTAAGGATGATGCTAAAACAATTAAAAAACTTCGACAAAATGGTTACGGTTCTACTTATCTCCCAACTTATTGGGGTGAGCAACCTTTCACTTCAGGTCCTGTTTATGTAGGTGCTGTGGTATGTTTCTTGTTCGTGCTTGGCCTGTTTTTAATTAAAGGCCCTGAAAAATGGTGGGTTGTTGCCGCTTGCATCATATCTCTAGTTTTATCTTGGGGCAAAAATTTTGACTTTGTAAATGGATTCTTATTTGAATATCTTCCTTTTTACAATAAATTCAGAACTCCTTCAATGTCTCTGATCATAGCTGGCACTGCTATGCCTATTTTAGGCATGATGGCTGTTATCAAAGTGTTCAAAAAAGAAGAAAAGGAAGATAACGAACTATGCAATGCTTTGAAAAAAAGTCTGTATGTAACAGCTGGCTTGTGCATTGCAATTATGGCTGCCGCATTTTTGTTCTTTGACTTTTCTGGCTCTGGCGACGTTGGTTTCCGCAACCAACTGCTTAACGCCGGATTTGGAGAGCAAGGTGCCAATAACATCATGAATATCCTTGTCGATTTCAGAGAGTCCATGTTTTACAAAGACGCGTTCCGCTCGCTTGCATTCATCGTCCTTTCGTTCGGATTGCTTTGGTCCTTTGTGAAAGGATATTTGAAAAATATAACTGTTGTTACCATCATTCTTATTTCATTTACTTTGTTTGATTGTTGGACTATTGCAAAAAGGTATTTGAACAATTCTGACTTTATCGCAAATAACAAGGTTGAAAACTATCACAAGCCAACGAAGGCGGACTTGCAAATATTGATGGACAAAGACATTAATTACAGAGTTTTGAATCTCACGCAAAACACATTCAATGAGTCTGGCACATCTTATTTCCATAAATCAATCGGCGGTTATAGCCCTGTGAAACTAAGACGTTATCAAGACATTATTGAGTTTTATCTGTCAGGCCAGTTCAACATGAATATCATCAACATGTTAAATACCAAATATTTCATATTTCCAAATAGGCAAACTGGTGAACCTAAGGTTCAGCAAAACCCTGACGCTTTCGGAAACGCATGGTTCGTCAATTCAGTTGAATTTGTTGATAATCCAGATGAAGAAATTCTTGCTATTGCTGATAAAAATTTAAAAGACACAGCGGTTGTTGACAAACGTTATGCCTCTATGATAGACGGTGTTGACTTTAAAAGAGATAGTGCATCTTCTATTATAAACACTGTTTGCAATCCTAATCACCTTGTGTACAAAACTTCAACGAAAAAAGACCAATTAGCCGTGTTTTCTGAAGTGTTCTATGACAAAGGCGGGTGGATTGCCTACATTGATGGCAAGGAGGCTCCTCATTTTAGAAGTAATTACATCTTGAGAACGATGATTGTACCGGCAGGAGAGCATGAAATAGAGTTCAAATACGTGCCGCATGTCCGCATATTGTCTTGCAATATAGCGAAAGTGTCGTCTATAGCTGTAATTCTTTTAACATTAGGCCTTGCGGCTCTTTTCTTCTACAAAAGAAAAAAGAGCAATGAAACTTGTTAATTTTCAGAGCAATGAAGATATCTGTCATTACTGTAACTTATAATGCGGAGGCTTTTTTAGCTAACACATTAAATAGTATCCTGACACAAGATTGTGCATCTTTTGAGTGCGTCATCGTTGATGGCAGCTCAAAAGATGGCACTGTTGATATAATAAAACATTTCGAAAAAAGAGTATCCAACAGAGAATTTGTTATAAATTCGGATTCTTTCAGGTGGATTTCAGAACCTGATAGCGGTCTCTATGATGCTATGAATAAAGGAATGAAACTTGCGAAAGGTGACTTCTTTTGGTTCATAAACGCAGGTGACAAAATTTTTGACAATGGCACAATCCGCAAAATTATGGAATCTTACAATGACAAATGTGATGTCATATATGGCCAAACTTTAATAATTGATCAAAACGAAAATGTTGTTGGAGAACGTCATAAAATTGCACCGAAAAAATTGACGAAAACATCTCTGCTCAATGGACTTGTTGTTTGCCATCAGTCCATATTAGTAAAACGAAACATAGCCCCAGAATTCGATTTGTCATATAAAATTTCCGCTGATTATGATTGGGTATGCAAAGTACTTGCCGTTTCTGTTGAAAACATTTATATTGACGGCTACTTATCTCGCTTTATGCAGTCAGGCATATCTTCTATTCATAAAAAACAATCGCTGAAAGAACGTTTTTATATAATGAAAAAACATTTCGGAATTAAGAAATGTGTAATAGCCCACTTCAAAATACTTTGCAACTTTTTTATTAGGTGACTTAATAATTTATGATTTTTATTATTTTCGTCATAAATTTCCGGTTCGGACGCATTTTACGTCATTTTACTTATCTTGCTCATATTCACTTAGGCACGATGCAAAAAAACACTCTGATAAATTACCTCCTCTTCCCTCTCAAAAGTTCTAGCATGTCTTTGAGGACTGCAGAGCCGAGAAGCTTTAGCGGGAGGAGGTAAAGTGCGGCTCCGGCTATCAGTTTTATCACGGCTTGAAGGTATATGTTGCCGATATTTGCATAATAGTCCATAACCTCTATTGCAAACAGCATGAAACACGAGACCGCAATGTATGGAAATATGTCTTTGTGCTGATGCGTTATCTTATAGCTGCAATGTTTCTGAATAACGTAGTTGTCGTACAGATAGGAGATGACCGTCGCTCCTAAATAACCATAAAGCAATGCTTCTATGGAAATCGTGATTAGCAAAAGGGACAGCAATGTGAATATGCTGCGGACTACCTCTGTCTTGAAATAGACATCGGAATATCCGTTTGTTAAGAGCATCTGTCCGTTAAGCGTGTGAAATGGAGCTAACACGCCTGCCACAAGCAATATTTTGAAATACGGAACAATTGGCAACCACTTGTCTGTCAGCACAATGATGACAAACTCTTCTGCCAGCACAAACATGCCTAACATTGTGGGGCATATCAAAAATGACGCTATACGCATTATTTTTCGGAAATACATAAGCTGACGGCCTGGCTCTTCTCTCAATGAAGACAGCACCGGATAAGCCACCCCGCTGAGCGTGCTTGTTATTATGTTGACAAGTATCTGCTGATATTTGTTCGCCTGCGTGTAAAATCCTAATCGCTCCGCCTGATATACCTTCCCTATCACCATGTTATAGACGCTTCTTGAAAAATTAGACAAAAAGCTTGTGAACATTATGAATATGCTGAAAGAAAAAAGCTCCTTCAGCACGGCAAAGTTGCATGATGTCATTCTCCACGAACTGCATACCCACAGCAGAAGCGTTTTCACTCCCACCTGCAGAATCTGCTGCCAAGCCAACGCCCAGTATCCGTAACCTTTTACCGAAAGCCAGACGGTAACGACCCCTGCCGCAACTCCCGCCGCGAGATTTATCTTCGTTAATTTGCTGAACTCCAGATTACGAGTGTATATCGCTATCTGCACTATGCCTAACGAGTTCAAAACAATAGCAAGAAACAGAAGCCGCGCCAGATCTGTCAGTTCCGGCATTTCATAAAAGCTCGCAAGAAGCGGAGCCAGAAAGAAAAGAAGAGCATAAATCAAAACGCTCAGCCCAAGGTTGAACACAAATACCGCAGAATACTCCTCGTCCGTGTTCTCTTTTCTGCGAATCAGAGCAGAGCTGAATCCGCTTTCCACTAAAATATTAGCAATCAGCGTAAACACAGACAAAGCCCCAATCAGCCCGAAGTCTCTCTCGGAGAGAAGCCTTGCTGTTATGATGCCGACCATCAGCGCGACGACCTGAAACCCGACTTTATCCACCGCGTTCCAAATCATCGACACTATAGTGTTCTTTTTCAATGACGACCTCTGCTGCCCTTCCATCAGTAAAATCTTACTGGTTCATCTGTTTAAACGCCATGGCGTAGAGGCGCATCTGCTTCACCATCGCAAGCATTCCGTTAGAACGCGTCGGCGACAAATGCTCCTTCAGCCCTATTTTGTCTATAAAATAGAGTTCCGAATTTAAAATATCGTCCGGAGTTTGTCCAGACAGCACATCAACCAACATAACCACGATGCCTCCGGCTATATCGGTATTGCTTTCGCCTTGGTAATAGACCTTCCCGTCGCGATACTCGGCAGTAACCCAAACTTTGCTTTGGCAGCCCTCTATCAGATTTTCGTCTGTTTTGAACTTCGGGTCAATTCCGGCACCAGACATTCCTTTGTCTATTATCTGCTGATATTTGTCGAGCCAATCTTCAAGAAATTCAAATTCAGACACAAGCTCGTCCTGTTTCTCTTTAATCGTCATAATAAAAAAGTTAAATGACCGAAGCGGAAGGCCTGCAGCGCAAACAACTCCGCACCGGTCTTTTTATACTAAAATCAACCCACTTCCGCTCCGTTAGCAGTCTTTTTAGAAGGTGAAATAACAACAAGCTTGCCGTCATTATTCACAGCCAAAAGAATCATGCCCTGGCTCTCAACACCCTTCAGCTTTCGTGTAGGGAAATTTGCGATGAAGCAGACCTGCTGCCCGATAAGCTCTTCCGGAGCATAACTCTGAGCAATTCCGGAAACTATAGTTCTGCCGCCCATTCCGTCATCAATCTTGAACTGAAGCAGTTTGTCGGCCTTAGGCACCTTCTGGCAGTCTAGCACCGTTCCCACACGAATATCCATCTTCATGAAATCGTCAAAAGTAGTTTCCGGCTTTATCTTATCAGGCTGCCAGTTATTCGCCTCGTTCTCTTTCTTGATATTAGCCAAACGAGTTATCTGAGCGTCAATAGCGTCATCTTCAATCTTTTCGAAAAGCAACTCCGCCTTTCCAAGTTTATCTCCCGCCTTAAGCAAATCAATCTGACCAAGCTGGCTCCAGCAGAAAGAGTCCATCGCGAGCATAGAGCGCAATCTTTCAGAAGAGAAAGGCAAGAACGGCTCGAACGCAATTGCAAGATTTGCTGCGATTTGCAGCCCGATGTGCAATATTGTCGCAGTCCGTTCCATATCTGTCTTAGCCAATTTCCACGGCTCTGTTTCCGCAAGATATTTATTTCCAATTCTGGCAAGATTCATCGCCTCTTTAAGAGCGTCGCGGAACTTGAATCCGTCGAGCAGCTGCTCCATCTTCGCCTTTACATCGGCAAACTCTTTAAGCGTCTCTTTATCGTAGTCGCTCAATTCGCCAAGAGCCGGCACACAACCGTCGAAATACTTCTGCGTCAGCACAAGAGCGCGGTTGATGAAGTTGCCGTATATAGCCACAAGCTCGCTGTTATGGCGAGTTTGGAAATCCTTCCACGTGAAGTCGTTATCCTTTGTTTCCGGAGCGTTGGCAGTCAAGACATAACGAAGAGTGTCCTGCTTTCCAGGAAAATCAACCAGATACTCATTAAGCCATACCGCCCAGTTTTTAGAAGTGGAAATCTTATCCCCTTCAAGATTGAGGAATTCGTTGCTTGGCACATTGTCCGGCAAGATAAACGAACCCTCCGCCTTCAGCATCGCAGGGAAAACGATGCAATGGAAAACGATATTGTCCTTCCCGATAAAATGCACAAGACGCGTATCTTCGTCCTTCCACCACTTCTCCCAGTTTCCATATTGCGGGTTAGCGTCGCAAAGTTCCTTAGTGTTGCTTATGTAACCTATCGGCGCGTCGAACCACACATACAGCACTTTGCCTTCGGCTCCCTCAACAGGCACAGGAATTCCCCAGTCGAGGTCACGGCTCACCGCACGCGGCTGCAAACCAAGGTCGAGCCAAGACTTGCACTGCCCGTAAACATTTGGTCGCCACTCTTTATGATTCTCAAGAATCCACTCTCTCAGCCAGCCCTCATGCTGGTCTAGAGGCAAGTACCAGTGAGACGTCTGCTTTTTCACAGGCTTAGCTCCAGACAATTTGCTGACAGGATTTATAAGTTCCTCCGGAGACAATGTGCTGCCGCACTTCTCGCATTGATCTCCATAAGCTCCTTCGGCATGGCAGCGCGGACATTCGCCCACGATATAGCGGTCGGCAAGAAACTGCTGCGCCTCTTCGTCGTAATACTGTTCGCTCGTCTTCTCTATAAATTTGCCATCATCATACAATTTCCTGAAGAAGTCTGAAGCCACCTTGCGATGAGTTGCGGAGGTTGTGCGAGAATAGACATCAAACGAAATCCCGAACTCCTTGAACGAATCCTTTATAAGATTATGAAACCTGTCCACAACATCTTGCGGAGTAACCCCCTCTTTCTTTGCGCGAATAGTAATAGGCACACCATGCTCGTCCGAGCCTCCCACAAAAAGCACCTCCTCGCCTTTCAGGCGCAAATAACGCACATAAATATCCGCAGGCACATAAACACCCGCCAAGTGTCCGATATGAACCGGCCCGTTTGCATAAGGCAAAGCAGAGGTCACGGTTGTTCTTTTAAATCTTTTATCCATTATACTGTTTAATTATTTTCACGAAACGATTTGCAAAGATACTAATTAGTAAACACTATTCAACACACAAATAGAGAAAAATGCCCGATTAAAAAAATCTGCTTCTGGTTTGCGCATCATTGCAATTCTGGAACAACACCATTAAACTTTGCCCTGAATAACAGATCTTTCTTTAAAAATTATCTTGAAACATAAGGCGACTCTTGCAAATTAGGTCAAGATGATTTTGAAGCGCATTTTGCTTAGGTTGATTATGTTCGCGAGGGAGCGATGCGAGCATCATGACTGAGTGAATGTGAAATCCAAACGCATCCGAAACGGAATTTATGATAAAAATAATAAAAATCGTAATTTATAGAAATTGACTTAGATATTTACCCCAAAAGCCAAAACTAAGTTTCATAGAGTGTTATAATACTCTTTTTCTACACCAAATTGAGAGACATTTCAAAATTTCTCTATCTTTGTTTCAACTTTGTATCGACATATGAAGTTGGATATAAGAAAAGAGAGGAAAAAGTGGAAGAGAAAAAACAAGATGGAACAAAGAACCATAAAACAAAGACTTATTATAAGTCGATGGGTGCTAAAATAAAAGGATATATAATTTTTTCAAAATAAAATTACAAAAATATGCGAAGAGAGTTTTTAATTATTGCGATGCTGTTTACTGCTTTTCAGTTATTTGCTCAAAAGAATGATCCAACAGCAAAAGAATTTAATGACTTCTTGAATCGTTTCCCCAAAAAAGAATGGAAAGATTTGGACTCATTGGGAAAGAAAGAATGGGAAGATTTGAATCATAGTGATACAATTTCAGCGTACGAGGCAAACAAAAATATAATTTGGAATAAGGGTCATTGCTATGTCTGTTTTAAGAAAGAAAAAACTGATCGAGTTAAAATTGACGATCCTTATTATTCTTATAGACAAGGACATTTAGGCATGTTTAATTATCCGATTTATCCTTTAGGTCAAATTGATTTGTATGAGGACATTGTTTTGTTGGTCGTGGGTAATATGCATACTACAGAAACCGGTGCAATTTCAATACCAGTTGAAATTTCTGTTAATTGCTATGTGTTGGACAAAGCAGAGAAAATGCTGACAACATGTTTTAGTTTAAGCTCAAGTGAGATATTGGATGACATGAGGATTTTTTCTTTTGAGTATTACGAAGGGACAGGAGAAGAGAAATTAGAGAGGTATGTATATCAAATAAGACCTAATGGGGTTTTATATGAAATTGATGATGTGATTTATGAAGGTGTCATAACAGATCCGACAGACGATTATGTAAACATTAGGAAACGTCCTGATTTGAAATCTGAAATCAAACGTACTATAGGAATAAAATCAACGGTGAAATATATTGAAGTTCCTAATAGTAATTGGGTAGAGATTTTATTAGAGGATAAAAAAAATTCAGAGGATAGGGCAGACAGGTCTGGCGGATACGTTCATAAAAGTAGAGTAAAAAAAACAAGAAAGATGAAACAGGTGGAAATTTGGGATACTTATAATGGAGACGAGTATTAATACATGAATCTTCATAAGAGCTTTCTTTCCCTTCTGATGATGCCGTTAAGAAGACCGTTTTCCTATCTTTGATGGAGATTGAAAAGAAGTGGACGCAACCAATTCATAATTGGGGCTTGATTATGAACCAATTTATTCTTATTTTTGAAAACAGAATTCAGATATAGGAGATTATA
>JAGBRL010000056.1 GCA_017632345.1 Paludibacteraceae bacterium
TATGTGCCAACTCAAAATAATCGTATATTACACTTGGTAACAACAATTTTAACGGATCTTCTATCTTCTTTTTACGCTGTTCCATACCACAAAGATAGTATATTTTCAAATCTTTCCCACCGGAAATTTACGGTGATCCAAAAGAGGGCGAACTGGTCATTCCTAACGGAGTGAAGAAGATTAGCCATGGAGCTCTTGCAAACTGCAAAATTACAGAAGTGACGATTCCGAACAGCTTGATTGAGATTGGCAAATACTCGTTCAGTGGTTGCGAGCTGAAGAGCATAACTTGCAATTGTGCGAACCCGCCTGCGATGTACTACAAATATGAAAGCGGATTTTACGGAGTTGACAAAAACATACCCGTTTATGTGCCGTCTAAAAGTGTGGAGAAATACAAAAATGCAGATGACTGGAAAGAGTTTAAAAACATCTTGCCAATATCAGCTAAATGACATAAAAAAGCTTTATTATGAACAGAGGAAAGGAAAAATGTGATTTTCTGAAAAGCATCCGTAAAGAGATTGCAGACCGTTATGGTATTTTTTACCAAATAAACGAGTGCAGTTTCCAAGGTGAATGCAAGGGAACTTGCCCTATGTGCGAGCAAGAGACAAAATATCTGGAACGCGAGCTGAAAAAGAAAGGTGTGCTGAAAAAGTCTTTAATGATGGCCTTCGCTTTGCCTATGACGCTCGCCGCCCAAGAGCCGACGCTCCAGCCGAAATCGGACTCAACTAAAACGGACTGCGTAAACGAACTTCCTGAAGTTGAAATCGTTGTTGAAGTTGAAAGAAAGCCTCTGTGCGGAACTGCACCCGTAAGAATTGAATGGGAAAAGGAAGAGACCCGAAAAATAAAAAAAGCAAAAAGAAAAGCTCGAAAGGAAAAGAGTAAAGTTTCAAAACAATGCGACACCAACAAAACAAAAGGCGAATCCCAATGAGATTCGCCTTTTTTTCGTACCCAAGACAAGACTCGAACTTGCACAACCCTACGGTCATTAGTACCTGAAACTAACGTGTCTACCATTCCACCACTTGGGCATCATTTTCGACTGCAAATGTAATGCTTTTTTTACATATTGCAACACTTTTTGCTAAAAAAAATTTATCTGCACAAAGCCAATCCTTCGGCGGCTGATGCACTTGTTGGCTGAATCAGCAAAGCTTGGTTAAACAGAGCTTTGGCTCTGCCTTTCTCTTTCAGATAATAAAAATTCCACGCCGTAAGTATAACTATATCATAATCAAAAGGATAAAGATGCTCTATACGGTTAAGATATGTGGCTGCAGTTTTATAGTTGCCTACGTTGAAAAACATCAGTCCTCGATAATAATTTGCCTTATAATTGTTTGGGTCAAGACGCAGAACAGCATCATACTGCTCACCAACCTTAGTCCACTCCTTCAATTTTGCTGCCGGCAGAACAAATCCGAGACGCGCCTCTATTGAAGAGGGACGCAGCTGAATGGCCTTTGCGTAATAATTCATTGCCTCTTTGTATTTGCCGTCAAGATAGGACAGCCAGCCGAGACGCAGGTTTAACGCATAAGTGTCGGCCGACACCTTCTTCAGCGCCAACACAGCCTCGCCGTATTTGCCGTCATTCTCCAGTTCATAACTTTTCGCAAAGACGGCAGTGACATCTCCGCCCTGCGCCGCGGCATTAACCGAAGTCAGAACTATAAACACAACAAAAAGAACATATCTCTTTAAAAATTCCATCTCAACCCTCCTATTAAGTTGTTTGAAAATACACGTTTGGACTCTTTATGCAAATATCCTGAACCGTCAAAATAGTAAAACGCGCCCTCTCTCTCCATAAACTTATATAAAAAGCACAAGGACACACTTTCGGACACTGCATAAATTACATTTGCCGAAACTCTATATTTAGTGCGGTCCTGCAAGACATAAACATTAGCAAGTTCATTCTCGTTAAATCCGCTCATATCTCCTGCCGCAAAGGCGCATTCGCCCCACACATCACCGCAGATGCGCCCTCCGACCTTCTCTTCAAATATCACCTTGCTGCCGCTGTCAGCAAACACGCCGGCCAGCAACGTGCGCAGATAAAGTCGCCCGTCGCCATACGGATAATAGGATACAGCCGCCGAGGTTTGCCACAAACTTTCCCAAAAGTTTGAATACGACAGAGCTAACTCAAACTCCAGAGCTTTGTAATATTTCTGGGCAGCCAGCTCAGCCACATAACCGAACTCTCTGCTCTGCACAGGGGTTGTATTGTACGCCACCTTTGCCGGCAACTTGCCCATATCACCCCAAACCGGATAATACGGCGCCCACCAGCCCATGTAGTTGAAGCCTCCGTAATACGGGTTGTAGCCGTAGCCCCACCAGTTATTGTGCCAGCCGTCATTAAAACCCGGACGGTTGTCCGGCTCTATCTGCGTTGTGTCTAACGACACAGCCGTGCACCCCGTCTCCGTGCCAAACAGATAACCAGAAAGCGAAACTCTCCACTGCTTAGGCAGGGCCGCCCTCAAATTCACAAGATAACCGTACTGCTCGAAATCTGTAGAGCCGTCCAGTATCGGAACCATAGCCGAATCTGCACGCTGCCTTCCGGACGTGTTCAAGTAATTGAACCCATGCCTCACCTGAAAACCGCCTGCAATATCATGCGTAAGCGTCAACATGGCATAGGCTCCGCCTTCCTGGTCAAAATCCTCAGAATAAAGCGACCCTTCTGGCACTTCAACACCCTTCTGGCTGTACAGCAAAGCACCTCCCTCCACATAAGCAGACGACAAAGCCTTAGGACGGACTGCCTTGTATTCAAGGCGTTCCGGAGACAATTCACTATAAACTCTCTTCGCCTCCATATCTCGCCCCATATTCACGTAAGCCCAGTAAAGCAGTTCGCTAACATGCTCGTCCGAAGGTCTGTAGCAATAGGCCTTCTCTAAAAAATGAGACGCCTGCGCATATTTGCCAAGCTCAAAATATGTTGTTCCGATGCGCACATTTTCATGAAACTTGTTCTGCTCCACCAACTCTGAATATTGCAGACCGTCAGAAACCACAGAATCTTCAGCCTTTACAATACCAAGCCCGAAGGACAAAAGCAACATCAATATGTAAACGCATCTACTCATTTTATCTCATAAACAAATCTTTCCTCTACAAAAGATATGACAAAGCTTTCCGTTCCGCTCACAACCTTCACCGACGAGATGACCGAATTATCCGCAGAAATATCGAACGTTAAAGAATCTATAGCTCTGCCAAAAACAGACTGTCTAAATTCAGTTCGTAAAGTTATACTTTTTTCTGCAATTTTAGCCATATTATTTCCCTTTTCAGCATAAAATCTTAATTTTTTGAACACAAAAAACGGAGCCGTCAGGTCTTGCAGCACAGCCACAACCCCTCTTTTCTGGACCGAAAGGGAAAACTCATCTTCCATAGTCCACTGAACTTCATCGCACAAAAGGATTTTATAACTTGACAAGAAAAAATAATACAGATTAGACCTTCTGCACCCCTCAAAACGCACAAACCGGAAAGTCTTTCCGTCGTTCACAAACCACGCCTTCGCGCCCTTTTCTTCACAGTCCAGGTAACGCGCTCCGTACCTGTCTGCACGAACAAGCCATCTCTCAGAACCAAACTTTTCCGAACTTGCCATTATGCTCTTCAGGTCTGCAAAATTATATACCTTGCACAGATTTTCGGCTATCGGTATATTTCGCACCACATCATTTTCTGCCGGATAACCGCTTTGGAACCGCACATCTTCGCCTACTCTTTTCAAATATCCGTCCAAAGGGTATTTCAGAGTAACATCTCCCACAAACGGCGACTTCTGAATCTGAAAATGCAGATGTGGATATAGCGAATGGCCTGAATTGCCACACAAACCTATCACTTCGCCACGTAAAACCGTCTGTCCTGCCACGCACTTCACAGAACCTCGTTTCAGATGACAAATAAGCGAATATAGCTCACCGTTTCTCAACAGAACATAATTACCCCAGTTCTGCAAAAGGTTGTCACACCCCGGCTCGTTGTCTGCAACCGACTCGACAACCGACTCGACAACCGCATCAAACGGAGCAGTCACCGGCTTTCCGAAACAATAGTAATCAGACAGTTTCGAGCCGTCCTCATCATACTGCAAGCCAGACTCGCCATCTATTACAAAATCCCATGCGTAACGCCACGCATCTTTGTGCGTAAATTGCCCGTCATGCCCCTGCATAACCCTCCACTCTCCATAAAAAGGCAGAGAAACGCAGAGCCTTGACAAATCGGCAAGGCGTTTCTTGCTCACCTTCGCCTCGTACAGCGTCTCCTCCGGAGTGTTCATAATATCATCAGCCAGCAGAAGCCCGCCCGTCCTCTCTTTTAGTCTAAGCATCTGCAAAAACAAGACACTCACAAGACAGAACGTGAATGAGAAGGTCGGAAGATATAAATACGAAAACAGACGAGACGACGAATATATCACCAAAAATTGCAATGGTACAAGCGCCGCGCACCACGCGAGAGAACGCCACGACGGAATTACAAAGTAACAGCCCACTGCGACCGACGTCAGTATAAAATTAAACCCGACGTATGCAAATGGAACATTAAAAAAGCCGCCGTCAAAGAAGCTATAGAAAAGATATGCCACGGCAAAGCCGAACAAAGAGAAGAATGAGGCTATACGAGAAAAGCAAAGCAGTCCGCAAGCAATTAGCAGTCCGCAAAACACATCAACCTGAAAAAATATAAAACTCAAGCTTTTAAGATACTCCTCCGCAAAGTTAGGCAGAACCTCCGCCAGACCTGAGAAAAAGCGCCCCAAAACAGAAGCGGAGCTTTCGCTGAACGTCATGCCAAACCCCACAAGACTATCGGTCTGCTGCAAAAGGAGAAGCACAGTCCATAAAGTTATGAGAAACGGAAACACCAGAAAAGGCAGTCCCCGCCCGGACATACGAGACTCAAGCCACACTTCGATCAAGAACACCAGCAAAGAAGAAGCCAGCACCAGCCAGACCAAAACCTTGCCGAACGGCAAGAACACCCCCAAGGCAATGCCGGCAAACACAGCGTTAAAGCCGTAAAACCCGCTCACGACCTTCGGCTTACAGTCGAGCATAAACCATGAGAGCAGATTTACGATAACGCAACAAACAAGTCCGCAAGCCCCCGACAAAGGGCTTGAGAAAGATACTGCAAGGAGCAACGCGCCAAACAGCCTGCTCTGCGAGAAAAACACAGAACTGTAACTCTTCAATATACTCGTCACAAAATCCATACGAACCAGCCCGACAATCGCTTTATTCATTAAACACACTACAAACGCTCCAGCCTCGTCACATCATCAAATTTTTCAGCTTCCCGAATCAACTTTGTTCCGCCGTTCTCCTCTATCATCACTATATTCGGACGAAGCGTGATGAACTGCATCCACTGCGTCATATTGTACGCTCCGACATTATGCACAACCAGCAGGTCGCCCTTGTTAAGCAAAGGCAAACTGACCTGCTCCCTGACCACGTCAATATTCATGCACAACGGTCCGTAAAGCGTCGTGTTTTCAAAATGCTGCGAATACAACTGCGCCGGCGAGATCTTATGATTATACCAGAAAGATGTGAAAAGAAGATTCACACCGGCATCCATAACCGTGTAACGGCCACCTTGCGCCGACCTTTTGTTTGTCAGCACCGACGCAATAAGAAACCCTGCGTCGTCAACCAACGCGCGACCAGTCTCCAACAACAGAGCCGGGAACTCGCCCTTGCCGAACGGAGCTTTATGGAACGCATCTGCAATCTCCTCCGCATAGTCGTCCATAGACGGACAAATATCCGCCCCGACAAGATACGACGCTTTCAGCGTGTTTTTAGAGGCAAAGCCTCCGCCCATATCAATATACTCCACAGCAACACCAAAGAGCCGCCTTATATCACATGCAAAATCCGCAAGTTTCTGAGCTGCAATACCATAAGCCTTAGACGAAAGTATAAACGTGCCTATATGGCAATGAAGCCCGCGCAAATCCATACATCCGAAACTCATTATCTTAGACACCGCATCTAGAGCCTGCCCGTTCTCTAAATTGAAGCCGAAACGGTCCCACACCGGCAAAGTGCCTGCATTAAGATTGACCCTTACAGCAACCTGCGGCCTGCACTGCAACTCGCCGGCCAGCTCTACCAGCATATACAATTCGTCCAGATTGTCTATATGTATCAACGACGAATTTTTCAGAGCTTTTTCTAAATCCTCACGATTCTTGCTTGGCCCGTTAAACACGATATGGTCTCCCGGCACGCCGTTGCTCAGAGCTTTGTCATACTCAAAGCCAGAGACCACCTCTGCCCAAGAACCCTCCTGATGAAAGGCTCGGCACACTGCGTCCAGATAGTTTGTTTTGTAAGACCATGCAAAGACCACTTTAGGAAGACGAGTGGAAAACGCGCGTTTTGCCATGCGTATGTTCCGCCTCAGCTGTTTCTCCGAAACCACAAAAAGCGGAGTTCCGAACCGCTCCGCAAGAGAGTGCACAGAAACGCCGTCTATGTCGAGCATCGGACTGATGTAAGCGTCAGTTCCGGACTTGCCCGGCATAGTTGCATTTATAGGCTTTATCAACGGCCTTTCATATTTTTTTTTCTTCTCCAAACTAAAAATCTGCCTTAATTAACATTTATGCGGAACACGCTCTAAGTTCTGCCCTCCATCGAGAATTTGGCAAACTCGTCCTGCTCCACTATCATATCCCACGAATAACGCACAAACATCTTTCCGACTTCATAAGATTCAAACGCGCAAGGATTTTCACCAAGCGCCATACGCACCACAGCCTCCGGAATATTCTGCCCTGCGGCTGTGGTAAGATATATCCAAGCCGGAATCCTCGGATTAACCTCAATAAGGAAAAACCGCCCGTCTTTAGACTTGATCAGTTCAAGTTCAAAAGCGCCTCGCCAGTTCGTCTGTTTCACAAACAGTTCGGCAAGTTCGACAAGCCGTCTGTCACCAACAGTAACACCAGCCCAAGCCTTGCCTTTGTCAGTTATGAAACGTTTGCTCATCGGCACAGCCGCAAGCAAGTTGCCGTTTCCGTCGCCAAGTCCAGCCACATTAAACTCCGCCCCGTCAACAAACTGCTGCACAATGACCGGCACGCCCCACTTTGTCGCAATCTTTGAGAAATGATACTCAAACTGCTCTCTGCCAGTAACGACAAACGCGTCGTAAAACTTTCCTTTCACGACAATAGGCTTATCTGCCGGGCAATCCTTAAAGTCTCCAATAGAGTTGCAAACCACGCTCTCCGGCACCAAGATACCGGAACGTTTGCCAAAATCCGAAAGATTATACTTATGACGCTCCTCAAACTGCTGAACCGTAGGCAAAACAACCTTGACACCAAGATTGTCGAGACGTCTTTCCAATTTGATGTACGAATACAGTTCCGCATCAAAATTAGGAATGATGACATCAAGCTTTTCCTCTTCGCATATCTGCTCGATACGCTGAAAAAGCGCCTCTGTGCCAGCGCTCGGATAAGGCACCTGATACGCGCAGTCCACAATCTCCTTCATATAGATGCCCGGCTCCAGCAATTCATAAGCCAGTCCGACAATACGGCACTCAAAAAGCTCCGACTCCCTAAGGCTTCTTATAACAGAGACCCCGGACCCGGGATTGTCAATTGCATTAAGTCCCGTAACAGCAACTGTAATCTTTTTACGCTTCATCAGTCAATTCATATCGCCTGAGCATCGCCACAAAATCATCCAGATCAGTAGAGAACGAATGCGCAGACACGTCAAACCTGTCTGTAATAATCTTAACGACCTCCTCTGTTGAAAATCCGTCCCTCAAAAGGCAAAAAATCTCGCTCCCCATCGGGTTCAGAGAGAAACTCTCGCCCGTCTGCGGATTGAACACGAAGCCTGTCTTGCTTAACGCTATATCACTCTTTATTCTGATTTTCATAAAACTATCAAAGGAAATCCTATCCAAACGTAAAAAACGCAAGTGAAAGTTCAAAAATTGTTCAGCCAATGTGCATAAATTTCAAACGAACACTCAAAAAAGAGGAAACACCCGCACTAAAACGGCGGGCGCTTCGCTATCACTTAGACTGAGCCTTGCTAAGTTTTTTATTTGCCTTTTCAAGTTTTCTCTGAGCTTTTTCTGCCTCTTTTTGCGCTTTAGCCGCTTTCTTTTCTGCTTTTTCTATCTCCTTCTGCTTCTTTTCTGCCTCTTTCACAGCTTTTTTATGCTCCTTGCGAATCTTTTTAAGTTCTTTGTCTGATGTAATTCTGACAGCCGACTTAAAGTTCCCTGCAAAAGGCGGATACGCGCTCGACCCTACGGTGACTCCGTGCTCTTTAGAGACATATATCAGGTCAAAAGAGTCATCATCCTTCATCTTGTCAACGATAGTCACAACTGTCTCATTGTTAACATTGAAGAAAACGATGTCGCCCTCTTCCAGTTTCTTCGCCTTCTTGATCTTTTTGCCTTTAGCCATCATTTCGGCTTCCGACATTGGCAGATTCACGCCAAGCTCACCGTATGCAAAAGCGGCAAGTCCGGCGCCGTCAAAGCTCTCAGGACCTCTTGAACCTGGACTGTACGGCTTGTTCATTTGCTGCTTAGCCACTGAAAGCATATTCTCTATGTCCTGCACTTTTGCATTAACAACACGATCTTTATCTTCCTTGTCCAACGAAAACGCAGACATGCACGCCATAGAAAAAAGCGCAACCAAAATCAATCTAATTTTCATCATTTATATAATTTAAGTTCTGTAATTTCATATACGTTCCAAAACGGTCTCAATCAGTCCGCTTATTGAGCCTTTATAGTTTGTGTTCATGCTCTTATCCACCCTGCCGGCTATGATGCAGCACACAGTCATCGCCTTGTGTCCCAGCAACTTGGCAAGCCCGGCAAGTGCCGAACTCTCCATTTCGAAATTAGTTATCTTCTCTCCGTTATAATCAAAAGACATAATCTTCTCGTTCAGGTTCGGGTCTGCGAGCGGAATCCTTACGCAACGTCCTTGCGGTCCGTAAAAGCCTGGAGCGGATATTGTGACACCCATCACCATGCCTTCGCCCACACGAGAGACAAGCCCTTCGTCCGCGCTAACCACATAAGGCGAAGCCAATCGCTCCGACCAGCCTGTGTGCTTGCAGAACTCACGTTCAAAATCCAAGTCTATCACACCTTCCGGAAGTTCATAGAAATTGAGCAGCCCGTCAAAACCTACAGAACGGCGAGCCACGACATAGGAGCCAACCGGACAGAAAGGCTGCAGTCCGCCCGACGTTCCGATACGCACAAGCGTGAGGCTCTTTTTATGCGGCTTCTCCGTACGCGACGAAAAGTCTATGTTTGCCAATGCGTCCAGTTCAGTCAGCACAATATCTATATTGTCTGTTCCGATGCCGTGAGAGACGCACGTTATCCTCTTTCCCTTGTACTTTCCTGTGATAGTGTGAAACTCGCGGCTCTGAATATCGCACTCGACACTTCCCTCGTCAAAATAGCCCGCAACCATTGAGACACGAGCCGGGTCGCCGACAAGCACAACAGTATCAGCCAGATGCTCCGGCTTTATGTGAAGATGAAACACGGATCCGTCTTCATTTATAATTAATTCCGATGGTGGTATAACTCTCATAACTATTTATTTTTAAATTAAAATAACGCCGCCTCACAAACCATGTCAGTTCTGGCTTTAGGCAACTTTCATACAAAACTCACCAAAATTATTTAAATATGCAAGGTTTTCAGAAAGAAATACGGCATAAGCCCTGCATAAATCTACAGAGGGCTGGTGCGCATTGTACGTAATATGAAAATATTGAGTTTTTTACAGGTGCAATTTATACGCGATGTGAAAACGTCTCCGTTTTTTTGTCCCTGCGCCTCCCTTCTACAGGCGGTTGATAAAAACCACCGAATTAATACTCAATCTCCTCCAGAAACTTTCCGCAATACTTGCAATAAACCGCATCAGGCTCATTGCCTACACGTTTGCAGTGCGGACACGGCTTTTCATCTTTTTTGCCGCCGGTCTTGATCATGGAAGCCGAAACAATACCAGTAGGCACAGCCAGAATGGTGTAACCAAGCAACATCACGCAAGCACAAAGGAAACGTCCAAGCGGAGTCACCGGAGTTATGTCGCCGTACCCTACCGTCGTCATTGTAACGATAGCCCAGTATATGCTATTAGGTATATTGTTGAAACTTGAACCTTCCACATCGCCCTCCACAAGATACATGACCGTGCCGATGGATATCACGAGGACAAGCACAAAGAGGAAGAACACCACAATCTTGCGGCCACTGTCATAAAGGGCTCTGAGCAGCAGCTGCCCCTCCTTCAGGAAACTAAAGAGTTTGAAGATACGGAAGATGCGTATGATGCGGAATACGCGTATGACCATAAGGCTCTGAGCTCCGGCAAAAAAGATGCCCAGATACGCAGGCAAAGTGGCCAGCAGGTCTATTATACCAAAAAAGCTGAAGACATATTTCCGCGGATTTTTAGCGCAATAGAGCCTCATGAGATATTCGAGCGTGAAGAACACCGTGAAGACCCACTCCACAATTCTCATAGATAGCCCTACCAGCTTGTGCGATATGACGCTCTCCATTATGACGATAAGCACACTCAGCACGATGCAGACAATAAGAGCCACGTCGAAAGCCTTGCCCAAAGGTGTGTCCGCCTCAAAAATTATAACGTAAATTTTTCTCTTTAACTCCTCGTTATTCATAAACGAGTTCCACTTGTTTTTTATCCAGCTAAACATGTTAAAATTTGCCTGTTGGCAGAATTAAATTTCACAAAAACGAACTGCGAACGTTCCGCATTGAGCACATGCAATCACAATTCGCAAATATGCGGCAATGCTTCGCACGAACCGCACGCAATATTCGTGATTTTTCTTGACGTATGCAAGAAGTTTGCAAAAGAAAAACGAAGTTATCAAAAAAAAACAAAAACTGGAGGAGAGCCTCAAACACATACGGCTCAACCTCCAGCTTTATAATACCCTAGCCCTTATACAGGCTATTCAGAATCACTTTTTAATCACTGTGCGCTGCACCACATCCTGCGGTGTCACAAGCTTCAGATAATAAGTTCCGTCTGCAAACTGGCTCATATCTATCTGTCCGGTCTCATCATCAATCTCTTTGACGAGCAGCAACCTGCCGACACCGTCGTAAACACTGACAGAAATTTTGACAGTTTCATCAGCCGCTATGTTCAAGATTGACTCTGTCGGGTTCGGATAGACCTGTATGCCTTCCGCATCGGCCGACGCAGACTGCAAAGGACACAACTCTCTTTTGTCCTCAACTGCGTCACACAACGCGTTGGACGCGCCCGGAGTCGGACATAAAGTTCCGGACATACAGATGCCGTCACAGAACAAAGCCTCAGACTCACCTGTAAAGCTAATCAACTCGGATTCATTCTGATACAAATATCCGTACGAAACGTTCTGAGCCAGCTTTTTATACTTCAGTTCCGAGATTTTCTTATACTCACCGCCACATTTAGCGCTCAGATACACACCTGTAGGATTTTTGTTTGACAGTTTGAAATCAGCGTGCAGCGGACCTCTGTAAACTGCGTTGTCCGCCCAGAAGCGCACAAATCCCTTAGGAGCAATCTTAGTAGAGTCCGGATGCAAGAGTGAAATCAGGCTCTTTCCAAGTTCGTTCTCGTCATCAGACAAATACAAGCCTGCCAAGTTAAGGGTGTCGTCACCAGCATTGTATATCTCAAACCAGTCCGAATGAATACCATACTCGTCCACAATATCGGTCGTCGCATCATTGCTCGGAGCCACTTCGTTCATCTTCAAAGCAGAATAACCCTCAAACACACTTTCACAATCACATTTTTCAAAGATGGCTTCCAGCTCGACCCTTCCTGACGGCAAGCAGCTGAAACGAGGCGACTCGTCCACTCTTCTACCATCTTCAGAGACCTTCTTCGCTGCTGTCATATTCACGCGCAACGTCAAGTCGCCACTCTCCGGACTGTTCTGACACAACAAGACAGCCAACACATTCTTTCCGCTCTTCAGTTCTGGCGAAACTATAGAAAATTCAGCGTCCCAGTCATTCGCCTGTTCGTCCGCCTGTTCTTCGCCGGCACCAAGGCTGTCCAACATATTTTTCCTATAAATTTCCTTGCCATTCAAATATACGATAAAACCGTCATCGTAAAGGACATCAAACTTCAAGCTGTCAATTTCGCTTGGGCTGTCCACGTTGAAAGTTGACCTGAAATAAGCTCTGACAGGCTTCAGCGAATCCGAGCCATAGTCCATGACAGTGTTGTAACCTTCAGAATCTGTACTCACTTTGTAGCCCATCTTGCCTTTTCCATCTTTCCATGCAGAATCGTCATAATCCACACCGGCCCAGTCGCCTTCCGGACTCTCCTTCTGATAGAAATACTTCCACTGGCTGTTTTTAGTTATAAAATAGTACTCTCTGGCATTATCCTGCACACTCCACTCTTTGAACTTGTAGCCATCAGGAGCGATAGGCTCAACCATAAGCTGCTTTCCAGCCACCTGATAACCGCTAAATGACGACGAGTTCAGAAGGTCTCCGTTTATCAAGAAACGCGCGCCTTCCACATTAGAAGACAGCTCAAAATCCACATAACCGTCAACGTCAAAAAAGTCCTTCATATGATCGTACATATATTTCGGACGCTCTTTTGCGAAGTTCAGCATAGCGTCCACGCCGCCCATATCGCCCAGCGAAGTGCCGTTCTTTTCGTAACGCTCCATAAATGCGCAATACTCATTCTCAGCCTCCTCCTCAATCATGTCCCACACACTCTTAACTCTGTCATAAGTAAATGTGGAGCCTAAATGAATAAGAGCTTTGTTCACAAACTTTTCACTGAACTTCGGATTGTCCTTCAGATGCTTGAACAGCGTCACCTTCCATTCCGCGTCGTTAGACCACATAGGCGTGCTCTCTCCCGTAGCAAACGTGAAAGAGTTCAGGTCTGCGCGGCAATTGTTATGAGAATAAAGCCCGAAACCGAAATCTGTATCATAAACAATCCAGCGCAGCTTTCCGTTCTTGCGGTCTCTCCACATTTTCGTATTGTTTCCGACCCAGTCAGTATTCACAATAAAATGCTCAAATATATGATAATCAATATATTCGTCCATATCCATATACTTGCAAGCAGTTTCATAATAACCATCGGACGCAGGGTCGTTGCTTTCAATGAAATTTATCAGTTCGTCGTACCATTCAGTTGTGCCGTTAGAAGGGACAACTCCGATGTCGTTATTAGTCTTCAAAACATCCACCTCGTCATCTTCCAGGCCGTAATTAGCCTCCACATAATCCTCGTTAGTCCTTTCTCTCAAGCCCATCAGCCCTTGATACTTGCCGTTGAGGTAATAAGCCACAGTCTGAAAAGCCTGATAATCCACATTCATATCTTTAGTCAAAGACTGCATAAAACCATCTCTGATTCGTATCTGTCCAGGTTCGTTAACATTGCCCGCATTCCCCCCGTTACGGAGATGAAAGCTTTTGTATTTATTGTCCGGCTTGTCTTTAAAAGGACTTTTGCCATGAGTAAACACGAACTCCTTCTGAGTAGAGCCAACCTTGCTGCCGGCCTTGAGCTTCAGCGAAGCGACCTCCCAGCCGCGCGAGCAACCACCCATCACACCAGCCTCCGCCTCGTGCACCATAGTCACTTTGCCGTCCTCAATATACTCCACCACAACAGGTCTATTCCAATGCTCCTGCAAAATATTCACCTTGCCCATATCCCTCAGACAGTCTGACTCTGGAAACTCAGCGCCATTCTTGCTCTTTTCTTTGCTTTTCAGCAAGAAGCCAATCATCGGGTCTTTCAGATACATATCGTCCGTAGATACAGACACGATAGGAACAGTAAAGCCGCCGCAAGATTCGTGATACTTGTCCATATACAAGAACGTACCGGTCAGAATTTCGCTTGCCGGCTCATCACCCCTGAAGGCTCTTGCCCTGACTACCGTAGTTTTGTCAATCTCTATAGGCCCGTTGTACAGAGCAGAATCTATTTTTCTTGGCTCCGCACCATTCGTAGTATAATAAATTTCAGCTCCGGAAGAGGCGCAAGACAACTCCACTCTGACAGTACCATTCACAACGCCAGGCATTTGTCCCACAAACTTCGGCTTTTTCACCCTTTCAGTAGAAAATCTGTAAGCCTTGCCGTTTTCCTCTTTAGGAGTAGGGTTCATATATCCCGCGACAGAGCTGCTGTCCCTTCCGTACGAGATATGTGTCTCCATGGCTCCGTAAGTAAGCGAATCGACCAGCTCTCCGTTTTTGTAGAGAGCCACAGAACCACCGTCCGAGTCCAGCTTGAACGGCATGTGCTTATAGAATTTAGTTTCGCCGTCAAAGAACAGAACCTGATACGCCCCCTCGCCTACCTTTATGTCCTCTTCCACAACACACCTTGACTTAAATTCTAGCAACCCGTCCTTGTTTTGTTTGCAATGGCTGATGGTATAACCTTTTAAAGACTCCTCCTCGCCGTCATTATAAAGTTCCACCCAACCGGGGAAATTATAACTGCGGCGCGAGTCAACCTCGTCTCCGCCACGGTCCATATATGTAGATATATTGCAGGGCATCAGTTCGCTTATTTTTATTCCAGCCTGAACTTGAACTGCCAGCAAACAACTACCAGCGACCGCCAAAATTTTACTTATCCGTTTCATACAATAATTCAAATTTGTTTGACAATACATAATACACTAAGAAGAAAATATTTCTTCAAAAAAACACATCACATATTTCGCTAAAGTAAAAATTAAAATTGACTAATACAATTTTTTCACAATTAAATTGACGATTTTTTTTGAGATAAATCAATAATTCGGCCAAACAGTGCAAAATACGCTTCGCCGCATCATTTTTTTTCAAAAAAAAGTCAAAAAGATTTGCACATTCAAAAATAAACCGTACCTTTGCATCGCAATTGGGAAAACAAAGCATTGCAAACGGCTCCGTAGCTCAACTGTATAGAGTTTCTGACTACGGATCAGAAGGTTACAGGTTAGAATCCTGTCGGAGTCACAAAGTTTTCCCTTTGCAAATAATGGCTCCGTAGCTCAACTGTATAGAGTTTCTGACTACGGATCAGAAGGTTACAGGTTAGAATCCTGTCGGAGTCACAAAGGAGGTTTAAACGCCTCCTTTTTTTGTGCCTTCAGGTATTTTCACCACGATGTAAATCTATATCGGATCACCGTAAATTTTCGGTGGAGATGTAAAAAAAATTAGGCAAAAATAGTTTTTAGTCTAAAGAGGAAGAAAGGTATGTCGCTGACTCCTCGGAATTGATTTCTAAAAGCCTTTACTTTTGCATTGAAACTCTCGGCTTAAGAGTTTGTTGATCTGTTCTCAAAGTAATTCGCTTTTGTTCCGTAGTTGTTTTGCATAGTCTGAATTACGGAGTTGAAAAACTTACAA
>JAGBRL010000057.1 GCA_017632345.1 Paludibacteraceae bacterium
ATCTGTCGCATTGGTGTCATCTGCGTGCCATTATTAAACGGTGAACGGTGAACGAAAAGACGCAATGCGGTGAGTGAGCAAAGACAATGCGGTGCGTGAGCGGATGCAATGCGGTGACTTTATCAGGGCACCGCATTGGCTTTTTGGAGAAGTAATGAACGATGAGATTTTAGATTAGACACAAGAACAGAAGAACATATTTTCCATTGCCGGGTCACAGACCCTTATACTCAAAAAAACAGCGAATAACATATTCGCCGTTATTGCTGTCCGGTAAAACTCAAAACCGCATAAAATCCCTGTCCGAACTCCTTTATAATCAAGGGTTCGGACTTTTTCATGATAAAAGCAAGCCCCCCTAATGAAAAAGCATTGGTTGTGGGGGTGCTTTTTGAACATCTCCTGCAATAATATCATCCCATGTTTTGTCAGGATTCTCCATAAACGAGATAAAGTTGATGTAGTACATGAGTGTGAGGCGAATCATTGTGACCACCTGTGAGAATGCACATTTCCTTTTTATACTTCTTGAAAGGACTGTTATCAGCAAATTGGCGATTAATACGCACCAGGTCTGTATCTGTATGGCATTAACACTGTCCCCATAGAAGAAATGAAGTGGGAAATTCTGCTTTAACTGTTTGTATAGTGACTCAATAGCCCAACGGAGACGGTAAATTTCAGCAATGTCCTCCACGGAGAAGTCAAAGTTGTTGGTAAGCAGCACCACAGGCTTCTTGTTCTCATAAAAGATTTCCACTTTTCTGGCCTCGTGAGTGAGTTCCCCTCTGGTAAACAGCACGTTCTGGTCTATATGTGTCACTAAACCTTCCGGATTGACGTAAGTGACAGACTTAAGCACTTCATACTTGAGATTCTTCTTCATCCTGGTCACATAGCACACGCCCTCGTCAGTAAGACGCTGAAATTGAGCAATGTCCATATATCCTCTATCCATTGCCAACGTTGAATCTTTGGGAAGATGCACCTCCTTAAGCAGATAATGGTCATGCTTTGCTGCGGATGTAAGCTGGACAACCATAGGGACACCAACATGGTACTTCATTACGGTGTGAACTTTCATGCCTCCTTTCTTCTTCCCTGATTTAGGATGTCTTCCAACTCCCTTCAGGATATTGTCGAAAAGCGTTATTGTCGTAGAATCCATCATATAAAGCAGCTTCTCCCAGTCTTTGGGCTCGTGGGTCTGTCCCTTATAACTCTTGGGAGGGCGGCTGTCCGCTAAAAACTTTGCATACTTCTCCAAAAGATATGCGTAGACACTGGCAAAGAACTCCTGAGGGCGACGAATATTGGCTTCTGCAAGCGTGCTGCGCCTTACCAGATAGTCAATGCCCAGATGAGACAACTTATGGGCTTCCGCCTTCATCCCTATTTCAAGTTCACGAAGAGAATCAAAGTGTTTAAGCACTCCAAAGAGCATCACCACTAAATGTTCATACCCGCCAAAACGTTTGACGTAAGACTCGCTGCCTTGCGTATCACGACTAATTTGACGAATTTTGTCCTTGTCAAGCAACTTTAGCACCTGACTATAGACCGGCTGTCCGGTAAAATGACTATCTTTGCCCATGGTTATATTTATGTTTGTCCAAAACAAAGATAACCAAAAGGGCTGATACCTCGTGAGAAGTGTCAGCCCTAATTCTTTATTGACGGCATTTTTTACCGGACAGCAATATTAATTTATAGAATCTACCTGTTGGCGGAATTAATTTAGTGCGTACTTAATTCTGCCAATAGGTTTTCC
>JAGBRL010000058.1 GCA_017632345.1 Paludibacteraceae bacterium
CAATTTGGTGCGTTTTCCTATATTTACAAACCCAGAAAAGGTGTGTTTTCCATAACTAAAAAAGCAGACTTACTAAAAGCCTGCTCTAAACTGATGCCTCACATTGACATTAGTCCAAAAATTGCGTTACAACATTAGACTCGTTCCGAAAGAACATCACATAATAGATTGGAATATAAGTAATTCCATTCTTTGTATAAACCTTCTGCTCGTTGGATAGCACATAGGCTCTTTTTACGTTGTACTCGTCGTTAGCCAAAAACTTATTCAATGCACTGTGGACTGTATAATCCTTTCCAGACTTAACCTCTATCGGGATATTTGATAAATTATCCACATCATCAATCAGATAGTCCACCTCACCGTTTTTCTTGTTGTCGTAATAGTACAAATTATATCCGTGCGCCTTCAGCTCTTGCGCCACCACCGTCTCATAAACCGAGCCGAGGTTTACGCTTCTTTCATCAGACATTATCGCAGATATGTTGTTGCGGTAGAACAAGCCCGACAAAATACCCACATCGTTTAGATAGAGCTTCAGCAAATTCTTTCCGCAGTTTTCAGACAACGGATAGGTCGGAGTGCTGATAGCCTTCACGTCCAATGCTATGCCTGCCGAAATTAGATAGTCAAACTCGTCAAGATAGTCGTCGCTTCTCTTCCAGCCCTTGTCTTCGATATCCTTCACCACAACCCTCTTCTTCTTATTTTCAAGGTTGGACGGAATCATGTCAAAAATGCGTCGAATCTTCAATCGCTTATTATGCTGCTCTTCATACTTAGAAGCGTCCACGGCGTATAAATTGCGGGTCTCTTTCTGCACCGACCTGAAACGTTCTACATTTCGGCTCTCGACGAAAATCTCCACCGCTCTCGGCAATCCGCCTACCAGAAGATACTTCTTAAAGAGGTCCATTATTTTGCTGTGCATCGCATCTGGCAAAGCCTGACTGTCTTCAAAACACTTTCTCATCGCATCAATTGCACCTTCGCCCACTCCGTTGGCAAACAGGAACTCCTCAAAGTCCAAAGGGTACATGTGAACAACCTCCAGACTGCCTATCGGCAAAGACTGTATTTGCTTCAGTGTCACGCCAAGCAAAGAGCCGCTGGCTATATAGGAAAACCTGCCCTCCTTCATCAAAAACTTAACAAGGGTGAGAAGGTGATCGTAAGCCTGTATCTCGTCAATAAACACAAGGGTGTTGGACTTGTCCTTCAACTTGTTGCCTGCCACAACGCTGAGAGCCATATAAAAATCTTTTGTGGTCTTGGCTTCCGCAAATACTCTGTCGCCCAACTTATCCTCCTCCATATTGATTTCTACATAGTTGGAGAACATACGTCGCCCAACCCAACGAATTATATAGGACTTTCCTATTTGCCGGGCTCCATCAACCAACATCATTCTGTCCGAGTTTGATGTCAGGTATTCTTCTATCCTTTTGGTTATCTTTCTATATAACATGTTACAGCTTGTTTATCAGGCGCAAATATAATGTTTTTTTGATAAAAGGTGCGTTTTCCGATAGATTTTATATTAAAAAAGGTGCGTTTTCCGATATTTTACATGGTCTAATAGGTGCGTTTTCCAATAGATTTAACGGCCGAACAGGTGCGTTTTCCGATTTCAACACAAAAAAAATGCGTCAGATATTCTCCGACGCATTTCTTTATTCTCTTTGTTATCAAATCTTCAAAATCTCCATCGCCCAGTCTATCTTCTCTTGCATAGGCATTGAAGCGTCCATCCAGTTTATTTTCAAGCCGCGACGCTCCATACCTCTGAACCACGTCATCTGCCTCTTTGCAAACTGATGAATGGCTATTTCCAGCTCGCCAACCATCTGCTCATACGTTAAATTACCTATTATATAATTTGTAAGATACTTATATTCAAGACCATAATAAATCATATCCTCCGGAGAGACTCCCGAATCAAGTATTGCGCGCACTTCATCTACCATGCCCTCGTCCAGACGGCTGCGAAGCCTTGCCGAGATTTTGCGTCTGCGCTCCTCTCTGTCTATATCCACCCCGATAATCACACTGTTTATCTGCGGAAAAGCGGAAACATCCTTAGGCTGGCTCTGATAATACTCTTCAATCTCAATAGCCCTGATGGCGCGTTTCACCGTATCTACGTCCGTCGTGTTATGGAGCGTTTTGTAACTTTTAAGCATCTCTGTCAGTTCGGTCAACGAATAATTTTGCAGACGCTCCCTAAGTTCCTTATTTTCAGGAACAGGCAACAATTTGTATCCTTTCAGCACAGACTCTATGTAAAGCCCCGTACCACCACAAAGGATAGGCATTTTACCCCTTTCGCTAATATCTTGATAAGCGTTCAGGAAATCTCTCTGGAACTCAAAGACATTATATTTGTACCCTGGCTCGGCGATATCAATAAGATGATACGGAATTTTCTTTCCGTCCACCTCATAATCGGCAAGGTCTTTTCCTGTGCCAATATCCATTCTTCTGTAAACCTGTCGCGAGTCGCCGCTAATGATTTCACTATCTAAACGGGCCGCAAGATTAGCCGCAAACGTGGTCTTTCCGCTGGCGGTCGGGCCTAATATGGTTATCAAGTCTGTATTTGTCATTCCTTTATCTTGTTACGATGAAAATGATCTCCTGTATATTTCACAAAAAGTATCACAGCCGCCAAATCCAGCAATCCGCCTACAAAAAAGGCGAAAGAGAAATTGCAGACCGCGCTGAGGTATCCGCCGGATAGCAGTCCGATTCCTATGCCGATGTCCCACGATGATAAGTATGTAGAATTTGCAGTGCCTCGCTTATTGTTAGGCGCAAGCCCTACAAACAGGGCGTTAGTAGCCGGAAATATAGTTCCGTAGCCTACCCCTATAAGTAATGCGTTCACATAAAAAAGCGTCTGAGTCAGTTTTGGCGACGCCTCCGCGAACAGAACCAGCGACGGCAGCAAGAAAAAGGAGAACGCCGCAATGGACGCGCCCAGAGCAATGACCTGAGTCAGGCGTCCCTTGTCAACCTGCTTGCCAGAGAAGAGCCGCGACAGCGCAATCCCGACCGCCATGAAACAATAGAACAGACCAACAGGAGTGTTTATGCCCAGCTCCTTACCATACAAAGCGATGTAAGAGGTTGTTATTCCGTAAGGCACTGCAAGAAGCATCAAATTTATACCTGCAGGAATACCCTTCTTCAATATAAATCGGTCTAAAGAGATTGGCTCTTTCACAACCTTCAGCTTTGGCGCAGTCTGTATCTGAGTCGCCACAAACAAAGAGATCGTGCCTACGGCAAATGCTCCGTAAAAAATCACATTGTAACTGTAATGGTCATGCAGATACATTCCGGCCATCGGACCTATAGCCATCGCAATGTTGTTAGAGAGGCCGTAATAGCCAAGCCCCTCGCCCCTGCGCGACGACGGCATGATGTCTATCACGATTGTGTTTCCCGCTATAGTCGCCATTCCAAAAGCCAGACCATGCATAATGCGCATAACGGCAAAAACCAAAACGCCACCGGCTAACGGATAGCCTGCAAATATCAATATGAAGAAGAACAAAGCCCCAAGATAGAGCGGCTTGCGGGCGAATGTGTCAACAAGATAGCCCGAAAACGGACGTATGGCAAGAGCTGCAACTGTGTAACAAGACAGCACGATTCCAACAACCTGATTCTCCGCATCAAACGCATCTTTCAGATACAAAGCCAATATAGGCATAAGCAGATAAAAACAGAAAAACATCAAAAAGTTAGCCAATGCGCTGCATATATAGCTAACCGTAAATAATTTATCTTCTCTTTGACTCTCGCCCATCTCTACAAATTTTAACGCGCAAAGTTAACCATTATGCACAAAACAGAAAAAAGGTTTCTGCCTTTTTTACAGAAACCTTACCATTATTTCCGGTTACAGAATAAAAAAGACTTAAACGTCTAATTTATAAAAGTTGCCTAAAACTGATAATTAACTTTAAAAGAAAATGCGCCGCCGTTAAAAAATGCATCTTCTCCGTCACCACTGCAACCTGAACAGACATCTTCATGATACCGAGCTACCGTCCATCCTGCAGAAAAAGATAGCGCTCTCGCTTCTGAATAGTGCTTCTTAATCCCTACCGAAGGTGACAAATAAAAGGACGACGAACCTATTTTTTCATCAACAAACATCATAGCTCCACCTTTGAAATCTAAAAACGGCGTCACTTTAGTCTTTAGTATATTCACCTTAAAATCTATATACAAAGGAACTGACCTGTCGCCATACATATCCTCAAGAAACCTGAAACCAGCCCCTGCTCCAAGCTGCAGATGACTGTTAAACTGATAGCCAAAAATTATATCATAGCCAAAAGCCCAAAAACTGCCGCACTCTGCAACCTGCTCTATCTGCGACCTGTAGCCTTTAGTGCTAAAATTCTTAAGCCGCTCTTCCGACAAAGAGGCGACCTTATCCATTTCATAAACACGAACTGTATCATCGTCGGTTCTAAATTTCACCTGTTCGCCAGTCGCCTCCACAAACTCGCCTTTCAAGACGCTTCCGTCCTTCATTATCAAAATTTCTCTGGCTGATGCTGAAAACAGAACGCCAAACAGTGCAATTATCAAAAAAACAAACCTTCTTTTCATCTTTCTACTGTTACAATTTAGTGAAAATTTCAAAACTGATAATTTATTTTAAAAGAGAACGCGCAACCTGCATAATACTCATCGTCTAAATAAAAGTAATTTTCCACACACTCTGCAATAGCAAGACCAGTGGAGACCGACAAGGCTCGTGCTTTGGAAAAATGGCGCTTCACTCCTACCGACGGAGAGAGATAATAACCAGTTCCAAATTCGCCAAACTGCAATAAAGTTCCTGCTTTCAGGTTGATAAACGGCGTAACCTTCGCTTTAAATAAATTCGCCTTAAAATCCACATACAAAGGAAGCCCGAAATTGCCACTCAAATCACTCAAATATCTGACACCCACACCGCCTCCAAGCTGAAGATGACTGTTGAACTGATAGGCAAAAACAGCATCATAACCGAATGTGCCAAATTCGCCAGACTCAAGCACCTGCTCTATCTGAGTTCTGTAACCTCTCTTGCTGAAAACGCTGCTCTTTTCCGCCTCAGCTTTTCTTCTCTCCGCCTCTGCCTGTGCCATCTCCTCTTCTGTTGGCGGCTCTTTTGTCAGCGAAACAACATCGCTCATATTGCAGCTTCCTTTGTAGCCATCCTCTGTCTTAAATTCCACACGTTCGCCTGTGGCTTCTATCAGTTCGCCCTTTATCACACTGCCGTCCTTCAGTTTCAGAACATCTTTGGCTTCCGCTGTAAACGCCGCGCCTGTCAATGCAATCATCAAAACAACTAATATTCTTTTCATCTGTCCGACTGTTATTTTTATAATATTATCTTTAAACAAAAAAAACATATTCTAAAACTGATAATTTAGCCTGACGTTAAATGACCAAATCTCAGAAGAATGGTATCTTTGTCTTTGCCCTTCCTCAAACTCGTAGTCTTCACAGCAATAATCGTCGCATAAACTGTAATATTCTGCACAAGTAAGACCTAAGGAGATAGACAATGCACGTGCCTTCACAAAATGAATCTTCACGCCAAACGACGGTGAATAGTAGCAAGAAGAACCGTCCTCGTTCAAATACAACAGCCGGCCCGCCTTCATACCAAAGAATGGCGTAACCTTCCTCTTTGAGCAATTAAATCTAGCGTCTATATACAGCGGCATCAAGTACTTGCTTTTTGTCCAGGCGCCTCTCCTAAAGCCTGTGCCAACACCAAAGAACAGACGACTGTTAATCTGATAACCCAAAATAGCATCATAACCGAACATAAGGAAAAAAATGCCCAAGTCCAAATTCTGCTCCAACTGCTTCCTGAATCCTTTAGTGCTGTAACATAGCGGCTTTTCTGCAATTGCGACCTTAATACTCTCTGTATTATCTTGCTCTGCCGTGTCTTTTCCAAAATGTTCCACTTCGCTCAATTCAAAGACCCAAAGACTGCCGTCTGCGCTTTCTATTTTTAAGTGTCCGTCCGACAGTTCTGTCAGTTCGCCTTTGACAACACTGCCATTTTTCAAATTCACAAAATCTTTGGCCGACACTGAGGACAGCACGTTTACCAAAGCGAAAATCAAAGCTGCTAAAATCCTTTTCATTTTTTCAATTATAACAAAAAAACATAATCCGATTAAACTCTAAAACTGATAATTCAACTTGAACGAAAAAGCCTTCCCTATATACTCTTTGCGTTTCACAACAGCCTTCTCTTCTAAGTTATGCAGGCCAGACACAGACTCTTTGCAAACTTCTGCAAATGCACCACCCAACAAAAATGATAAAGCTCGAGCCTTTGAAAAATGAATCTTTATTCCGGCTGTCGGTGACACGTAAGGAGACGCTCCCCATTTTTTAAGAAACAAAAATGTACCCGCCTTCAAGTCAAAAAACGGAGTGACCTTAGTTTTCAAGATATTCACTCTAAAATCCACATACAAAGGAGCTCCACCTCCGTCATACATCTCTTCTAACGATCTCAAACCGGCACCTCCGCCAAGCTGAAGATGGCTATTGAACTGATAGTCGAAAACCACATCAACACCAACCGCCGAGAAATCTCCTGTTTCTGCTACATATTCAATCTGTGTTCTGTAGCCTCTCTTGCTGAACTCCTTTCTCCCCTCCTTTTTCTGCAGAGTCTCATTCTCAGGCTGCGGCTCTCTTTGCATGGACAAAACCTCCTCCACACCGAACACCCATACGCTTCCGTCCGAGTCCTTAAATTTGATCTGATTTGAAGAACCTTCTATCAGTTCGCCCTTTATCACACTGCCGTCCTTCAGTTTCAGAACATCTTTGGCTTCCGCCGTAAACGCCGCGCCTGTCAATGCAATCATCAAAACAACTAATATTCTTTTCATCTTTCTTACTGTTATTTTTACATCACAAGCACAAATTTAATCATATTGCGCAAAACAAAAAAAGGTTTCCGCTCTTTTTTACGGAAACCTTTATCTTTAGCCTTATCTTTTAAAACTGATAATTTATATTAAAAGAAAACGCACAATCTGTATAATCATAGTAATATTCGTTATAGTAGTATTCATCACCAATGTAATAACCATAGTAATCATAGTAATCACATCCCGCCCAAGCTACCCCTGTAGATATAGACAAAGCCCGAGCTTTTGAGAAATGAATCTTCACACCTACTGACGTTGAAAAATAAAATGTTGGATCTGCAGTTATTAATGACCCTGCTTTTAAATCAAAAAACGGAGTAACCTTTGTTTTTAAAAAATTCACTTTGAAATCCGCATACAAAGGGACCCCGAAGCCATCTCCTCTTACTTCGTCGCTAAACGCTCTCAATCCAATACCACCTCCAAGCTGCAAATGACTGTTGAACTGATATCCAAATATAGCGTCATAACCAAACGCCACAAAATCTCCAAATTCCAACGTCTGTTCTATCTGAGTTCTGTAACCCTTCTTGCTGAACTCTTTCTTCTTTTTTGGAGCAGCCTCTGTCTCTTCCGCAACAGTCTCTTCAGCCTGCTTCTCTTTTGTCACGGAGATAACCTCGCTCATGCCGTAAACCCATAGACTGCCGTCTGCGGTCTTAAATTTAACCTGCTCTCCGGTGGCTTCAATAAGCTCTCCTTTAATCACACTTCCGTTCTTTAAAGACAAAATGTCCCTTGCCGACACCGAAAACACCGCACTTGTCAAAGCAAGTACCAAAACAACAATTTTCTTTTTCATTTTTTATAAATAAATATTAACAAAAGCACACACAAAACTCTGATGACAACAGAATCAACAAAACGACAAATCCAACGTTTATCGTCTTAACGATTCCAACAATACCGGTATTTTCACGTCATCATTTCAGTTTCAAGCAAATACCGCCTTGAGCGTTTGGCAATCCGGCACCTGTGTCAACGCCAAATTCAGCTTTCAGACCAAACACATCGCCAAAGTAATAACGCATACCCACAAACGGCCCGAAACAGAACTTGCTTCCTATCGGATGTTCGCCAGTATAAGACTCGTAGTTGTACGGCTCTACATAGTTCCAAATCCTGAAGCGGCCGCCCATAAGCAGACCTCCGTACAAATCCATGCTCTCCACCACTTCGTAGTGAAACGAAAAGCGGAACGCGAGGAACATGTTGAACACCGTCGCATCATAAGGCCAGCGACCGTTATAATGGTATCCGTTGTGCCAATAATCATCCTCCCAGCCCCAGCAGTCGTCATAGTAGAAACTTGCGATACCGCCAAAGCCTAAAGCCCCTTTTCCGCCAGAAGATTTTGCGCCATTCTTTCCGCCTTTGCTCTTACCCTTCGACCCGCCGAAAAAACCGCTTGGCCCGCCAAAGTCAAGCGTCATGGACACCGGCGGCATAAGCACGTCACGGTTCGTCGTCCCTGATGAAGTGGGCGACCCTATAGTGAAATCAAGGACTGCGCTGCCCTTTTCGAACGTTGACTGCTGTGCCTCCGCACTGAATACAAAAAACGACGCAACAGCTACAAATGCTAAAACTACCTTTCTCATTTTTTACATTAAAGGTGGATTCTATAAATTCATTTCGAGGAAATTTTGAATTTATTTCGAGGAAATTGCTGAGCGAAAGAAGGAAGCAGTGCGAGCACTGTGACCGACTGACAATCAGCTGGTTGCCGAAACAAATCAAAAAGTGCCGAATAGTTTATCAACCCACAATTCGTACATTTTAATTATAAACGGTGAATTTTTAGAACTCACCTAGACTTAACCTACCTGTGAATAAAATGCGGCATACGTCATTTCGCACTCTCTACCGCATAAAAAAAGTTGGGCGAACCCAACTTTTTTCTATAACCTCCTGTCTATTAGAAATTGAAAGAGACACCAGCCGAGAACATTGGCAAGTTGCCTTCATTCCAGTCAAATACAGGGAATTCTGCCTTCACGCCAAACACGTCAGAGAAATAATACTTGCCTCCAAAGAACATACCGCCGGCATACTTAACGTCAGTGTCAAAATCAGCGTCGTCTGTCGGAGACCAGATGTTCACACCATTAGCAAGACCTCCGTAAACATCAAGGTTTTCAACAAACTGAAAATGGAACGCAGCTCTGAACAACACTGTATTTTGCAAAATACCAAATTCACCATTGAAATGAGGAACGTCTTTTTCGTACGCACAAATGCCATAGTAGAATCCCAAGTCAATAGCACCATTCTGACCGAAAGCGCTTGTATTGATAAAACCCGAAGTAACACCCCAATTTCCGTCAATAGAAATCATAGGCATTTTTCCGTCCGCGTCTCCAGCAGGAGGCACACCCAACATAATACCAAGGCTGAAGTCTCCCGGTGTAGCATACTGAATACCACCAACTTTTGCATTAGCTGTAGCAAAAGCTAAAACAGAAACGATAAAAATTAAAACTTTTTTCATTTTCCCCTAAATTTTGTTTAAAATTATGCCGCAAAGATACGCTTTTTTTTCTATTATGAAACTTTTACTATGTTAAAAAACATAAATCATGATAAAAAAAGAACATTCGCCTCAAAACCAGACAATTTAAGTCTGAATTATTTTGCAAATATCAAAAAAAATGCCTTTCTTTAAAGGTAATAAAATAGCATAGAAGCGAACTTGCCATCCTTGTCCTTTTGTCAAATCCAACAAAGGATTAACGGCGAGAAGAATGTTATTAAAATTTAAAACTAATAGCATTCGCAGTTTTTATGCTTTCATTTTATCAGAAAGGCACTCTCTTTTCTGACTTCTACCAGAAACGCACGATTTTTCGCTTTCAAAACTGCCCTTTTACCTTTTATATGAAATATCCACAGCAATCATCAGTTTCAAAATGTCACACCATCGCCAGCATTAATATAGAGAATAGCCGCACTTATAAAATAAGCGGCACCAATTCGCAACGCATACCGTTGCAATTTGCCAAAAAACACTGTTTTATAACACATTGTCATGATTGCTCTCTTTTTCGCCTCTATACTTTTGAAAAAATATCATTTACTAAAAAAACAAAAAAAAGACAAAATCTGTTAATATTTACGTACACTTTTCACTTTAGGTTTGAACAAAATATTTAAATTTGTCGTCTCAAAAAACTTACGTATATGCAAACTATATTTTCACTGCTTATTGTCGAGCATAAATTCTGGGGAGCTATGTTTCAGCCATACATGCTTAGCAAGGTTGCAAACTACTACTCTATCGAAGAGCTGTTATCGTCAAAAAACATAGACAAATTTTCCCTTACAGAGACAGAAAGAGATATAGTTAGTTTATGCGACAATTACAACGACAACAATATTGTGAAGACATTCTCTAAGGAGAAAGTCACGCTCGCTGAGTTCATGCGCAAAAACAAAAACAACAGCAACATCGTAGAGTTTATTCTAAAGCATATAGACAAGAACGTCTATAAAGTGGCAGAACTCCTTAAGGACACAGACATTCCCGTCTATCACAAAAAATCGTTCACAAATCTGTATGACTCAGACCGCATAAATGTGGATAAAGAGTTCAGCAAATGCACGGTCCTATTTGAGCGCACGGCCGAGGACCTTCGCTATTCGCGCAAAGTCATAAACGGCGGCTCTCAGATAAACCTCAAAGGCGGCTCTCCGCTTGTGCTAAGCAACTCGCCTTGCTGCATTCTCCTTAAAAATAACCTCCTGATATTTAAAGATATAGACTACAATAAAATATCGCCTTTCTTCAGCAAGGAGTTCATCTCTATCGCAAAGAAAACGGAAAGAAAGTACATGGAGACTTTCGTGATGAACGCTATAAAAGAGGACGACGTGGAGGCTAAAGGATTCTGCATAAAACATAACACTATGGATTTTGAGCCGGTCGTGACCGTTTCGCACGATTTCAACCAAAACGCTGTGCTGAACTTGGATTTCAAATATGGCGACAAACTTTACCATTCGTTCGTGCAGTCTCCAAAACAGGTGGCTTTGGAGGTGACCGGCGACCAATACGTGTTCACCATCACCGAACGTGATTTGGAGAAGGAGAATTTTTACGTTCACACTCTGAACGAAGCTGGGTTTCAGTGCGTGAACTCAGGTCTGCGGCCGTACAACTCGGAAAGCTGCAACATATACGACATCATAGACCTTCTGACTGCGAACAAGAGCAATTTGTCCGACTTCACTTTAAACATAAACTTCGACGACAAAAACTTTGTTATTGCGGACTCCGAGATTCAAACGAATTTTTCAGAGCAGAACGACTGGTTCGACATAAACGCCACTGTTTTTATCAAAAACTTCTCCATACCATTCTACAAACTGAGAAACAACATACTGAACGGCAATCGAGAATACGTTTTGCCTGACGGCAGCGTCGCTGTTTTGCCTCAAGAATGGTTTACAAAATACTCTGACTTGTTCAGCTTTGGAGAAGAGACAGACAGTGGCTCTATCAGGCTGAAAAAAATGCACGTGGGCATTTACAATGCTCTGGAATCAATCGATTTGCCAGACAAGCCTTTAATCAAAGACGAAATTATTCAGGACGTTCCGGAGGGCGTTAACGCGACTCTGCGAAACTACCAGCAGGAGGGCTACTCCTGGCTCTGCTATCTGTATAATAACAACCTCGGCGGATGCCTTGCCGACGACATGGGTTTAGGAAAAACGCTGCAGTTTCTTTCCTTCTTTCAATACTTGTACAAAGGCCTGAAGAAAAAGGAAGTCAGCCTATCCGCCAACAACAGCTGGTGCCACAACTCGGCTGAACCTACATTGTTCGACTTGGCTGAACATTCATCAAAAAGAACTGATAACGCAGACGTGAGCTGCAAATCCGCCGAAAGCAAACACGCTTCGCTTGTGATCATGCCAACGTCTCTGCTTCATAACTGGAAAAACGAAATAAGGAAATTCACGCCCGAACTGTCTGTGCTCGACTATTCGGGACAAAAGCGCATCAGAACGAAAAACATAGACAAGATATTTCAACACTACAACATCGTGCTGACAACGTACGGAGTTATCAGAAACGACATTGATTTTCTGAGCACTTATAACTTCGAGTGCATCGTGCTGGACGAAAGCCAGTACATAAAAAACACGTCGTCTCAAATATACCAGTCTATTCTGAAACTTGAAGCGAACCGAAGATTTGTAATCACAGGAACGCCGATAGAGAATTCTCTGACCGACCTTTGGGCTCAGCTTAACTTTGTGAACAAAGGCATGTTAGGTTCTCTCTCATTCTTCAAATCACATTATGTGACACCAATTCAGAAATACAAAAATACCAGTCAGCCTTCGGTTGTCGAACTGGAACGAAAGTTGCAGCACTTGATAAAGCCCTTCGTGCTGAGACGCACCAAAAGCGAGGTGTCTAAAGACTTGCCGCCGGTGATAGAACAGACTGTGCTTTGCGAGATGAGCGAATCTCAGAACAAACTTTATCAGACAGAAAAATCTGCTATCAGAAACTCGCTGATGGACCAGATCTTGCAGAAAAAAGACTCAATCCTTGCTATTTCGGCTCTGCTTAGGCTCAGGCAAATTGCAAACCACCCGCGGCTGGTGGACGAGTCCGGCGAATTTGACTCGCCAAAGCTGGACAGCGTGCTTTCTCATATAGAAAGTTTGCAGGCTGGCGGACACAAAGTGCTGATATTCTCATCTTTTGTTAAATTGCTGAACATTGTCGAGGAGCGACTAAACAGCTTAGGTTTCAGTTATGAGAAACTGACAGGAGAGACCTCTAATCGCGAAAAGGTGATTGAATCGTTCCAGAACAATCCTGAAAAAGTATGCTTCCTCATTTCACTCAAAGCCGGAGGTGTGGGGCTGAACCTGACTGCAGCCGATTACGTATTCATGCTCGACCCTTGGTGGAATCCTGCCGCCGAACTTCAAGCTATAAACAGGTCGCACCGAATAGGGCAAAAAAGAACTGTAATGGTGTACAAATTCATAACAAAAGATACTGTGGAAGAAAAAATACAACAGCTGCAATGCGAAAAAAACAAACTCGCAAACACGTTCATCAACACAAACAACCCGTTTGCCGCTATGGAGTTTGATGAGATTAAAGATTTGTTCGCATAAGGCTGACTCGAAGTGACTTAGCTCGTTTTTGTCAATATTGTCTAAAATAATTTTAGAGCAAAATTAAAAGGATGTTGCATGATGGGAATTACTGCTAAAACAACACTTTATTTTAGTGTTCAACGTCCTTATGTGTTCTTTCTTTTAAAAGTTCTGGCTTTCTACTTCCCTATTTATCTGCCTGGAAGGCAGTACCAAAGTTTTCTGAGGTATTGAAAGAGCCATGACTTCCTTTTGTTTTTCACAAATTATTTAGGACAATATTGCGTTTTTGCAGAAAAAAAAATGCGAACGGACCGCTTTTGCTCTGTTTTTCTAAAATATTTGACAAAAGCATATTTTTACAACAAACTAAAAATCAACTAATTACAAAAAAGAAAAAAGAAAAAAGATGAAAGGTTGATATTTTTTAACGTTTTTATTAATCGAAGTTAAAACCATTTTATTAAATTTGCGTAAAACGTTTTAATAAATTTTAAAGGTGAATAACGGTATTGTCATAATTCCTACTTATAACGAGAAGGAAAACATTGAGAAAATAATCAGGGCGGTGTTTGACCTCCCGAAGACATTTCATATTTTGGTTATTGACGACGGTTCCCCGGACGGCACTGCAAACATCGTAAAAGGTATACAAAGTGAATTTCCGGAACGTCTGCACATCATAGAGCGTTCTGGCAAACTCGGGCTGGGCACGGCTTATATCACAGGGTTCAAATGGGCTATCGAACACAAATATGACTATATCTTCGAGATGGACGCCGACTTTTCTCACAATCCGAACGACCTGCTCAAACTGCACTCAGCCTGCGAGGACGAGGGCGCTGACCTTGCAATCGGCTCCAGATACATCTCTGGCGTGAATGTCGTGAACTGGCCTATAGGAAGGGTGCTGATGTCTTATTTCGCCTCTAAATATGTTAGAATGATTACCGGGATGAACATCGCCGACACTACTGCCGGATTCAAATGCTACAAACGGGAAGTGCTGGAAACCATAGACCTCGACAAAATCAGGTTTAAAGGCTATGCGTTCCAAATCGAAATGAAGTTCACCACTTACATGTGCGGCTTCGCCATCAAGGAGGTGCCAATAATCTTCGTAAACCGTATGCTCGGAGTCTCTAAAATGAACGGAGGCATATTCGGAGAGGCTGTCTTCGGGGTGATCAGACTTAAATGGAGAAGTTTCTTCAGAAAATATCCGCAGAAAGGATCCGCTAAAACGAATTGATTTTATAAACTTTAGACAATAATAATTAAAATGAAAACTATACTGATTCACAATGCCAAAATCATAAATGAAGGCAATTCTTTTAAAGGCTCTCTTCTTATAGAAGGAGACAAAATTTCTAAAATCTTCAAAGGCGACGTGCCTGAGAATGTGATTAAAAACGCTGACGTCATTGACGCTGACGGAAAGTGGGTGCTGCCTGGTGTAATAGACACTCACGTGCACTTCCGCGAACCGGGACTGACTGACAAGGCCGACTTCCTTACCGAGTCTAAGGCGGCTGTTGCCGGGGGCGTAACGTCTTTCTTGGATATGCCAAACACAAAACCGCAAACTACATCTATGGCTCTGTGGAACGAGAAAGCGGACATCGCCGCTAAAAAGTCTTTGGCGAACTTCTCTTTCTACCTCGGAGCTACAAACGACAATATCAACGAAATCATCAACGTTGACAAAAACAAAGTCTGCGGTATCAAAATATTCATGGGCTCTTCTACTGGCGACATGATGGTGAGCGACATGAGCGTAATCGAAAAGATTTTTGCTGAGTCTCCGATACTTGTGGCTACTCATAACGAGGACGAAGAGATGATCAAAGCCAATATTGAAAAATACAAGGCTGAATTTGGAGACAACCCAATTCCTATCTCTTATCACGAGTTGATCAGAAATTCTGACGCTTGCTACAAATCTACTTCTAAGGCTATCGATATGGCTAAGAAGCACAACACTCGTCTGCACGTGCTTCACCTTACAACGGCTAAGGAACTTGCTCTGTTCGAAAACTCGCCTATCGACAAGAAGAAGATTACTGCTGAAACTTGCGTGGGATACCTCTGGTTTGACGACAGCGACTACGAAAGGCTTGGCGCTAAAATCAAATGCAACCCTTCTATCAAGAAGGAGAAGAGCCGCGTGAACTTGCTTCAGGCTATAGAAAAAGGATTTATCGACACTGTTGCGTCCGACCACGCTCCGCACCTCCTTTCTGAAAAGGAAGGCGACTGCCTGACGGCTGTTTCCGGATACCCTTCTATTCAGCACTCTTTGCCAATGATGCTTGAACTGGCTAAGAAGGGTAATTTCTCTCGCGAACAGGTTGTGGAAAAAATGTGCCACAATCCGGCTAAACTTTTCAATATCGAGAAACGCGGCTTTATCAGAAAAGGGTTCTATGCAGACTTGGTAATTGTTGAGCCTAACGCTCAGTACACTGTCGATGCTAAGGATATTCAGTATAAATGCGGATGGACTCCTTTGGAAGGCGCTACTTTGTCTTACAAAGTGGAAAAAACTTTCGTAAACGGAAATCTTGTGTTTGACGAAGGTAAATTTGACGAATCGGCTAAGGGTCGATTACTCGAATTTAACAGACAATAAAAACAAAGCCTCGGAAGTTTTTGGCTTCTGAGGCTGCCTAATATAATGTCAAAAACCAAGTGTGTATGAGTACGACAATTTCATTTAACGAACTGAGAAGCATCAAAGACAGTTTGCCAGATGGCAGCATTCACAAAATTGCGGAAGAGCTTAACGTTTCTGTTGAAACTGTGCGCAATTACTTCGGAGGACAAAACTTTGAAGACGGCAAGTGTTGCGGACTACATATTGAGCCAGGACCTGACGGCGGCATCGTGGTGCTGTACGACTCTGCCATTTTGGATATGGCTATAAAAATTCTTCAGGAAAGTTTTTCTGACGATTTGTAAGGCAGACTCTGTAAAATCTGAAAACTCAGCCATTTGCATCAACCTTAGAAGGATAAGTCCTTCTTCGCACCTTGCCATAATCTTGTTGATGCAGATGGCTTTTTTATGAAATGCTGTATCTATGTGACTTATTAGTTTGTCTTATACGAAAAGCGTCCGAAACCCAAGGCCCCGGACCGCTATTTTCGCTTCAATATTTCAAACTGAAGACTTGACGATGATTCTGCTAATTTCAGTACATGAAAAAAGATTGCAATACGCAGAATTTATAAATCCGCCTTAACTTTCCGTCTCAAAAAAGACCTTGTAATAATGCATCCCTACCCTCTGGTCAAAACCCCTTTCTATAAGATTCTGACCTCCATGCACGTAAATGTGAAAATTCTTGTCAAGTTTTAGCACAGACTTGAAGTTTTTGTTTTCCTTTTTAACTATATCCGGAGATATTTTAAACTCGGTCCTGTCCATATCCACCCCTGTATTTTCCGAATACTCCTGCTTATACATCTTAAAAGCGTCAATAACGTCCGAATTTCCGCCAAGCACCTCTTGTTCAAAGTTTTCTTCATTAAACATGGTATTTCCTTTGAAATAATCCATCGAACGATTTTGCATCTCGATCTGGTCCGTACGCTGCACCTCCTCGCTTGCCGCCGGAGAAAAGACGTTATTTACAAACCCTTTGTACAAGTCTATGTAATTTTGAGTAAAGAAGGTCTCGTCCTGACGCAATGTCAGCCCAAGAAAATTATCTTTCCAAAAGACAGCCTCGCCCTGCTTGCTAATCTTGTCAATAAGAGAAACTGCAAATCCCTTCTCTCTCTCCACATTAAAAATAAGGCAGCCTTTATCCAGTTTCTTTATGTTAATACCATCTTCGCAATTAACTTCAAAAGATTCGCCATTAGTCGCCACCTTCAAATATGTCTCTTTGTTTTCAGACTTGAACAGCCCTATGCATTTGACTGTCTCTCCAAAGATTTCAATATCATCAAACAACGACACATAAAATTCGCCTGGCTTAATATTAGGATGCAAAGAATTTTCATAAAGCAGCTGCGCCAATATTCTCGAATGTTCGTAAAACACATTAGGATTGTCAAATATGGCGCACGCAGAGCCATAGACCAAATTTGTTGCGAGGTCTGCATTCCTCCCTTCAAAATGATACAGATTAGGCTCTCTGAAAGAAGCTACGAAATATTGCTTCAGAAGCATCGGTATTGGGCTCTCTCCGTCATAACTATCCAACGGCAGACAGCTCTTCGAATACACATTCTCCGTATTCTCCGAACGCGACCCTATCTTATGAATAACCAGTTTCTCTATTCTTGCATTTAACGCACTGAATAACATATAGTCTATATTTATCGTTAAACATTATTTGAACAACGAAAGATGTTCGGCAAGTCGTCTGCAAACTCCCTCATGTTTCCATACAGAAGGTCCACGCCACGGCTCAGCAACTCTTCATCTTTCAAGATTCCAGTATTTACAGCAACAGTGAAAAGACCAGCCGCCTTAGCCGAGAGAACACCAAGCGGAGCATTTTCCACCACTATGACCTGCTCTGCTGTCAGTCCGCCCTTCTGCAAAGCCATCAGGTACGGCTCCGGATCTGGCTTTCCTTTCTTTACATCAAAAGCTGTCACCATCTTGTCTGGAGAAAAGAAGCCGGGAAAATGATGATTAAGCCTGTTAAGCAAACTTCTTTGCCCTGATCCGGTAACTATATGAATATCAATGCCGGCAGATTTCACAAACTGCAGCACATCTATTATGTTAGCCATCGGCTTCGCCTCGCCAAGCGTCTCAAAGAAATCTGACTTTATCTTATAAATTTCCTGACACTCCTCTTCTGTCGCTCCATGCCCTAACTGTCTATTATACACGTCGTTTATTGTAGAAGAGCCGGTCATGCCCTCTCTCATATAGGCCTCATACTCGTTAAATTCGAAGCCTTTGCTGGTCAGCGCGTGCACCCAAGCTTTTGCATGATGAGACATAGAATCAAACAGGACACCGTCCATATCAAACAGAAACGCCCTTAAATTTAGCGCCTTAAGTTTGTCTGCTATATCTTTTCTATCTGACAATTTCATATTATTCACCTTGTAAATCAAATGCAAAGTTAAAAATTTTATTAAATTTGCACGTTGTTTTCTAAAATTTATGGGTTACAGTTTCAAAAAGTTCCCTATAACACTAAAAAATTGATTTATGGCAGAGACTAATTTTGTTGATTACGTGAAAATATTTTGCCGCTCCGGACGAGGCGGTGCAGGGTCTGCGCATCTGCATCGTGAAAAGTACGTGCCTAAAGGCGGTCCTGACGGAGGCGACGGCGGACGAGGCGGTCACATCATTCTTAAAGGGAACAAGAACTACTGGACTCTTATTCACCTGAAATACGCTCGTCATATATTTGCCGGCAACGGTGAAAGCGGCGGTCATAGCCGCAGTTTCGGCGCTAATGGCGAGGACAAAATAATAGAGGTGCCTTGCGGCACTGTCGTTTATGACGCCGACACTGGCGAGTTTATATGCGACGTGACAGAACATGACCAGGAGGTTATCTTGCTGAAAGGTGGTCGTGGCGGACTCGGAAACTGGCACTTCAAATCGGCTACAAACCAAACTCCGCGATTTGCACAGCCTGGCGAGCCTGCTATTGAAAAAAATATAATTCTGGAACTGAAAGTTCTGGCAGACGTCGGACTGGTCGGTTTTCCTAACGCAGGAAAGTCAACGCTGCTTTCTGTAGTGTCGGCCGCAAAACCTAAAATTGCGAACTATCCGTTCACCACTCTTGTGCCAAACCTCGGAATTGTGCCTTACCGCGACGGCAAATCGTTCGCAATGGCAGACATTCCTGGTATAATCGAAGGCGCGTCTGAAGGTAAAGGGCTTGGCCTTAGATTCTTGAGACATATTGAACGAAACGCAATTCTGCTGTTCCTCGTTCCTGCTGATGCTGACGATATAAATAAGGAGTACGAAATTCTGCTCAACGAACTGGAGAATTTCAATCCGGAACTGCTTGAAAAACAGCGCGTGCTTGCCATATCCAAGTCTGACATGCTTGACGAAGAGCTAATCGAAGCGATAAGAGAAACGTTGCCTAAGGATGTTCCGCACGTGTTCCTCTCTTCTGTCGCAGGAATCGGTGTCACAGAACTGAAAGACCTGCTCTGGACCGAACTGAGCAAAGATGTGGACAGACACACTACTATCACGCACCGCCCTATCGACCTTTCTTCTTGCGAAGATGACTGGGACGATGTGGAAGAATTTGACGAAGAGGAATTTGACTATATCGACGAAGACTTTGAAGAGGACTGGGACGATGAAAAAAAATAAAAATCAAAACGTGGCAGCTTTAAAGGCTGCCTCTTTTGAATATTCTAAACTGTTCTCTAAACTTGGAGTAACGCACTTTTTCTCCACAAGAGCTGGTGGTGTGAGCGACGGGTTATACTCGGAATTGAACCTTGGCGAATACTGCGGAGACAATCCTGACTGTGTACGTGTCAACAGAGAATTAGTCTGCTCTGCCGTTGGCGCTAAGAGACTTTTTGTGCCCCGCGAAATTCACGAGTCTGAAATTTGCGAAATTGACAGTTCCTTCCTTTCCCTTTCTGAAATAGATGTTAGAGAGAGACTTTTGAAATACGACGCGCTTATCACAAACGTGAAGGGAATATGCATTGGCGTCACTACCGCAGATTGCGTTCCTCTTCTGCTTTTTGACAAAGAGAACAATGCGGCAGCCGCAGTACACGCCGGATGGCGAGGTGTGGTCAAAGAGATAGCAACTAAAACAATTCGCAAAATGTCTGAACGTTACGGATCTGTACCCTCTAATATCTATGCGGTAACCGGCCCGGCTATCGGAGCAGATGTGTTTGAGGTTGGAGATGAAGTTATCGCGGAATTTGAAAAAGCCTTCTCAGTGCATGAAATGGAACAAATCAAATACGGCTATCGCAACGACAAAGTTACGCTAAACCTGCAAAAATCTTTAGAGATTCAGCTGGTAAACTGCAACATACCGCCATGCAATATAGAAACAAATATAAACTGCACCTACTCGAGCACGAGGTACTTTTCAGCCCGACGAGACGGACTAAAATCCGGAAGAGCCGTCAGTGCCATTATGCTGAGGTAAAGGGGAACTATTTTGAAACAAGCTCGCACACCGTCATTTCGCAACAGTCTATAAGTTTTTGCGGTTCTATCTTTATCTGCAGACCTCTGACACCACCGCTCACATATATAAAAGGATACAATGGTGCAGTGTTATGAATAAACGTCGGGAACTTCTTTTTCATGCCAAGCGGCGAACATCCTCCACGAATATAACCCGTAACCCCTAAAATATCCTTCATTGGTATCAAGTCACAACTTTTATTACCAGACACCTTTGCAGCAAATTTAAGATTCAGTTCATCAGCTCCCGGAATAACGCATACAAAAAATCCGCTTTTGTCTCCACGCAACACAAGCGTCTTAAAGACCTGCTCAATCGGCTCGCTCAACTGTTCCGCCACATGCACAGCACTAAGGTCGCTCTCGTCAACCTGATATGGCACAAGTTCATACGCAATCTTTTTAGAATCCAGCAACCTTGCCGCATTTGTCTTTTGTATCTTCATATAAATTTAAACGATTAAAAAAGAGACGTCCCTCGTGAACGTCTCTTTTGTATATTAAAATCAAAGCAACCTCTCGCATACAAGCAAGAAACTGCAAAATTACCATGCGAACAATGGATAGTCCGCCATTATCTTGTTCACTTTTTCACGAACAGCAGCAATCGTCTTGTCGCATTCAGGAGCAGAAAGCACAGTGTCTATCATTTCCACGATTTCTTCCATCAACGGCTCCTTAGCGCCACGAGTTGTGATAGCCGGTGTACCGAAACGCAAACCAGAAGTCTGGAACGGAGAACGACTGTCAAACGGCACCATGTTCTTGTTAGTTGTGATATCAGCAGCCACCAAAGCCTTTTCTGCCAATTTACCTGTAAGTTCAGGGAACTTCGGACGCAAATCGACAAGCATTGAGTGATTGTCAGTTCCATCAGAGATAATTTTATACCCCTTAGCCATGAAAGCGTTAGCCATTGCTGCAGCATTAGCCTTAACCTGAGACTGGTAAGTCTTGTATTCAGGCTGCAAAGCCTCTTCAAAAGCCACAGCCTTAGCTGCGATAACGTGCTCTAGCGGTCCGCCTTGGATACCAGGGAAAACAGCAGAGTCAAGCAAAGCAGACATCATTCTGACTTCGCCCTTTGGAGTCTTCTTGCCCCATGGATTTTCAAAGTCCTTGCCCATCATAATGACACCACCACGAGGACCACGAAGAGTCTTGTGAGTTGTAGATGTTACGATATGAGCGTGCTTAACCGGATTTTCCAACAAGCCAGCAGCGATAAGACCGGCCGGGTGAGCCATGTCAACCATGAAGATTGCGCCAATTTCGTCAGCAACCTTACGGATACGAGCGTAATCCCATTCACGAGAATAAGCAGACGCTCCCGCAATAATCAACTTAGGCTTTTCTGCACGAGCAACCTGTTCCAGCTGGTCGTAGTCAACACGTCCGGTTTCTTCCTTAACGTTATATTCCAAAGCGTTGAACATCAAACCAGAGAAGTTCACTGGCGAACCATGAGAAAGGTGACCGCCGTGCGACAAGTTAAGCCCCAAGAATTTGTCGCCAGCATTCATACAAGCCAAGAAAACAGCTGCATTAGCCTGAGCTCCTGAGTGCGGCTGCACGTTAGCCCATTCTGCTCCGAAGATCTTCTTTAGCCTGTCTATGGCAAGCTGCTCGCTCAAGTCAACAACCTCACAACCTCCGTAGTATCTCTTTCCGGGATAACCTTCGGCGTACTTGTTTGTCAAGCATGAACCCATTGCCTGCATAACTTGTTCACTCACGAAATTTTCAGATGCGATAAGCTCGATGCCCTTGAGCTGACGCTGACGTTCTTTTTCGATAATTTCGAAAATTGCATTGTCTCTCTTCATATTGTATAATGTATAAAATTTATTCGTTTTATAGAATGTCTGCAAATTTACTCTTTTTAAGTTAATTTTTAGGAAAAGTTTGAAAAAGTTTGACTTATAAGTGAAAAAATGTCCTTTATCGTGCTTTTTCTACAATTTCAACTAAACAAATTCTTGGTCTTATCGTTTTAATTAACGTAATTTGTATTGTTTTTCGTAAGATTTGAAAAACGGACAATGGCTCGTATTCTGCGAAAAGAAGAAGTCGAGTCAATATGATGACTAAATTAAAAAGAAAAATGGACAAACAGAAAAAAACAGAAAAGAAAGAGAAAAAAGAGAATTTGCTCCTGAACATTATTTTCAACATCGTGCTGCCAGTGATTATTCTTTCTAAACTGACGGCCGAAGATAAACTTGGCCCGATTTACGGACTTATTGCGGCATTGTCTTTCCCTACTTTGTACTTTTTGTACGACCTTGCTTCGCAGAAAAAATTCAATTTTCTCTCTATCGTAGGGTTCGTGGGGATATTTCTTACGGGTATCATCGGCGTGTTTAAATTTCCGAGCGAATGGATCGCCGTTAAGGAAGCGGCCGTGCCCATGCTTATCGGCATAGCTGTACTTGTTTCGCTAAAGACACCGTACCCGCTCGTTAAAAAATTAATATACAATGACACGCTTCTTGACACAGAACGTATAGAAAACAAACTAAATGAGAACGGAAATTACGACAAGTTTGAAAAAACATTAGTTTACTCAACCTACATGCTCGCGGGCTCTTTTTTGCTCTCTTCTGTTCTTAATTTCGCTCTTGCTAAATATTTAATTCACAGTCCTACCGGCACTGAAGAGTTTTCGCAAGAACTTGCAAAAATGACAGGGCTTAGCTACCCCGTTATCGCATTGCCTTCTACATTAGTGATGTTAATCGCCCTTTTTTACCTCATAAAGAAAACGTCTAAACTGACCGGATTTGAGTTTGAAGAGCTTTTGGCAGAGAACTTAAGAGAAGAAAACAAATAAATTTCACGCTTACGCACTTTCGGTACGTATCCTGCACTTTAAAACTTTTGAATATGTACACTATTCCAGAAATCGCTAACATCATAGGCGGAAAAGTAATTGGAAACGGGTTCGGACACATCAGCAAGCTGTCTGCAGACAGCCGAGCAATCTCGTTTCCTGAAAAAACTCTTTTCATCGCTATAAAGACAAACAGAAATGACGGACACAAATACATCGACAGCACTTACAAGAACGGTGTGAGAAGCTTTGTCGTGTCTGACTCCAACATAGACTTTTCAAAGTATAACAACTCCAACTTCATTGTTGTGGACAGCACGCTGGACGCTCTGCAAAAATTGGCGGCTCATCACCGGAACAGATTCAATCTTCCTGTCATAGGCATAACAGGAAGCAACGGCAAAACAATCGTGAAAGAGTGGCTTTTTCAACTTCTTAACAAAGATTTTAGGATTACCCGCTCGCCAAGAAGCTACAATTCTCAAATTGGCGTGCCTTTCTCGGTGTGGGAGATGAACGCCGACAGCCAGATTGCAATATTCGAAGCTGGAATCTCTCAACCAGGAGAGATGGCCAAACTTGCTCCGGTTATAAATCCGACAATCGGCATATTTACAAATTTGGGTGAGGCTCATCAGGAAAATTTTTCCTCCCTTAAGCAGAAATGCAACGAAAAGCTTCTTCTTTTTAAAAACTGCGACATACTGATATATGACAAGGATAATAAACTTGTGGACATCAGTGTTCTGCAGGCTGGCTTCAAGGCCAAACTTTTGACGTTCGGCAGGTGTTCGGAAGCTGACATTCAAGTTTTGTCAACAGACAAAGACGCAGGAAGAACTACTGTCAAATATCTGTACAAATCTGTTTATCACGAATTTGAAATTCCTTTTACTGACGACGCTTCTGTCGAAAACGCTTTGCACTGCCTCGCTGTAATGCTGCATTTGGATATTCCGCAAAAAGACATAAACGAACGAATGGCTCTTCTTGAACCTGTGGCTATGAGGCTGGAGGTAAAAAAGGGGCTGAACGGATGCACTTTGATAAATGACAGCTACAATTCAGACTTCAACTCCCTTAGCATTGCCTTGGACTTCCTGAAACAGCAAGCCAACGTGTCTGGTGGCAAAATCACTGTTATTTTGTCCGATATATACCAAAGCGGCGAAAATCCAGAAATTCTGTACAAACGTGTGCAGTCGCTCTTGGATAACAAAAACATAGACCGATTCATTGGAGTAGGACACGAAATCTGCAAGTTCCAAAATTTGAAATTTGCTGACGACTCTGCTTTTTTCAAAAGTACAGCCGACTTTCTTTCGCACATGGACGAACTCAATTTCCGTAAAGAAACAATACTTCTGAAAGGCTCGCGCGACTTCCAGTTCGAAGCTATTTCTGACAAACTTTCTGAGTGCGTGCACGAAACTGCGCTTGAAGTGAATCTGAGCGCTCTGGTCAGAAATTTCAATTATTTCCGTTCGTTCCTTAAACCGGAAACTAAAATCATGAGCATGGTGAAGGCTTATGCCTACGGCAGCGGCGATATTGAAGTGGCAAGGACTTTGCAGATGAACGGATGCGACTACCTTGCCGTAGCCATTGCCGACGAGGGCGAGACCCTGAGAAAAGAGGGGATACATATACCTATTGTCGTAATGAATCCAGAAAAAAACAGCTTCAGAAAGATTTTTGAAAATAATCTTGAACCTGAAATATACAGCTTCAACATGCTTGAACTTGTAATGAAAGAGGCTAAAAATCTGGGAATTACAGAATATCCGATTCATATTAAGATTGACACTGGCATGCATAGGCTTGGGTTTAATCCGGACGAGATAGACTCGCTGATAAATAAACTGAAAGCTCAGAATTTTGTGATGCCTCGTTCTATCTTTTCGCACCTTGTCGGGTCGGACGACGCTAAATTTGACGAGTTTACAAGAAAGCAGCTCGCTTTGTTCGAAACTGCAAAGGCAAAGATGCAGAACGCGTTCTCTCACAAGGTAATAGCTCACATACTGAATTCCGCCGGCATTGAAAGGTTCAGCGACTACCAGCACGACATGGTGCGTCTCGGCATCGGACATTACGGCATAACTTCCGTACCTACGCAAAAACTCGAAGAGGTGTGCACTCTGAAAACTAATATTCTGCAAATTAAACACGTGCCTGCTAACGAAACCGTAGGCTACAGCCGAAAGGGGGTGCTGAATCGCGACTCCGTCATCGGAGCTATTCCGATAGGATATGCAGACGGGCTGGACCGCCATTTGGGCAATGGGGTCGGCAAAGTGCTTGTAAATGGCACACGCGCGCCTATCGTGGGAAATGTCTGTATGGACGTGTGCATGATAGACCTGACAGGAATCAACGCTGAAGAGGGCGACGAAGTAACTATATTCGGCAACGGACTGTCGATAAACGAAGTGGCGCAATGGCTCGGAACAATACCTTACGAGGTACTGACTAGCATCTCAAGACGCGTCAGACGAATTTACTACAAAGAATAGGCTCACAAGCAATATTTGAAATGTCCGCAATTTTATGAAGAGAAAATTGCGGACATTTCCTCTTAACTCAAAATTTTATAACCTTTATCAAATTTTTCAATTATTTTGATTACCTTTGCGAGCATTATGTGAAAGTCGCTTGATTTGGGCGCGAGTTTCTTTTTTATTTAGATATTTTTTTTGCAAAACAGAATATGCATAAATCAGGATTTGTCAATATCGTAGGAAATCCGAACGTAGGTAAGTCAACTTTGATGAATGCCCTTGTCGGAGAACGAATTTCGATAATTACGTCGAAAGCTCAAACTACACGTCACCGCATTATGGGAATCGTAAACGGCGAAGATTTTCAGATTGTGTATTCGGACACGCCCGGAGTACTGAAACCGAATTACAAACTGCAAGAGTCCATGCTAAATTTTTCGACCGGAGCGTTGAAGGACGCTGACATCATTCTCTATGTTACTGACACTGTCGAAAGCATAGATAAGAATGCTGACTTTCTTGAGAAGATCAAGATGCAGCACGTTCCCGTTTTGCTGATTATCAACAAAATAGATTTGACAGATCAAAACAAACTAGGCGAAATGGTGGAAAAATGGCAGGATATACTTCCGCTTGCCGAAATTATCCCTGTCTCCGCCAAAAACAACTTCAATCTTGAATATCTGCTGAAAAGAATAAAGGAGCTACTACCCGACTCTCCTCCGTTCTTTGAGAAAGATGCCTTGACAGACAAGCCTGCAAGGTTCTTCGTGACAGAAATTATCCGTGAGAAAATCCTCACTAATTACGACAGGGAAATTCCTTATTCTGTTGAGGTGGCTGTGGAACAGTTTAAGGAGGAGGATAACCTTATCCGCATAAACGCGGTGATATACGTGGAGCGAGACTCGCAGAAAGGCATCATCATTGGCCAGCGCGGACGAATGCTGAAACGTGTTGGCACTGAAGCAAGAAAAGACATCGAAATGTTCTTCGACAAAAAAGTCTTTCTTGAACTTTTCGTCAAAGTGGAAAAAGATTGGAGAAACAAAGATGTTAAACTGAAAAACTTCGGCTATAAATTAGACTAAACACCGAATTTGGGTCTTTTACTGTATGCCGAATTTGCCCGCCTCGTGCCTTTGCGGCCGTGCGCGGTTAATTTAAAGAAAGGAGCATTAGACAATGAAAAATAACTTAGTTGCGATAGTTGGACGTCCTAATGTCGGAAAGTCAACACTGTTCAATCGTCTGACTCAGACTCGCCGCGCCATCGTTAATGACGAAGCCGGCACTACTCGTGACCGCCAGTACGGAAAAGTCGTATGGAACGGGCAGGAGTTCTCCATCGTTGACACTGGCGGATGGGTTGTAAACTCTGACGACATATTCGAAGAGGAAATAAGAAAGCAGGTTAAGATTGCGATTGAAGAATGCGATTTGATTCTGTTCGTAGTTGACGTTATGAATGGACTGACCGACCTCGACACTCAGGTTGGACGATTGCTGAGACAGACAGACAAGCCTGTTATTGTTGTGGGCAATAAAGTGGACAACAACGAATGGCAATATGCTGCGGCTGAGTTTTATAAACTCGGTCTGGGAGACCCTTTCACCATTGCTGCTATAAACGGGGCTGGCACTGGCGACCTGCTTGACGAAATACTTGCTAAAATGCCAAAAAAGCAAGACGAGGACGACACTCTTGAAGATTTGCCTAAATTCGCAATCGTTGGACGTCCTAACGCCGGAAAATCGTCTATAATTAACGCTTTTATGGACGAAGACAGATATATCGTTACTGATATTGCCGGCACCACTCGTGATAGCATCCACTCAAGATACAATAAGTTCGGCTACGATTTTTATCTAATCGACACTGCCGGAATCCGTAAGAAAAGCAAGGTAACGGAAGACCTTGAGTACTTCTCGGTTATCCGCTCCATCCGCTCTATAGAGGATTCTGATGTGTGTATATTGATGATAGACGCCACTCGCGGAATTGAAAGTCAAGACCTCAATATTGTGCAGCTTATACAGAAGAATAAAAAGGGTATTGTTATATGCGTCAACAAATGGGATTTGATAGAAAACAAAGACTCTAAATCAACGCTCGTATTTGAAAAAGCAATTAAAGAGAGACTTGCTCCATTTGACGACTTCCCGATAATCTTCACATCTGCCATAAACAAGCAAAGAATATTTAAGGTCGTGGAGGCTGCGATGGAAGTGTACAATAACAGAAAGACTCACATTTCGACCAGCAAGCTGAACGAGTTCTTCCTGCCTCTTATCGAAGCTTATCCGCCTCCAGCCATCAAAGGCAAGTACATTAAGATTAAGTACGTGATGCAGCTTCCGGAAACCGCAATTCCGTCGTTTGTGTTCTTCGCAAATTTGCCGCAATACGTAAAAGATCCGTACAAACGCTTCTTAGAAAATAAATTGAGGGCAAACTGGAATTTCACAGGAACTCCGATTAACATATTTATAAGACAAAAGTAAGGAAAACTAAGCAAAAAACGGGAGGAGCATCACCATGTTCTTCCCGTTACTTTTTATTGTTTATGACGCACTAATAGACTGTCATACAGACACTACCATTGCAAAAAAAATGACAAAAGAACACAAGTTTCTTCTGTCATTAGGCTAACAATCTCCTATTTTTCAAATAAAGGCACTACTTACAACCGCACATTATTTATTAAAATCGAAATCAAAACTAGAACCCGGCATATCGTCACTTTCGTCCTGAGAACTGAAATCTGTTTCCGAAGAAACAACGCCTCCTTCCGAATTCATCTTGTTAATGAACGAGATAACTTCCGCTAAGCCATCCGAAAACTTCTCAAAATCCTCCTTATACAAGAAAATCTTGTGCTTCTCGAACGAAATCTGAGCATCATCACCCTCTCCATTCACTTTCTTTTTGCTTTCCGTAATAGCTAAAAAAAGATCATCCTTTCTGTTCTTCTTAACATCAAGATAGTAAATTCTCTTTCCAGCCTTTATAGCCTTAGAATACACTATCTCTTGGTCTCTTTTCTCACCATCATTTTTTCTCTTAAAGTCTTCCATAGCATTAACTTATTTTTGTAAAAAATTTTCGCCCCAAAGATTAGCAAAAAAAACAAAAAAAACAAATTTTTATCAACAAAAATGCAATTTCACAACTTCATTTTCCTAAAAAAGTCCCAAATTACAATACCGGCAGTCACAGAAACGTTCAAAGAGTGCTTTGTTCCAAATTGAGGCAGCTCCAAACATCCGTCCGACGCATCTACAACTTCTTGCTGCACACCCTTCACTTCATTTCCCAAAACAACCGCATACTTGCGACCAGCCTCCAGCGTCAAGTCTTGCAACATTGTGCTTCCGGCAACCTGCTCCACCGAATAGACAAAATAGCCATCGGACTTCAGTTTATTCACACACTCCAAAGTGCTCTTGTCATACTCCCACTCCACACTATCTTCCGCTCCAAGCGCTGTTTTATGAATTTCTTGACTCGGAGGTGTTGCTGTTATTCCGCACAAACAAATCTTCTCCACTAAAAAAGCATCTGACGTGCGAAACACAGAGCCTATGTTATTCAAACTCCTCACATTATCCAAAACAACCACAAGCGGAGTTTTTTCTGCCTTTTTGAATTCTTCAGCCGAAATCCTGTTCAGCTCCGTTATATTTAACTTCCTCATAATCAAACCAATCCAAATTACTAAAATCACAAAATACTACTCTTCTGCAATCATGCGGCACGCCAGCTCTATTATACTGTCTATGCCCCGCTCTGCATCATCCTTGCTCATATCCACATACACGTCGGGCTCTATGCCAAATTCCGTATATTTCATATCCTTGTCCATATACGGAGCTGTAGAGAATCTGACAGACCATCCGTTTGGCAATTCACTAGACACCGGCATTCCAGCCCCTCCGCCTGTCCGGTCACCCACAATCTTCACGTTAGGCAGCCCCTTCATTGTCTGCACAAAATCATTCGCAGCACTGTAACAGCCACGATTGGTCAATACCACAACCTTGCGAAGATACCTCAAATTATCAATATCAGGCTCCAAATATATCTTCCTTGGAACAGACAACGCTCCATGCGCCTTGCCTGTTTTGTACTGCCAATATCCGACAACCAACTTTTCATCTACAAAACGGTCTGCCAAAGCCTCCACATTCGTAGCTGCACCTCCTCCATTATTCCGAATATCAATGATAATACCCTTCGTATCTTTGAAATGGTAAAGAATATGGTTCAGATTAGAATCATTGAACGAATTGCTGAAGCTGCTGTAATACATATAACCTACATCATCCGAAAGTCTTTTGTACAATATCCCTCCAGCTTTTTTATAGTCTTTGCCCAAGTATCTGGAGCCTTCAAGAACATTTATGTCAAAATTGAAAGGGTAATCACCCTGCAAATCATAACGAGACACGTCAAAAGCGGAGACCAAGTTCACATGACCATCTTTCAGTTCATTAAGCATAGATCCAAGAACATTGAACAAGTCATACTGCGACATATCATCATGTATCATAGGGCTATACTCATCGTACACATCATTCCAGTCTTTAATGCTGTCCTTTTTATGTTCAAAAAAGCAATATCTCTCATCTATAGTTTTCCATAACAACTCGAAATTTTCCCTTGGAGAATCTTCAACCTCCAAATCTTTATCGCAAGAAGTTAAAAACAGAGCCGCCAGCAAAATCAGACTCATAAAATTCAGCACCTTCATATCAGAAAAATTTAGACGTTAAAACTACTCTGCCGGATTTTTAAACCCTGCCGGAATCCGTTCTCTTCCTGAAAACGAATACACATTTTTGACAAAACCGACCAGAAACGTAAACTGAGTGTCTCTAGTTTCGTTCAAATTCACATCCGTGACAGTTCGCTCAACGTCAAAACCGGCTCTGAGCGTAATTCTCCGCAACGGCACATCAACCGTAAATCTGTTTTTTATTGCAAAACGTTCTCCGAACGATGTAAATTTCACAACTCCGTCAGACCCTCCCTCGTAAAATATATCGAAATAAGTTTGCGTATATTTAGGAGAAAACATCACACCAACAGCAGCAATCGACAAATGGTCCCGCAACGTCACGACTCTTCTCTTTGCCTTTATCCTATAGCTTCCTATAGCAGAAAGCCACACATTTGAATTTACGATTGCTGAAGCCGGATTATTTCCGTTACGCATAAGCAACCTCACCCCAAGATCTATATTGGAATAACCGCCAAGCATAATAGTGAGATTATCCGCAGGCCTCAAATGACAATGCGCCCCATAATCATAAAAAAACAGTATTTTGGACATCGTAGCATTCTTTGCAGGATTCTCCGCAAGCCCAAGATTCACTACAAAATTCATATACTGCGAAAACTTATCAGAATGCTCAGAATAATACTTCAGCCTCTCGTGCCCAACACTTAGTGACGAGCCTTTGTAAAGCAACGGAGAAAGATATGAGTCGTACATATTGACACATCCGGACGACAACCAAGTGCAAGTGTTAGACATCAAGTAAACCTCCGCCTCGTCTCCAACGGCACGGACAGAATCAACCTTAACGTCTTCATCTGCAGAAAAAGCCATCTGAAAAGCCAAGACAGAAAGCAAAAACAACGCAAACCTCTTAATCATAACCCAATTATCAAAAGAATTACAACCACTTCTTCTTTTTAAAGTAAAGCAAAATAAGCACGGACACGAGGAACATGCAGCCCACCGCAGTCGGATAGCCATACTTCCAGTTAAGTTCCGGCATAAACTTAAAGTTCATACCGTATATGCTCGCTATCAACGTAGGAGGCATAAGCAGAACCGACACAATCGTAAATATCTTGATGATTTTGTTCTGCTCAATATTAACAAGACCGAGGAACGTATCCTGCAAATAGTCCAGACGCTCAAAACCGAACTTGGTATGCTCCACAAGAGAGTTTATATCCTTGATAACCAGACTAAGACGCGGCCTCAAATCATTTGGGATAAGCTCGCTTCTAAGCACGCTCGAAACCACACGATGCTTATCTATCGTATTTTCCCTAAGATGCATTATACGTTCCTGCAAGTTCTTAATGTCGAGAAGCACATCTTCGTCTATATCTTCAGCAAGAGTCAAAGTCTTACTTAATTTCGTAATCTCGTTGGTGGCATCCTCAATCATATCCGCATCATACTCCACACGAGTTTCCAGCAACGCTATAAATATGTGATACCCAGTCGGATAGTTCCTCGGATTAGCGAACATCTTTTTTACCGTGTCATCAAAAGTTTTGAGTTTAGCGTCGCGCACAGACACAAGAATGCCATTTTTAAGGATAAACGAAACTGGCTCCTTGTCGTAGGTGTCCAGCAAAAAATTTGCATTGGCCACCAGAGTGTCTTCAGTCTCAATAAAACGTGAAGAAATCTCAATCTCTTCAATTTCCTCCTCCTCCTGAATATAAATTTTCAAGAACTGTTCGAGTTCGGACTCAGTCTCCGGCTCCACATTATTAAGGTCAATCCATACAAAACTTGTAAGAGGGACCTCTTTTAATATATTTATGTCTTTGGCTATCTTCAGCCTGTTCTTTTCAAAATAAAAAAGCCTAACTTCTGAATTGTGCATAATAACTTTTTTTCGGATTTTACAATATTAAATACCCCCAAGCGGTCTTTCTAAAGAAGAACAAAAAAACGTGCGAAACGTCAGCCTCCTGCACTTTTTTCGCAAAACCGCCAAGTAAAAATTCCGGCAGAATACTCTGCATACACAACAACGTGTGTTATCTAAAACACTACGTGAAAGTCTGGCACTTGCTTATCAAATTTGTCAATTCAACAAACTCAGCCACCCCAAGTTGTTCCGGACGCCTCATAAACACATCATTTTCCAGTACAGGGCTTCCCTTTTCAAAAAATCCCTGCAAAGAGTTTCTCATCATCTTGCGTCTTTGGTTAAAAGCCGTCTTCACCACCTTGACAAACAGAGCCTCGTCACAATCCAGCTTCTGCACACTATTCCTTCGCAACCTAACCACTGCAGACTTCACCTTCGGCGGCGGGTCAAACACATTTTCATGAACCGTAAAAAGGTACTCTATATCATAAAAAGCCTGAAGCAGCACGCTCAAGATACCATAAGCCTTCTTGCCGGGTTCCGACGCAATGCGCTCTGCAACCTCTTTCTGTATCATACCGACACAGCAAGGCACTTGGTCCTTATGCTCAAGCACTTTAAAAAAAATCTGACTAGATATATTGTAAGGATAATTGCCGATGACGCAGAACTTGCCTTCGTAACACTGCGTCAAATCCATCTTCAAGAAATCGCCGCTGACAATACGGCCCTCCAACTCAGGAAAATTCTCCTCCAAATACGATACCGACTCTCTGTCGAGCTCCACTACCTTGAGGTCTATCATTTTATTCTGAAGCAAAAACTGCGTCAGAACACCCATACCGGGCCCCACCTCCAGAACCTTAGTTGGCTCTGTAGCTTCCAAACTCTCTGCTATCTGTCGAGCAATATTTAAGTCTTTCAAAAAATGTTGCCCTAAATGTTTCTTGGGCGTAACTCTCATAATCCATATTGCTATAAAATGTGCTACTACAATTTTTCTGCAAAGGTAGTTGTTTTGATTTTAAAACATTAATTTTGCACGACATTTTTTTGTAAAACAAGATGATTTTTTAATTAAACATGAAAGATTGGCTTTTTATCGAACACGAAGACGGCAGCAATATAAGAGTAAGACGCTTTATGGACGCGCACAGAGACTCCGGACTATACCCTTTCAGAATTGAAATAACATGGAACAGAAACGGAGCTTTCGACGAGATGGACTTGGTTGACAAATTTGACGAGAGCCTATCTTACGTGCTTGAAAAAGAGCTTGACGCGCTTAACACGTCCATCTATCAGGACGACAAACAATTCATCTTCACTTGGTACACAAAAAACATACGAGTTTTTGGCGAATTGCTAAACAAAAGCCTTGCCTTTTTTCCACCTCTCCCGATTCAGATTGCGTCCACTAACGATGCCGAATGGAACGATTATAAACTATGTACACAAAAACTAGCAGAACTATAAATGATTAATTAAGGCAACTCTCACAAACTACGGTTTAACTGCCTTTCTTTCTATCAGCAATCTGCTCGAAATAAATTCAAAAATTCCTCGAAATGAATTTACAGAACCCGCCTATACAATATTCCAACAAACAATAAAAAGAGCCGCCCAAACGAGCGGCTCTCTTTTTGTTTATACATCAGCACAATCAAAATGCGTCGATGATAGCGCAGAAATCGTCAACCTTCAAAGAAGCGCCACCGATCAAACCGCCGTCGATGTCAGGGTTTGAGAACAAACCTTTAGCATTCTTAGCGTTGCAAGAACCACCATAAAGGATTGTTGTGTTGTCTGCCACTTCCTTGCCGTATTTGTCAGCAATCAAGCTACGGATGAAAGCGTGAATTTCCTGAGCCTGTTCAGGAGTTGCAGTCAAACCTGTACCGATAGCCCAAACTGGTTCATAAGCGATAACCAATTTAGAGAAATCTTCTGCAGACAAGTTGAATACAGAACCTTCCAACTGAGCCTTAACCACTTCGTTCTGCTTGTTTGCTTCACGTTCTTCTTTAACTTCACCGATACAGAAGATAGGCTTCAAATTGTTAGCAAGAGCCAACTGAACCTTTTCCTTCAAGATTTCGTAAGTTTCACCATAGTAAGAACGACGTTCTGAGTGACCAAGAATAACATATTCTGCACCTGTTGACTTAACCATAGCAGCAGAAACTTCGCCAGTGTAAGCGCCTGATTCCTTATCTGCGCAGTTTTCTGCAGCAACTGCAATAACCTTAGTGTCGATAGCAGCAGCAACACTTGCAAGGTGAATGAACGGAGTTCCGATGATGACATCGCAGTTCAATGACTTGCCTTTCAAAGCAGCATCCAATCCTTTAGCCAACTCAAGACCTTCCTGAAGTGTCTTGTTCATTTTCCAGTTTCCTGCAACAATATTCTTTCTCATTGTAAATGAATAATTTAAAAATTGTGAATAATTTATTTAACTAACTCTTTTTTTCCTCACCTTCTGGCTCCTGACTTTTCACATGAAAAAATCTTCCAAATAAAAACTTCAGAAAAACAATTAAATAATCAAATATAAGAACCAAAACGAGCGGCAATACAAATATCGCAACCGAATTCAACACAATCTTCACATCATCAACCTTTTTCATCTCTCCCGCTTCCGAACCATCCAACGGCTCTTTGAATTTCGGCATATCCGCATTACCCCACTTGTTATACACAACCCCATCCTTCAACAGCAGCAGCCCCGGATTAGAGCGCACCATCGACAGTAAAGTGTCGTTATTTGCCGCGACAAACGGATACTCAGCACCGCCCGCCTCCACTTTGTACTCCCTCATTTCCAGACAGTCCAGCGGCGACGCAGTCAGAGCGTAAAACCCGTAACCATTCTTTCGCGAAAAATCATATATGTCATTTATCTCGTTGCGTCTGTCTGTGTTTGTCTCGCCAATATTATAGGTTACAAGCAGAAAAAGATACCCTGAATCATCAATACCACTCTTCTTCTCCGCCTCTCCATGACCTACTTCTTCAAAATAGTCATATATGCGAGTCTCCTTTCTTTCCACCTTCAATCCCTTCACAAAGCCTGACAAGTCAGAGCCGACAGCAAAAGGCCTTAAATCAATAATCGGCAAGAAGAACAAACTATAAAAGGAGAGCAACACCGCATAAAAAAAGGAATATATAGAGATAGTCCATTCCGTACGGTCTGTATATAAGCTCCAGTTAAATCTGTTCCATAAACAGAGCGTTGCCGCCACCGCGACACACATAAGACTCCAGCCTAAGTCCTTGGTCAGAAGATCAAAAGAAGGCTCTATCGCCGTGTCTTCCGCAACTCCGCCTCCAAAACACAACCCGACAGACACAAGCACAAGCAGCACAAAGGCATTCATTGCGTTCGACTTCAGGTTTGCACCCAGAAGCAGACACACCCCGACGAAGAAAACGTAGGCCGAATAAATCACAGCCAAAATAAACGACACCGGCAAAAAGAAGTCCAACCCCGCCCATCTAAGAAAATCCTCCACTCTGTACGAATTCCCCACCGGGTCAATCGTCATCATGAAACCCGAATAAGTAAAGACGCACCCCAAAAACAAGCGGCAGATCAGCACCACAAGCCTTCGGAACGTCTCATTCTTCAGAAACGCAAATATATTGGACAACTTAAAACTCATTCAAAATCAATCTTGATAAGCCCGAATATCGCATAGTTGACCATATCCATATAGTTTGCATCCACACCTTCCGAAATCAAAGTCTTGTTGTCGTTGGCCTCAATCTGCTTCGTTCTGTAAAGTTTCATCAGAATCAGGTCTGTGTAAGATGTAGTGCGCATCATACGCCACGCTTCATCGTAATCATGATTTTTAGCAAGCATCAGCGTGCGCGTCTGCCCCATGTGCTTGTCATAAAGCTCAACAGCTTTGTCCACGCTAATATCATCGCAGTCAGAATAACCAAGTTCCAACTGTATCAGCCCCATAATGCCATAATTGACTATCGCGATCAGTTCAGGACGAATACCGTCTCCAACCATCGAAACACCCTTCACCTCAAGCGTGCGGATACGGTTAGCCTTTATGAAAATCTGGTCTGTTATAGAAGCCGGACGCATAATACGCCACGCAGCTCCGTAATCTTTCAGTTTCTTCACATAAATATCTCTGCAAGCCGATATTATCTTGTCAAACTGCTCTTCTGTACTCATAACAATTGATTTAACGTGCAAATTTACGTTTTTTTAATTATTATTTTGAAATATCAGACACATAAATTACTGGTTAAACATATCTTTATTGTAAAAATCCAGAATCTGAACAACCATGTCGTACGCCAATCGGGCTGGACTTTCAGGGTTTATCTCCATCGCCTGCCTATAACTGTTCATAGCCATCTGCCAATTTTCCATCTTTCTATATGCGTTGCCCAGCAAGAAATAAGCTTCGTCGTCCTGCACGTTAGTCGCCACATACTTCTCCAAAAGTTCAACAACCTCCGAAGTTCTGCCCTGTGCCAACATCTCTTTTATTTGCTTTGAATCATCCATGCTCTTTTAATCTTTATAAGAAGAAACGCCTATCAGACGTTCTTTGTTTTCATTATCTTCCAAAAACGAAATATTCAGGATTTTTCTCCACAACCGCGCGAGCACGTTCATACCCCTGCGAATACAAATCCTCCAGCTTTTCAACACTCTTCTCCAAACGAGAGACCTCAATCTTCTCTTCCGGCCTTATGACCAACATATTGCCCAGCTTCTCATTCTCCTCTATAAAATCCATCACCTCGTTATAGTCAAAATACTTGCGTCTCAGGCGATTCTGCAATTTAGGAAACTGCCTATACACAAAACTTGGGCAGAACATCTCCTTGTTATCCTTCCTGTAACCGTAGTTTCTAGTAAGAACCACCACGAGTTTGTCACAACCGTCTGACATAGCCCTCCTTACCGGTATCGCATCACAAATTCCGCCATCGAGCATCGGCTTTCCGTCCAGCTCCGTTATTTTAGCCACAAACGGCAAACTGCTGGACGCCATCACAATCCTGTTCAGCCTTTTCTTGTCGCTGTGCTCTTCAAGATACTCGGCCTCTCCAGTCTCACAATTGCTCGCCACAAAAATAGTCCTGCCCGGATTAGCAAAATACGCATCATAATCCAAAGGAATAATCTTTTCAGGAAAATCATTGAACAGCAAGTCATAATCTATAAGATTACGTTTCAGAATCAAATTCTTGACACTTATATACTTATATTTGTCATAAAGGTCAATATTGCACATCTTTGCCCTGCCTCGCTGCTTTGCCGCATAAGACACGCCATTGCATGCTCCTGCCGAGACTCCGATTGTATATGGAAAATTTATGTTTTTATCCAAGAAATAGTCCAGAACCCCGGCCGTAAAAGTGCCGCGCATTCCGCCACCTTCCAAAACCAAACCTATTTTTTCGCTCATTTCCACTTAATTTTTACACATCATAAAGATACGAAAAATTTTCTGAAAAATACCTGATTAAACATAAAAAATTTCCGGAAGAGCCCAACAATCAGCAAACAGATAACGAGCAAAAAAGACGACGAAACAGCAGAGATGATTCATCCCACTGAGTTATCCCACTCGCCCTTACATGGACTACACATATATATTTTTCGTGATTTTTTTAAGAAGAGTATCATAGTTTGCGGTGAGAGGGGGATTCGAACCCCCGGTACGGTTACCCGTACGTCAGTTTAGCAAACTGGTGGTTTCAGCCACTCACCCATCTCACCTTAAACTAATCGTTCGTGTTCTAATTTCGGCTGCAAAGATATGAGATGTTTTTTTAAATACAAAACAAAAAGATGAGATTTTTTGTCATTTTTTTGATTATTTTTGAAATCTGAAATTAAGGCATCTTCTATAAATTACGTTTTGTGATTTTTTCCATTCTCAAATCCGTTTTTGGACGCTTTTGAGTCTATTTTGCTTATATTGCTCTTATTTACGCAATTACGATGTCCGTCCGCATCGCTCTTTCGCAATATAATCAAACTAATGTCTTTCTAAATCATTTCAAACTAATTTATAGAAACCGCAATAAAAGAATTTAAAAACGAAAAGATAAAAATGACCAAGAAAAAGACAAACAACAAATTAAAATGGATTTTAGGAGGAACAGCAGCATTTTTGCTTATATCCGCAGCTGCCGCTTACTTTATATACTCCAGCACCGTAGCTCCTAACATATTCACAGAAGAGAAGACTTTTATAAAAATATATCCGGAAGACTCGTTTGACGACATTTTAAAAAAGATAGAAGAAACCGGAGTAATGCGAGACGTCGGCTCCTTTAAATTGCTTGCCAAGCAACAAGGATATCCGGAGAAAATTGTTCCCGGCAACTACGAATTGTCCAACGGCATGAGCAACGTGAAACTTGTGAACAACCTTGTTAAAGGCCGTCAGGCTCCTGTCCGACTCACTTTTAACAACATAAGGACCAAACAGGCTCTGGCTGGCAAGCTGTCCAAATCTCTGCTTATGGACTCTACTGAATTTGTGGACATGATGAACAACGCAGAAATACTGTCTATCTATGGACTGAACCGCGCTACTGCCGTGTCACTGTTCATACCCGACACATACGAAGTTTACTGGAACTTATCTCCAACAGACCTTTTGGACCGGATGAAAAAGGAGCACAACATATTTTGGAATGAAGAAAGAACCCAGAAACTCAATGCGCTAGGTCTGTCTCAGGCCGAGGTCAGCACCCTCGCCTCTATTGTTGAGGAAGAGACAAGCAAAAAAGACGAGAAACCTATAGTTGCAGGATTATATCTGAACAGGCTTAAAAGAGGAATTCCGCTGCAAGCCGACCCGACCGTCAAGTTTGCCCTACAAAATTTCGGGTTAAGAAGAATATACAAAAAGCATCTTGAGTATGACTCGCCATACAACACATATCTGTATGCCGGACTGCCTCCTGGTCCTATAAGAATCCCGTCAAAAGAATCCATCGACGCAGTACTGAACTTCACAAAGCACAACTACATATACATGTGCGCAAAAGAGGATTTTTCCGGCTACCACAATTTCGCCTCCAGCCTGGACGAGCATAATAAGAACGCGGCTAAATACCGCAATGCTCTGAACAGAAAAAATATACGATAAAAGAAAAGCCGAACACAATCAATAACGATTATGTTCGGCTTTTTTACTTAAGGCGACTTCCTCTAAAATCCTAAATTAAACTACAAAAGTAATTTATTGAAACCACCTTGACCTCTACAAATTTTATTAATTCATAATCTCGTCTTTCTCTATAAACTGAAAATACTTCACCGTTGACACTTTAAGTTCGTACGTTGCAAGGTCGTCACAAACGATAATTCCCTTAGGGTGCAACTGCAAAGCGCTCAGCGTGCACATCTGAGACACACCGCCCTCGATAGCCTGCTGCAAAGCCCGAGCCTTGCCATAACCATTGACAATGATAAGCACCTCTCTTGCGTCCATAATGGTTCCTACCCCTACGGTTAGCGCAGTCGTTGGCACTTTTGACATATCATTATCAAAGAATCTTGAGTTAGCGATAAGAGTATCTGCCGTCAACGTTTTAACGCGAGTTCTAGATGTAAGAGACGACCCCGGTTCGTTAAAGGCAATATGTCCGTCAGGACCAATGCCGCCAACAAAAAGGTCTATACCGCCGGCAGCCTTTATCCGCTCTTCGTAACCGGCACATTCCGCCGCCAGATCCACCGCATTTCCGTTAAGTATATTAACCTGATTTTCAGGTATATCTATATGCGAAAAGAAATTATTCCACATAAAAGAATGGTAACTTTCAGGATGTTCTTTAGGCAAATTGACATACTCGTCCATATTGAACGTAACCACATTCTTAAACGAGACCAAACCTTTCTTGTTAAGCTCGATTAATTCTCTGTACATTCCAAGAGGCGACGAACCTGTTGGCAGCCCCAACACAAACTTCCTATCTGCAGTAGGATTAGCCTTATTTATAGCCGCAGCCACGTAATTTGCTGCCCATTTTGACACCTTGTCATAATCTGGCTGAATTAAAACTCTCATATATTAAAAAATTTAAGACTCTATTGATTTGGATTTTCTATCCTTTCGCATCTGAAGCAGACCTCTGAACAACAAATAAAAGCCAACCACAAAGAATGGCACACTCAGCAACTGCCCCATGTTCAAAACCATATCATTCTCAAAGTCCACCTGATTTTCCTTAATAAACTCAAGCAAGAACCTTGTGAAGAATATACCTATCAGAAACACACCGAACAAGAACCCCTCGTACTTGCGAGCATCAGTCTTCCAATACAAGTAAAGAAGCACAGAAAACGTCACAACACAGTACAACACTTCATAAATCTGCGTAGGATGGCTTGGTTCTGAAAATATAGGCTCCATACCATTCTGCCATCTGCCAATATTAGTGACAAACCTGAAAGCCCAAGGCACATCCGTAGGATTTCCGTATATCTCATGATTAAACAGATTGCCCATCCTGATGCACGCTCCACATATTGCAACCGCAATAACAATCCTGTCCAGCACCCAAATATAACTTTTCTGTATAGTCTTTCTGAAGAGCCACATAGCAGTAAGAATCCCGAACGCGCCCCCATGGCTAGACAAACCGCCTTTCCAAATACAGAACAATTCCAACAGATGGTTCGAATAATACTCCCAATCATAGAAGAAGCAGTGTCCGATTCTCGCGCCTATGATAGTTCCGAATATCATGTAATAAAGCAGCCGTTCCATCGCTTCAGGAGGCAATCCTTCATTTTTGTATATTTTTGACTCCACATGATAGCCAATAAAAAAGCCAAGCGCCCACATAAGCCCGTACCAACGAACCGTAAAAGGCCCTACCGATATTAAGTCCGGATCAAACGTCCACGTTATATATGATAACATATTTTTTATTTTTTAGTTAATAAAAAAAGGAAGCTCGCATAAAAGCGAGTTCCTTTAAAATTATCAAGCATCCTTACCATGACACTGTTTGTACTTTTTGCCACTTCCGCAAGGGCAAGGGTCATTTCTGCCGATTCTATTTTCAACACGAACAGGCTGCTTCTTTTCCTGAGCCTGCTGTTCAGGCTCTCTCCGAGACTCCGCAGCGTCGTCGCCCCTTCCTGTCTTGTACTGCTGAGGCTGCTGCCTTTGAGGCTCTTCTTCCGGAGCTTCCTCTGGAGCTTTAGTCTCTACAGGAATTTGTCCGCGCATAAGAATAGAAACCGCCTTTCTGTTCATATCAACCACCATTCTCTTGAACAAGTTGAACGACTCAAGCTTATAAATCAACAGAGGGTCTTTCTGCTCATAACTTGCATTCTGAACAGAATTTCTCAAATCGTCCATCTCGCGCAAATGCTCCTTCCAATGTTCGTCAATCATATGCAGCAATATAGACTTTTCAAACACCTTGACAATCTCCTTGCCTTCTGTCTCATAAGCTCTCTTCATATTTACCGGCACATTATACTGCATTCTGCCGTCTGAAATAGGAATCAAAATATTTTCATATCTGTCGCCATGCTCCTCATAAACATTCTTGATAAACGGATAAGCGATTTCCGCTATTCGGTCCGTTTTACGTTTAAACGCACTCATTGCCTCCTCGAACACAATATCAACAATCGCCAGTTCTTTCTTAGAAAGGAACATTTCTTTTGACACTGCAGAATCTACAGCAAAAATTCTCTGCAGCTCATGCTTGAAAGAATCATAGTCATTAACCGCTTTGGCGTTCGACACAACCTCCACTATAGAGTCGTATATCATGTTCATGATGTTCACGCCCATACGCTCTCCGTGCAATGTCTGACGTCTCTTCTTGTAAATCACCTCACGCTGAGCGTTCATCACATCATCATACTCAAGCAAGCGCTTACGCACGCCGAAATGATTCTCTTCCACCTTCTTCTGCGCATTCTCCACAGACTTAGTAAGCCAGCTATGCTCAATAACCTCACCTTCCTTGAATCCGAGTTTGTCCATCATTCCCGCAATCTTGTCAGAGCCGAACATTCTCATCAGATTATCTTCTAGAGAGACATAAAAGACAGAAGAACCTGGGTCCCCCTGACGTCCGGCACGCCCTCTCAGCTGACGGTCCACACGACGCGACTCATGTCTTTCCGTACCTATGATAGCCAGACCACCAGCAGCCTTGACTTCGTCAGACAGTTTAATGTCGGTACCACGACCTGCCATATTTGTGGCGATAGTAACCGTGCTGCCCTTACCAGCCTCAGCCACAATCTCGGCCTCCTTCTGATGCAACTTGGCATTCAACACATTGTGCTTAATCTTCCTCAACGTGAGCATACGGCTGAACAACTCCGAGATTTCCACCGAAGTAGTACCAACAAGCACAGGACGTCCGGATTCCACAAGCCTTACAATCTCCTCGATTACCGCATTATACTTTTCACGCTTAGTTCGATAAATACGGTCGTTCATATCCTTACGCGCAATCGGCTTATTTGTTGGAATAACGACAACATCAAGCTTGTATATGTTCCACAACTCACCAGCTTCCGTTTCTGCCGTACCGGTCATACCCGAAAGTTTGTGATACATACGGAAATAATTCTGCAAAGTGATAGTTGCATAAGTCTGAGTAGCCGCCTCAACCTTAACGCGCTCCTTAGCCTCGATAGCCTGATGCAATCCGTCAGAATACCTGCGTCCGTCCATAATACGGCCCGTCTGCTCGTCAACAATCTTGACCTTGTCGTCAATCACCACATACTGTTCCTCCTTGTTAAACAAGGCGTAAGCTTTCAGCAACTGGTTGATTGTATGAACACGCTCAGACTTGATATTGTAATTTTCCATCAGTTCGTCCTTCTTAACCTGCTTTTCATCAGGAGAAAGAGAACTCTTTTCTATTTCAGCAACAGCAGCGCCCACATCAGGCAACACAAAGAACTGAGGGTCTTCGGACGCACCTGTAAGCTCGTCGATACCCTTGTCTGTAAGCTCCACACTATTGTGCTTTTCATCAATCACAAAATAAAGCGGATCTGTTGCTATATGCATATTCTTGTTATGCTCAGCAATATAGAACTCCTCAGTTTTAAGCAAGACCGACTTGACGCCAGGCTCGCTCAGATACTTGATAAGCGGAGTATTCTTAGGCAAAGCCTTATAAGACCTGAACAAAGACAACGCGCCCTCTTCCTGCTCTTTCTTGTCTGAAGATTTCATAAGCATCTTTGCGTCAGAAAGGTATTTGGTAGCCAGCGCGCGCTGCAGCGCCACCAATCTTTCGACCCTCGGACACAAAGCCTCATACTGCTGGTTCTCGCCCTTAGGCACAGGACCAGAAATAATCAAAGGAGTACGCGCGTCATCAATAAGGACAGAGTCCACCTCATCGACAATCGCGTAGTTATGCTTTCTTTGCACTAAGTCAGACTCTCGCGTAGCCATATTGTCGCGAAGGTAGTCAAACCCGAACTCGTTGTTAGTACCAAAAGTGATGTCGGCCATATAGGCATTGCGTCTGCCAGGCGAATTCGGCTGATGTTTGTCAATACAGTCAACACTAAGGCCATGGAACTGATAAAGCGGACCCATCCATTCGGAGTCACGTTTAGACAAGTAGTCATTAACAGTAATCACATGCACACCGTTTCCAGTCAAGGCGTTAAGGAACACCGGCAAGGTAGCCACAAGCGTCTTACCCTCCCCAGTAGCCATCTCGGCGATTTTTCCTTTATGAAGCACAACCCCGCCAAACAGCTGCACATTGTAATGAATCATGTTCCATATAGTTTCGTTACCGCCGGCAACCCATCTGTTTTTGTAGATAGCCTTATCGCCATCAATAGTCACAAAATCCTTGCTTATGGCCAGTTCCCTGTCCATATCAGTTGCAGTGACCACGACCTCTTCCTGTTCAGAAAAACGGCGGGCAGTATCCTTCACTATAGCGAACACTTCCGGAAGAACTTTCTCTAGCACCTCTTCATACTTGTCAAGCTTAACCTTTTCAAGCTTGTCAATTTCGTTGTAAGTCTTTTCGCGCTGCTCAATCTCCTGAGCCTCAATCTTAGACCTCAAGTCTTCAATGCGTTTTGTTTCGTCTGCGACATACTGCTTTATCTGCTCACGTATATCGTAAGTTTTCTGACGAAGCTCATCATTTGAAAGCTCTTTTATCGACGGATAAACCAACTCAATTTTAGCAACGTAAGGCTGAATCTCTTTCATGTCCCGCTGAGCCTTGTTGCCAAATAATTTAGATAAAAAATCGTTTAAACCCATAAATCAACATTTAGCCTTGCCAAACAGACAAACTGACTTGCAGAAGCCCATTTCACAGGCGACATTTACAAAATACGCCTAAATACCTTAAGCACTACAAAAATAATCAAAAATAAACTAGTTTTTCACTTTTATTTCAAAAAAAATCTTAATAAAAGTTAAGACACTGTAAATCAAACATATAATTTACATCATATCAGGCATATAACACAAACGAGGAGCAACAACAAAGCCGCCCCTCGTATAAAAAAAGCTTCTACCTATCGACATTAAAATCTGTACAGATCATTTGCCGCGATAAGTTCCAACTTGTTCTTCTGCAAAGCCTCTACGCACCCCTGAAGGTTAGACGGCTTGATTATGATGTTCGCGCCCACACCTTCTGCAAAAGCGTACATATACTCTATATATATATTTTCTTTAGCCAATATATCCAAAGCAGAAGACAAAGCGCCTGGAGTATTGGGTGAGTGCAGACAAATAACATCAGTCAGCGAAACCGCAAACTTATTGCTTTTCAAAACCTCCTGAGCCTTTTCCGGATCAGAGACAATAGCGCGCAATATACCAAAGTCCGAATTGTCCGCAACGCTAAACGCAGTCATGTTTATGCCGGACTTGCCAAGCAGAGCCGCCACGTCATTCAGACGCCCTGTCTTGTTTTCCAAAAAGACCGAAATCTGTTTTACTATCATATCGCTTGTATTTAAGTTGTTCTTTTACTGAAATTTACGCTTATCAAGCACTCGCTTAGCCTTACCCTGACTACGTTCTATCGAACGCGGCTCCACAAGTTTTATTGCAGGCTGAATACCCACAACGCTCTGTATCTTATGAGCCAGTTTTTTCTGCAAGTTCAGCATCTTGCTTATTTCATCAGAATAATAAGCCTCCTTCACTTCCACCTGAATTTCAAATGTGTCAGTGTTATTCACGCGGTCCACAGTGATAAAGAAGTGAGGTTCAAACTCTTCCTGTTCGCAAAGCACAGCCTCAACCTGAGACGGGAAAACATTCACGCCTCTGATAATTAGCATATCGTCCGAACGGCCCAAAATTCTGCCCATACGCACCAATGTGCGTCCGCAAGAACATTTTTCATAAATCAGTTTGGTCAAGTCGCGCGTACGGAAACGAATCAGAGGCATACCCTCCTTAGTTAAAGTGGTGAACACCAACTCGCCCTCTTTTCCCGGCTCAACCGGCTCGCCTGTTTCCGGATTGATAATTTCCGGATAAAACAAATCCTCGTTCAAGTGAGTTCCATTCTGGCACTCGCATTCAAAGCCCACGCCCGGACCCGAAATCTCTGTCAAACCATATATATCATAAGCCTTTATGCCCAACTTAGCCTCAAGGTCTTTTCTCATCGCTTCAGTCCAAGGCTCAGCCCCGAATATACCGACTTTGAGCTGAAACTCATCGCGAGGAATTCCGGAGTTTGCCAAAGCTTCCGCAAGATATAGCGCATAGGAAGGAGTCGCAGCCAAGGCTTTCGCACCAAGGTCCTTCATCAGCATGATCTGCTTTTCTGTATTACCGCTCGACATAGGAATCACAGTTCCGCCGATATTCTCAACAGCAGCATGAGCTCCAAGCCCTCCGGTGAACAGTCCGTATCCGTAAGAGACCTGCACAACATCATTCTTTCCCAAACCGTATGCTGTCAGACACCTCGCTCCTGCCTCAGCCCACATAGCCAAGTCTGCGCGCGTGTACCCAACCACGATAGGCTTTCCTGTTGTTCCAGACGATGCATGAACACGCACAATCTCAGACATCGGAGCAGACAAAAGTCCGAACGGATAATAGTCTCTCAAATCCTTCTTTGACGTGAACGGCAACTTCACGATGTCGTCAATACTCTGTATGTCGTCGGGGGTAACTCCAGCCTCCTGCATACGCTTGCGGTAAGGTTCACAATTGTGATAAACCCTCTCCACCACACGTTTTAGACGAATGCTCTGAACCTTGCGCATCTCCTCACGGCTCATACATTCAACAGACTCATTCCAAATCATTTTATATAACTTTTGTTTAATACTTTATAATGTCTTGATAATGTCTTGCAAAGATAGGCAATAAACTAATAATTTGTCACTTTTCAGCCTAAATTTTAAGCAAACTCCAGAAATTAGAATAAATTACTTTCAAAAAGCATTTATTTCAAAGTTGCATACTCCGTTTTCTCTTCTTTTTTCCTTCTCCATCTTGCTTTTATTTAATTTTTATAGTACTTTTGCAATGGGAGTTATATTATTTTTCTAATCGGTCAGATAGCTTGAAATGTGACTGACCTTAAAAATTCAAAGTTATGGGAAAGAAATTAAGACGTTCGAACAATGCGATGCTGGGCGGTGTTGCTGCTGGTGTCGCTGAATATTTTGGCATTGATGTCACTTTGACACGAATAATTTGGGCACTGCTCATATGCAGCGGATTTGGGCTTCTGCTTTATCTGGTGTGCTGGCTTATCATGCCGAAATAATTGCATGCAGCGCGCACTTCGGCTGCGCGCTGCCTTTTTTGTGTTTCTTTACGTTTTGACTTATTTGTCTATCCTTTCATTAAAAGATGCAATTCAAACTTTCTTCTGAGTATTTGCCCACCGGCGACCAGCCTCAGGCCATAAAGGAGCTTGTTGACGGTGTCAATGCGGGTGTTCCTTTTCAAACTTTGCTTGGCGTTACCGGCTCCGGAAAAACGTTCACGATAGCAAATATGGTGGAACAGATTCAACGCCCCACCCTTGTGCTAAGTCATAATAAAACGCTTGCCGCTCAGCTTTACGGAGAGTTCAAAAGCTTTTTCCCTGAAAATGCAGTTGAGTATTTCGTGTCTTATTACGACTATTACCAGCCAGAGGCATACCTTCCGAACACAGACACATACATAGAGAAAGATTTGGCCATCAACGACGAGATTGAGAAACTGCGCCTTGCCACAACCTCTTCGCTGCTTTCCGGCAGAAAGGACGTGCTTGTGGTGTCGTCGGTCTCGTGCATGTACGGCATGGGAAATCCGAACGACTTCTACAAAAACATGATCACGCTGAAGAGAGGACAGACTTTAGGCATGAATGTGCTGCTGAGAGCTTTGGTCGAAAATCTTTACGTGCGCAACGAAATCGCTTTGGAGCATGGAAATTTTCGAGTGAAAGGCGACACTGTAGATGTCTTTCTGGCTTATGCGGACTACATCCTGAGAATATGCTTCTGGGGCGATGAGATTGACGAAATTGTGAGCATTGACCCGATGAGCAATGTGAAGATACAGAGTTTCGAAGAGGTGAACATATATCCTGCCAATCTTTTTGTAACTAATAAAGACACTGTCCAAAACGCGCTTATTGCTATTGGCGACGACCTCAACACTCAGGTTGAATACCTTCAGTCTATCGGAAAAAATTACGAAGCCAAACGTTTGTATGAACGTGTAAACTACGACATGGAGATGATAAGGGAACTGGGGCACTGCTCTGGCATAGAAAACTACTCCAGATATTTCGACGGCCGACAGCCTGGCACTCGCCCGTTCTGCCTGCTGGACTTTTTCCCGAAAGACTATCTGCTGGTTATTGACGAAAGTCATGTTACCATTCCTCAGATACGCGCGATGTACGGCGGAGACCATTCTCGAAAAATCACTCTTGTGGACTATGGCTTCAGACTGCCGGCCGCCATAGACAACAGACCGCTGAAATTTGAAGAGTTCGAGGAGATGTCCGGACAGACTGTATTTGTAAGCGCCACGCCGGCCGAGTATGAATTAGAGAAGTCGCAAGGGGTGATAATTGAACAGATCATACGTCCTACCGGGCTTTTGGACCCTGTTATTAGCGTAAGGCCAAGCCTCAACCAAATTGACGACTTGCTGGAAGAGATTCACAAAAGAATTGAACTGGACGAAAGAGTTCTGGTCACCACCCTCACAAAACGTATGGCGGAGGAACTTCACGCTTACCTGCAAAAGATGGGAGTGCGAAGCAATTATATACATTCTGACATTGACACGCTTGAACGTGTGAAAATCATGGAAGACTTGCGAAACGGTCTGTTTGACGTGCTTGTGGGTGTAAACCTGCTGCGAGAGGGTCTTGACCTGCCGGAGGTATCTCTTGTTGCTATTCTGGATGCTGACAAAGAAGGTTTTTTGCGTTCTCACAGGTCTCTGACTCAAACTGTCGGCCGTGCGGCAAGAAACCTAAACGGCCTTGTGATTATGTATGCAGACAAAATTACCGAAAGCATGCAGAAGACAATTGACGAGACCAATCGGCGCCGAGAAATTCAGATGAAGTACAACGAGGAACACAATATTAAGCCCAAAGCCCTTAATAAAGCTAAAAAATCCATACTTGGAAATATTTCCGCTGATAAAGAGACTGACAAAGGGTATAAGAGAGATAAAAAATATGCAGAAAAAGATTTCGCTCAGACTTTTGCCGCAGAGCCTGTCGAGCAGATTTACAGCAAAGAGAATTTGGATTCTGTAATAGAACAGACAAGAAAAGCGATGCAGGAGGCTGCAAAAAAACTGGAATTTATAGAAGCCGCGCAACTTCGCGACAAACTCATAGAGCTGGAAAAACTAAAAAACGCAAAATAATTTGCAACATCAAACTGACAGAATGCCCAAAGGCAACTTTTGCAATTTGCAATTATTTATTCCGCAATCCTTTTCGGGATAAATTCCTTAAAAAAGAAACAGCCTCTAACAAGAAGCTGTTTCTTTCTATTTTCAAATTTCATCAACCGGGTCCTCTTCCACCACAAGATTGTCAATGATGAAGTTCTGACGCTCCGGTGTATTGTCACCCATATAATATCTCAGGAGGTCGCTTACCGCATCTTCCTTTTTCAAGGAAACTTGGTCAAGCCTTATGTTTTCACCGATAAACAGTTTAAATTCATCTTTAGATATTTCACCAAGACCCTTAAAACGTGTTATTTCCGCTTTTGCACCAATCTTCTCAATCGCCGCAAGCCGTTCCTCTTCCGTATAACAGTAAATAGTCTGTTTCTTGTCTCGAACGCGGAACAGCGGCGTTTGCAAAATATAAACATGTCCCTTTTTCACCAAGTCCGGAAAGAACTGCAAAAAGAATGTCAGCAGCAACAGCCTGATGTGCATGCCGTCCACATCGGCATCCGTTGCTATAATAACACGGTTATAGCGCAACCCCTCCATGCCGTCCTCTATATTAAGAGCCGCCTGCAAAAGGTTGAACTCCACGTTTTCATAAACAACCTTACGAGTCATGCCGTAACTGTTCAGCGGCTTACCTCTCAAACTGAACACAGCCTGAGTCTTCACATCACGGCTGCTCGTTATAGAACCGCTCGCAGAGTCACCCTCAGTTATGAAGATTGACGAAAGCTCTTTTTGGTCACCCTTCGCATCGTTCAGATGCACGTGGCAGTCTCTAAGTTTCGGATTGTTGAGGCTGACCTTTTTCGCTCGTTCACGAGCCTGCTTCGTAACGCCGGCAATAGCCTTTCGCTCCTTTTCCGCATCCTGAATCTTTTTCAGAAGGATATCCGCCATCTCTCCATTTTTATGCAAATAGTCGTCAATCTCCTTCTTTACAAAATCATTGACAAACTTATTCACCGTCACCCCGCTCAAAGGGAACGGCTTCCCCTTAGAGTTTTTGTCAGGCGCCATGTAAGTAGAGCCGAGCTTGATTTTTGTCTGGCTTTCAAACTGAGGCTCCACGATATTGATCGCGATAGCGCCAACCAGGCCATTACGTATGTCGGCTAGTTCCATATTCTTCGCATAAAACTCCTTTATCGCTTTCCCCAAGGCTTCGCGATAAGCAGACTGATGCGTTCCGCCCATCTTTGTGTACTGACCATTTACGAACGAGAAATATTCATCACCGCCATTCTGAATACAGTGAGTCAACGCAATTTCAATATCCTCCCCTTTTATGTGGACGATAGGATATATTGGCTCTGCGGTCATATTCTCCGACAGCAAATCCTTCAGACCATTTTTAGAATAGAACCGTTCGCCGTTGAACTTAATTGTCAGCCCAGAGTTCAAATAGCTGTAATTGCGCAACATTGTGCGAATCGTATCAATTCTGTAAGAATAATTGGTGAAAAGAGTCGGGTCCGGCTTAAAGAATATGCGAGTTCCGTCCTCTTCATTCTCCGTATTTTCCACGATACCAGAATCCGTCACAATCACACCTTTGGAAAATTCCGCCCTGCGTGTCTTGCCCTCTCTGAAGCTTTGAGCCACGAAGTTTTCCGACAAGGCGTTGGTAGCCTTTGTACCTACCCCGTTCAGCCCGACAGACTGATGAAAAGCTCCGTCAGAGAACTTACCGCTGGTATTCATCACAGACACCGAATCCACAAGTTTTTCAAGAGGAATGCCTCGTCCGTAGTCCCGAACAGTCACAGCCTCTTCGCTGAGGGTTATCTCAATCTGCTTTCCGCACCCCATTCGGAACTCGTCGATACTATTGTCAACAACCTCTTTAAGCAACACATAAATACCATCGTCAGACGACGAGCCGTCGCCCAACTTACCTATGTACATACCCGGACGATGCCTAACGTGGGCAAGTCCCTCAAGGGTTACGATGTCTTCGTGGCTGTAATTAGCAGCTGACGACTTACTATCACTCTGACTGAAATTCAACTCTTCCATACCTGTGTCTTATTTACGGTTCTCTCTACGAAACTCCGGCAAATATAGCAAATTTTAAGAAATTCATCAAATCTGAAATGTCGTCAAGTCAAAAAAATCACACTATTTTCTTTTGCATCTTACACTTTTTTTCTTATTTTCGCCCTGTCTTTACAACGTCATTGCATGAGGCATTTGTTTTACATATTAGTTTTAACTTTAGTCTCTGTCTTCTTTTGTGACACTAAAGTTTTTGCGGACGAGCTCCGTAGCAGCCACACCTCCATAGTTGCGGATGACGGGTGTGAAAGCATTGGCGAGCAGAACATACATAGCAGCTGTGTCAATTCTGCCATACTTATAAAGACAAACCCAGTAACTCTTGCTTCTTGCAACGGGTTCGCGCACAACATTATCAAGCTAAAGCCTTCTTGGCTATGCATTTACAGAGATTCTATAACTCAAACCATATACAAATCTTTGAAAGTATCCTCACGCTCAATAGCTTCTTTCAAAAGAGAGACTGGCTATTACATATACTTTCTCAGGAAAATCATAATATAAATAAGCAAACATTACATTGTGGCACTTCTAATAATAAATTACATCAAGACGGCTTTGAGAGACATTCTGTTTTGATTGGTTATACTTGCAAATGAACATTTGCGATGAAGCGACGCAGGCGCCGTAACAGAGTGAATGACTGCAAGATAAGGCAAATAGATTCAAAAGCATACGAATAAAATTTGTAATTTATAGAAGTTGCTTTTATACACTTTTTCCGCACAGCTCTTACCGGAGCTGTCTTATGTCAAATCTAAAAATCAAATAATATGCTTATCACACTTATGATTATATTGTTCGTCGTAGGTTATCTTGCCATAGCCTTAGAACATAACATTAGAATAAATAAGGCTGCATCTGCCCTTGTCCTATGCAGTGTACTTTGGACTGTGTTTATCTTTGCAGCTCCTTCAGTTCTAACAAATATTCCAGACGGAGTTTCCGTCATTGACTACGTCAACAAAACGCTTATAATAGAGCATATTGGCGATGTGGCGGAGATTCTCTTTTTCCTCATGGGCGCCATGACCATCGTGGAGCTGATTGACGTGCACGGCGGTTTCTCCATCATCACAGACTGCATTTCGGTCAAAAGCAAAAAGAAACTGCTCTGGCTTATAGCGCTGATTACATTCTTCATGTCCGCCGTACTTGACAACCTCACCACTGCAATTGTCATGGTTATGATGTTACGCAAACTGATTAAAGACCAGAACGAACGCTGGATTTTTGCAAGTATCATAATTATTGCAGCAAATAGCGGAGGCGCTTTTTCTCCTATCGGGGACGTGACTACAATCATGCTATGGGTTAACGGAAATGTAACTACAGAAGGACTAATTCCTAATCTGTTCCTGCCTTCTTTTATCTCAATGGCTGTGCCTGTCGCAATTATCTCTTACGGTCTGAAAGGCAACTTAGAGTCTTCCAGCGACTCAGTTTCTCACGACAACTCCACATCTTTATCTAACTATATCACAAAGACCGAAAGGAACATAATATTCTTTTTCGGTGTAGGATGCTTGTTGTTCGTGCCTGTGTTTAAGACACTAACTCACTTGCCTCCATTTATCGGCGTCCTGTTCGGACTCAGTTTGCTTTGGATATATATGGAGATTATGTACCGCCGCAAAAAAAGCATGCCTGAAGACCGAAAAGCTACAGTTTCTGTTATTCTGAGAAGGATTGACATGACAACCATCCTGTTCTTTTTTGGAATCCTCATGGCTGTTGCGGCTTTGCAAAGTGCCGGAATTTTGCAAACGTTTGCAAAATCGTTGGACAACACTTTTAACGGAAATGTTTTCCTCATAGACCTCATAATAGGATTCTTCTCTTCTATCGTGGACAATGTGCCTCTTGTGGCAGGTGCAATGGGAATGTATGACATTGCGTCTGTTGGCAACTTTAGCACAGACGGACAATTCTGGCTTCTTTTGGCTTATTGCGCTGGTGTCGGCGGAAGTATGCTTATCATTGGCTCTGCTGCCGGTGTTGTTGTCATGGGTCTTGAAAAGGTGTCTTTTGGTTGGTATCTTAAACGAATATCTTGGGTTGCCGCTGTTGGCTATCTTGCCGGAGCCGCCACCTTCGCCCTTTTCAATTTCTTGTAACAAAGTTGCCTTAAAAACGGATTCAACCCATAAGGGTTCCTGATTTTACAAGGCGAGCTTCTTTTAGAGGCTCGCCTTTCTTTTTCTGCTGCAGACACCTCTTATTTATATTTCAAACTAGATAACAATGAAATCTGCACAAATAGTATATCATATGACAGCAAAACTGCATGTCGCCCAATATTTCTTTAACTTTTGGCTCTGCAATGAAGAAAAAATGGCTAAGTCCGGAAAGGGAATCAGCCATAAACATTCACGTTATTAATACCGTATATACTATTCAAAATTAAATGACAAGATAAACAGCCTCGATGTCAGTTTAGACAGAGCGTTTGTGTATTTTAAATCGTCAATATCAAGAATCTCAGGACGATTACGCTCCAGAACATCAGAAAGGCCGAGGTACATCTTAAACTCAGGAGCCAGCTTAAAGTATGGCAAATAGCAGTCAATACCAAAGCCGAATTCGATGCCATAATCCATCATCTTCAACATTATGACGTTTTCCTTCTGCTTGCCCAAGTCTAACGTAGCGCTTCCGCCCGCAAGCAGATACGGCCTCCAGTTGCCACGTCTCTGCCCCCTTGCCTTGACCGTAAGCGGAAAATTTATAATTGTTGACTTGACCGGAACGCTCAGTTCGTTAAACCCGTTCTGGTCCACAAACTTAAGTGTTCTGTCTCCGAACATCAGAGCCGGAGTGAAACGCAAGTTGAAGCTTTCAGCCAAACGCAAGTCGCCAATTATACCAACAGTAAAACCTACCGCCAAATCAGTTTGGTCAGCATACCACCTGTTTCCGTCCTTATCCACAATACCATTGTGCGAAACATTGAAATCCATTGAGTTGAAGCCCAATATAAAACCAAAATGATACGGCTTATTGTCTGCGTTTATCAAGTTTCTCACCTGACCGAACGACCGTGCCGAAGCCATCTGAAAAGCAGACAGCGACAACAATAAAAATATTAGAATGTTCTTTTTCAAAACTAAAACTTTTCTTTTATGCAAATATGTAAATCTATAACGCAAAGAATGCGTTTTTATTTTAGACAACTTCTATAAATTAGGCATCGAAAGACGTTTTGGTTCGACTAGTCATATTTGCGAAGGAGCGATGCAGGCACCGTAACTAAGCAAGATATGAGCAAGACAGACAAAACGGATTCTAATGTCTCCGAAACTGAATTCAGAGCAAAAAAGATTACAAAATGTAATTTATAGAAATCGTCTCAAGTCAATCTTTACATCAACCCTCTTTTCAGGACTGCAAAATTAAGAAAGAGTTTTCTAAACTTTGCTATAATGATGAAAATAAATTCAAAAAATCTAAAAGCAGCCCCAATATTGTCCTAAATATTTTTAAAGCATGAAGTATCGCACAGAGTATTAATACTTTGTGAAAAACGGTGCCAGAATCCCCCCCCCTATGTAATCATGGACGCGTCCGGAGGAGGTGTGAATGGTTCGTTCAGCCACTTTTCGAGGTCTATTTTCGTGAAAGTGTTCAGTCTGAGCGACACAACAAGATTTGCCAGCGCCCATTTGTACTTCGCCGTA
>JAGBRL010000059.1 GCA_017632345.1 Paludibacteraceae bacterium
ATGCAAAAACGCCTTACCCGCAGCTGGAGTTTCTCCGGATTAGCGTCTTTGGTAGGAATTGTTCTGATGTATTACGTTGATTTTTACAGCTTGTTCAACAATCCGGAAAAGGACTGGGAAAACATGAAGATTTTGGACAAAAATCCACCTCCTCAACTAACTCTTTTTGTTTATGGGGGGCTTGTAATTTGAAAAAAGAAATCTCAACCGCATAAAATCAGCGTTTGAGACTCCTTTTTACATCGTTTTTAGTTTTTATCGGACACTAATATTTAGAAATTCTGACTTGCTTTATTTCTAAATGTAAGGCTATGCACGGTGCGTCGTCGGTAACTGAGGACGCAGTGTCGGTCTATTGATTAATAAAAGAGCTGTATAAATATTAGTGTCGTTGCTCCGTAAAAGGCCTATTCGGGCGGTGGAGCAAGGTTCTTCATCGTTCAAAATATCTGAAATAGTTTTTCACACGACTATTTCTAATACGGAGCATTTGCTTTCGGGAGAATACACTTTGGACAAAGCCTCGTTTAGAGAAACTTTGTCTGTTGCTTTTGCATAGTTTACGCCGTATGCGCAGGCAAGTTGGGCGATATTTACTGAGTGCGGTGTTTCAAAGTATTCTCTCATTTCTTCTAAATCAGAAGGACCTTTCAGATTTCTGAATATGCCGCCGCCGTTGTTGTTTATCACAATTATTTTGAAACTGTCGGGCAGGTGCTTGTTCCACAGAGCGTTACTGTCGTACAGAAAACTAAGGTCGCCAGTTATTAACGTGGTGAAAGAGAAATCTGATGTCTGCGCTTTTTTTGCGGCAAATCCGGCTGCGGTAGATGTAGAGCCGTCGATGCCGCTGGTTCCTCTGTTTGCAAAGTATCTGATGTTTTTCTTGCATGAGAAAAATTGCCCGAGACGCACGCTCAGCCCGTTGCTCAGATGCAGGTCTGAGTCGTCTGGAAGTGATTTGGTCAGGATGTTGAATACTTCACGTTCGTTCCAGTCGGAGGTTTCGTGTTCGGTTTCAAACTTGCGTTCAAGCGCGAGATTGCGATCCGTGAATAAATCTGCAAATAGGTCTTCCTTATTATTGTCACGTCTGTTGCAGTTTGCCTTGACTTGTTTTACGACAGAAGTTGTAAAGTCCTGCATGGACATTTCAATTTGATGGGACAAGGCGCCGAAAGTGTCAGCCAGCACGTCTGTAAAATTCACGTTGAAGTGAAAGTCCGGTTTGTGCTTTCTGAAAAACAGTTTAGCAGATTTTGAAACTAAAGAGCCGCCGAAAGTGATCAGCAGTTCTGGTTTGAACAGCTCCGCTTCGTCTTCGGTTATTGACGAAAACAGTCTTTCTGCGCAGTTTATTATTTTTCTGCCTGGCCTTACGTTAGAGAGCTGCTCGGCCACCACAATGATGCCGTTCTTGTGTTGACAAATGGTTTCTAAATTCTGCTGCAACTTATCGCATGGTAGCGAAAAGCCGCCTAAAATCATGACCTTTCTGCTTCTTTCAAATATGGATAAAACTTCAGACGGGCAATCGCCTTTTACGGCAGGTGCTGCGATTGCCCTTTGTATGTATTCGCCGTTGTCGTCTGCAAGCTTGTACAGCGGTTCTGCAAGCGGAACATTTATATGCACGGGGCCTTTCCGGCCTTTTTGAGCAACAGACAAGGCGTTGTTCGCAATTCGGTTCGCATGCCAAAGACTCTCTTCGCTCTCGTCTTTCGGAAGCTGGAACGATGCTTTGACGATATTTCTCATTACGTCTCTCTGACGTATTGTTTGGCTATCCTCTTGGTCTATCCACGCTTCGGGTCTGTCTGCAGTTATTACTAAAAGCGGGATTTGCTGATAATAAGCTTCGGCTACGGCCGGCATGTAATTGAGGACTGAAGTGCCGGAGGTGCATATCAAAGCCACTGGCTTTTGTGTTTTTTGTGCGATACCGAGAGCAAAATATGCTGCGCTTCGTTCGTCCACAACAACAAAGTTGGCCCCGCTTTCACGTCTGTTAAAAGCTATTGAGAGGGGCGCGTTTCTGGAACCGGGTGATATGACTGCATCTATGTCTCCAAGTGCATGCGTTAGCGTCAAAACGGCTTTTTTATCAGTGTTCTGCATTGTCTGTTGTTTTTGGCTTGTTTCGTTTAATGTTTTCAATGACGGACAAGAGAGTCTGGGCCTTTAGCTCCGTCTCGTTCCATTCGTCTTCTGCAGTTGATTCGGCAGTTATTCCGCCTCCGGCAAATAGCACAAATTTGTCCTTTTGCACCTTCATGCAGCGAAGGTTGACGAAAAGGTCAAGGCTTTCAGGGCCGTCGGTTGTGCCGATTATTCCGCTGTAATATTCACGGTCAAAGCCTTCTCCTTCTATTATTGTTTCTTTCGCAATATCTTTTGGCATGCCGCAGACAGCCGGAGTGGGGTGCATCTTTTCTATTAACTGGACGATGTCGAATTTGGCATGGACTGTCGCGCAAAAGTCTGTCCTTATGTGAGACAACGCTCCTGCTTTTACAGTGTGCGGCTGACTTTTATTCCAGCTGATGCAGCCTGCCTCGTTGAATATGTCTGTCAGAAAATCAGTTACGAAATTCTGCTCTTTTTTGTTTTTGTCAGACCATTTTATAGAGTCTGTTGTTTGTGTTGTGCCGGCAAGCGCAACGGTGCGGATTGTGTTTTTTTCTCGTTTGAGGAAACACTCCGGTGTTGCTCCTATCCAGATGCATTCGCTTGGCACATTCAGCCAATACACGAAGGTCTCTGGATATTTGTCAGACAGTTGTTTGAATATTGCGAGCAAGTCTGCGTCTTCTCTGTCTGTCGCCAATGGTCTTGCAAAGACAAGTTTGTCAACTTCCCCGTTTTTTATCTTGTCTATGAATTTTCCTACTCGTTGCAAATATTCTGTTTTTGTCATGCAGGACGTGCCTGGCTCTGACTGTTTTTCAGAGACTTCAAATTTTGATTTAAGCAGAAATTCGGCAGTCTCTTTGTTCGCTGATGTCTCTATCCTGAAGTCTTCACGGAGAAATAAAACGGGACCTTTGTCGAATGGCGCCGCGACGAAGCCTTTGCAAGGTGTGTTTATTATGTGACTGACAGACGTGTATTTGTCGCATTCTGCATTGTTCTGAATAATCATGGCTAATTTGTCAGAAAAAGGCATGCGGAAACAGCAGAACGGAATGTTCCGCTCCTGACAGATTTTAATTGCGTCTTCAATCAAAATGTTTTTCGTCATACACAAAGCGCTACAGAAAGTAAAACTGCAAAAATTAACATGTTCCGCGAAGATTCTCCAATTAGAACGTTCAGCTCTTTGCCTTTATTGATTTTGCAAAGTTTTTTCCATGAAAAGATGTGCAAAATGACGTAGGCCAACAATAAGGCGGCGTAATAGTTGCTGCTAAGCATAAGAACGGCGATTGATATAAAGGCGGCAGATAGCCCTGAAAAAAGGTACAGATATTTGCCAAATGTTTCGCCGAATCTCACTATCACGGTGCGTTTTCCGCTGCGAGCGTCAGTTTCTCTGTCTCTGTAGTTGTTCACGACAAGCAATGTGTTGACTACCAGTCCGGTCGCTATTGATATGAATGTCAGGTCGCAAGTCCATTCAAATGTCTGAACGTAATATGTGAATCCGACTGCTACAAGCCCGAAGAACAGCACCACGGCAATGTCGCCAAGTCCGTTGTAAGACAGCGGATACGGCCCTGATGTGTAGAAGTACGCAAACAGAACGCAAAATATACCGACAAAGATAATCTTCCAGTTTGTGAAGAAAAGAAGAGACAGTCCGCAAAGACAGCCTGCAGCTATCACGATAGCGATGCCTTTTTTCATGGCGCTTTCCGAAATCCAGCCTTGAGACGTGGCTCGTAGCGGCCCAAGGCGGTCTTCGCCGTCGCTGCCTTTCAGATAATCGTACAGGTCGTTTATCAGATTTGCGGCTATTTGCATCATAATGGCGAACAGAAGACATGCTAAGGCCTGCCGCCATGCAAATTTGCCGTCGTGAAAAGCCATGGCGCAGCCTACCAGAACTGGCACTATTGCCGCAGCTAATGTTTTAGGGCGCGCAGCTAACAGCCACGCTTTTGCTGAATTTTGTTTAATCTCTTCCATCATATTCTATTTTGCAGGAATCATGCTTACGGAAATTTCGTTTCTTGCGTCCATAATCTCTTTCAGTGTTGTTCTGACACTTTCCGAAGTTATGGACTCTATGCTTTTTTCGTAATCGTCAAATATGGTCTCGCCGTCTCTGTATAACGACACCATCAGATTCAGCCACCAATGGTTTTCGCGCTGGTTCTCCTTGTAGTTTTTCAACATGTTTTCTTTTACTTTCTGCAAGTCAGACTCCTTCGGACCGTTCTTTATGATAGAGTCTATTTCGGACCGTATCAGTCCTACGAGCTTTTCTCTAAGCTTCGGGTCTGTGTCAAACGACATTTGCAGTAAAGCTTTTCCGACCGGCAGTTTAGACAGGCTTCCGTTGGTGGAAACTCCGTACGTTCCGCCTTCCTCTTCGCGCAAAGATTCGGTATATCTCAGTCTTAAAATGTCTTTTATTACGCTGATGTTCAGTCTGTTTTTGATGTTGTATTCGCAATCAGCGCTGTACATTACGAAGTTTGACGCCTTTTCAACTTTCAGTTTTTTTGAGAATAGGCATGTGTTTTTCCCGTTCGGAATGCGCACGTTCCTGTCTTCCCATTTGTTGCGTTTTTTGTCTGTTTTGAGACATCCGAGATATATTTCGGACAGCCGTTTCAGCTCATTTTCCTCTATGTTTCCTACGAAAAAGAACGTGAAGTCGGACGCGTTTGAGAAGCGTTCGGCGAAGAAGTCGTAAACCTTGTCTTTCTGCACTTTTTGCAGATGTTTCAGGTCAAAAGAGAACGAGCGAGGATTGTGTCCGCTCACCATCGCGTTCACGCTGTCTCTGAACGCTCTGTTAGGGTCGGCTGCCGCATTTGCCAATACTGTCTGGTATTGGTTGATGATTGACTTGTACGCATTGTCGTCTCTTCTCAAATTAGTGAAATGCAGATGCACGAGCTGGAACAGTGTTTCTAAATCTTTTACAGAAGAGCTTCCGGAAAGAGCCTCTTCGTTATTGCCGATGGACGGACTTACTCCGACAACCTTTCCTGCTAGCGATTTAGAGAGCTGAACCGCGTCAAACTTGCCAAGCCCGCTGTTCTCCACAACGTCTGCGCTTAAATATGCCGACGGCAGGTCTTCTATGTTTTCGACAGCCGCAAATCCGCCTTCTGCAAATGCGAACATCAGAATTTCGTCCGCCTTGAAATCTGTCTTTTTATACGCTATTTTTACGCCGTTTGACAGTTCCCATTCAGCAAATCCGAATTTTTTGTTCTCATCAGATTTCTTTACTTTTCCCTTCTTTGGCAGGTTTGATACAAGCGGCTCGTTTATGGTGTTGTCCACATAAGGCTCTATCTTCACGTTTTTTATAGAATCTAAAATAGACAGAACGTCAGTTTTGGTAAGCGGCTCTTTCGGCCCTGTTATCACTATGTCTATGTTTTTGTCCGTGATTAACGACTCCGCCTTGCGGTTTATGTCTTCAAGGGTTATGGCTGGCAATATTTTCTGTATAAAGTTGAACTCCCAGATTATACCCGGAATTGGCTCGAAGTCAAGGAAGTTGCGTACGTATTCGTTTACGTAAGAGTTGTTTTTCTGGTTCTCTCTTTCGTTGAAAGCTTTTTCGTAAGAACTGAGCATATCTGTTTTCGCGCGATCAAGCTCTGTCTGGGTAAAGCCGAAATCTTTCACGCGTTTTGCCTCAGTCAGCAATCTGACAAAGGCTTCCTTTTCCTTGTTTTCTGACGGAATTGCGGCAAAAGTGAAGGCGTCTTTGGTCTTTACCATCTCATGGTCGTAAGCTCCTGCGTTTGCAAACGGCGAGTTCTGTTGCTGCACAATTTCTGCGAATCTGTCTGACAGCATGTTTTCAATCAGAGAGACCCCTATCATGGATATGTAGCCTAATTCGCTGGCTTTCAGTCTGTCGTCCATTGGATTGTGACGGTAGTCTATGCGTATGCGCGTCATTCTGCATTCGCTGTCAGACAATATGACTACGATAGGCTCCTCGTTGTCTTCTATGGTGAAGTAATTTCTTTTAGCTGGATTTGCTCTCTTCGGTATGTCTGCGAACAATTTCTTTACCTTCTCCACAGTCTTGTCCGCGTCTATATCTCCCACAATTATAATCGCTTGCAGGTCTGGTCTGTACCATTTGTGGTAAAAGTCCCTCAGCGCATCATATCTGAAGTTGTTTATTACGGCAGTGTCTCCTATTATGTCTCGCTTGGCGTACTGCGAGTTAGGGTAGAGCAGAGGTAGCGATTCGCCCCACAAACGTCTGTCTGCGCTGTTTCTGGTTCTCCACTCTTCTCGTATCACGCCGCGCTCTTTGTCGATTTCTTCGCTTCCGAGCGTGAGGAATCCGGACCAGTCGTGAAGCACGAGCAGGGCCGTGTCAACGATACCTTCTCTGTATGTGGGAACGGATTTGAGGTTATAAACAGTCTCGTCCAGCGATGTGTACGCGTTGATGTTTGCTCCGAATTTGACGCCGACTGTTTCCAGATAGCTGATTATCTGCTTGTCAGGAAAGTTTTTAGTTCCGTTGAATGCCATGTGCTCAAGAAAGTGCGCAAGTCCGTCTTGGTTGTCCTCTTCGAGTATGGCGCCCACGTCCTGCACTATGTAAAAATCGGCCCTGCTTTCAACTGTCTTGTTTGATTTCACGTAATATGTCAGCCCGTTGTCCAACTGCCCGTAACGCAGTGTCGTGTCCAGCGGAATGATTCTGTTCTGAGCGGACAGACAGCACAGAAGTCCGGCAAATAGAGCTGTAAGAAATATCTTTTTCATACGAATAATATGATAAATGTTCGATTAAATAAAGCACAAATTTAGTAAATTTCTTTTAAGAGGTAGCCCTTATTGTCGCATTATTTAGTGTTAAACTTTTTCAATGGGCTTTGCGGTAGTGTTTTTCTTGAAAATGATAAAAAAATCTCCGTTTTTTTTTGCTTAACTCAAAATTAATTACTTAATTTACGCAGTTAAATGCGTTTTATAGTAGTTGACTTATGATAACGAATGACGAGGTGTTTCAGATAGGAAAGATAAACAAGCCGCACGGATTGCAGGGCGAGTTGTCCTTTTCCTTTACGTCAAGTGTTTTCGACGAGGTTGAGTGTCCGTATCTTGTGTGCGAGGTTGACGGCATATTGGTGCCTTTTTTTATAGAAAGTTACAGGTTTAAGAATGATGATACGGCTTTGATTAAGTTTGAGGGTATTGATACTGACGAGGAGGCGAAAGTGCTTTCTAAAGCTGATGTCTTTATGTCGCGCTCTTTGGTGCCTGACGGTGCTGATGTGGCTTGCGGCATTGATTTCTATATTGATTATAAGGTGTTTGACGAGAATGATAAGGTTGTTGGGGTGATTGTCGGTGTTGATGACTCGACGGAAAATGTATTGTTTTTAGTGAAGGCTGATGGGGGAAATGAATATATGATTCCGGCTAGCGACGAGTTTGTTTTGGAGATTGATGATGAAAAGCATACAATGAAGATGCAGATTCCGGAAGGGCTGCTGTCTTTGGATTGATAAGGTTGGTTTTGCGCTCTGCTGAATGGTGCTGTTTTTTTGGGGAGGTTTGGCACGGCGGAGCTTGTTTTAAGGATAATGGTTTAAATTTCATGTGCGGCATTTGTTTGCGCATGTAGGTGTTGTTGCGCAGACGTTTCTTGGGATGTTTTTGTTTAGTTGAAATTTGAATGTTATCTGTGCCTATTGAACTTTTAAAATTTTATGTTATGAAGCACATTTTCATTAATGTTATGTTATTGGCGTTTTGCTGCGCGGGGGTGTTGCCTGCGGTTGGGCAGAATGTGAATGTTTCTGTTTCTTTGTCACAGACGAAACAGGAAGTGCTTGGTTTTGGAGGTGGTATAGTGTACTATAATAACTGGTTCGCAGCTCATAAGAATAAGGAGGCTATTTATGATACTGTTTTCACCGGACTTGGCTTGTCTGCGTTGCGTATGGGCAACTGGGCTCAGGACACGTCTGTGAGCGTGAGTGATGTCGCGGATATATACGCGGCGGCTAAAAAGCGTCTTGGTTCTGAGTTCTTTATGGAGATGTCTTCATGGACTGCTCCCGTGGAGCTGAAGGCGAACGGAAAGCTGGAAGGTACTAACGGCGGGGTGACTGCCTCGCTTAAGAAGGAATACGGACGGTTTGTGTATGATAAGTTCGGCAAATGGTGGCGTGAGTCGTTGGAGCTTTATCATTCGCATGGTGTCTATCCGGACTATATAAGTATCCAGAACGAGCCGGATATGGACGCTCCTGATTATGCGGCTATGGTTCTAAATCCGGATGAGAGTTATGATGTGGCTTCTTATGGAGAGGCGCTCAAGGCTGTGGCTTCGGCTATTGACGGCATGGAGCATGAACCTAAGATTGTCGGTCCGGAAGTGCTCGGCATTGGTTGGAATCAGGCTCAGAAGTATGTGGAGAAACTGGATAAAAAGCTGCTTGACGCCTATAGCTTTCATTATTATCATAGCGGAAAGAATGACCATGAGAATGAACTGAGGTACGCGCATCCTGATGATTATATAGATGCGTTCAAGGGGATGGCTGTGGATTTTGCTGACAAGCCGCAGATTATGACTGAAAATAGCGCTCTGCGTGAACGTGAAAAGTATGACGAAGTCTATATGGCTTGGATTATGGCTAACGGATTTAATTACAACGGGATAGCGTCTTATATACACTGGAACTTGCTTTGGGGGAATACGGGCGGCGGCTGCGTGAATGTGGAAGAGCCTTGGGCTGATTCTACATGGACTACCAAAGATGGCTTCATTGTTCAGAGTGAGTATCATGCTTTGAGGCATTATTCTAAGTTTGTCAGACCGGGATGGCTTTTCATGAAGTCTGCTTCTTCTAACGCAGATGTTGTTTCTGTTGCTTTTAGAAATAAGGCTGGAGACTCTCTCTCTGTTATTCTGGTTAATAAGGGCAAGGTCGCTCATAATTGTGCTTTGTCTGGTTTTGAGGAGTTTTCCGGAAATGTTATTCAGACTGCTGCGGACAAAAATGTCTGGAGCAAGGTTGTGGGCAAATATGAGGTGGGGGATGTGTTTTCTTTGCCGGCTATGAGTATCACAACGGTGGCTTTGCATCCTGCTATGGTTATTCCTGATGTTAAATGGGAGGCGCCTTTGCTTGATGATGTGTGCCTTTCTGGCGAGACTAAGGCTTTGAACTGGATTTTGTCGGATACCTTCCCTATGAAGGCAAGTCTTTATTGGAAGGCGGTTTTGAAGGTTGTCGGAGCTGAGGCTTCTTCTGAGTGGGAGAATGAGGACGGCACTTTTGGTTGGTATGTGGATAATTTGCTGGATGTGAATAACACTTCCAGATGGGCGGCTCAATCGTCAGAAAATGAGTGGGTTGAACTTAAATTGGACACTTTTGCGGCTGTGTCTGGTGTCTTTATCGATGAGGAAACTACAGAATATGGGGTCATTGACTCTTTTGAATTGCAGTGTTTTATAAATGATGAATGGGTTACTGTCCATGAGGGCGTTTCTATTGGTTCTGATTTTCAGGTCGATTTTGAGCCGGTTAACACTAATCGTGTGAGATTGTTCGTGAAAACGGCAGGCTCTATCAATATTAACTATTTTACAGTAAAGGGTGCTGGCGGAAAAATTACGGATTTGTACGCAGATCAGGAGAACTATGATTGGTTGATTGGCGATGAAGTGAGCGGTCGTGTCGCTCTTGAGATTCTTTTGGCAGACGGCACTTCGGTTTCTGAAAGTGAGCCGTTTGATGTGAAGAAGGAGACGTCTTGTCTGAATAATGGAAAAACCGTTCAGGAAAGGGTTTGTGTGGAAGATGATAGGATGGTGTTCTATTCGTCTTGTAACCAGATGTTGTCTTTGTCTGTTTGTGATGAGCTTGGCAAGGTCGTCTTTAATGGTAGTGTCTCTTTGTCGCAAGGCAGGAATGTGCTGGATATTAAATTGCCTAATGGTGTTTGGGTTGTGAACTTTGGCAAACGTTCTTGCAAGATTTTGAAATAGAGAAAGATTCAAAACGTGATTTATATGGAACTTCTTCGGCAAGGCTCTTTCTTGCTCTATAAATGATGAATTTATAGAGCTTGCCTTAAGATAAAAAGGCTGTCCAACTTTATGTTAGACAGCCTTTCCTTTTTTGATTACTGAGCTTGTTTCAGCTTTGCTATTATTTTATTGCCCAGTTCAGATTTCTTTTCAATATGCTTCTGAACCTCTATTACAAATTGGTTTTGGTCGAAGTCTCCGCGCACATATTCAAAGTCTTTCTGTTTCTCTTTTTCGCTTCCGTCAACACCGAAACTTGTCTTGACTTTCAGAGTAAACTCCTTTTTCGCATCTTCGTATAATATCTTGTCAAGTGTTATAACAGAAGTTTTCCAATTTTCGACTATGGAGATGATGTCGTCGATAGTAATCTCTTCGATAGATTTGCCTAAGCGTTTTTGAATTTTGTCTATCGCCCAAGTCCATTCAAGAGTGTAATAGTTTTTGTGGATTTCGGCAAATCTGTCATTCAGCTCTTCCAAAGAGGATATCTTTTCAGACTCGATATCTCTTATGATGTTGTCTATTGAAGTGCGCGGAGCAATTAGACCGGAAATGTCCAGCCAGTCGCCCAGCCCCTCTTCAGTATCTGGCATTAACCTCTTGCGAATATCGTCAATGTTTTTGAAATCGTCGTTTTCAAGTCTGTTTATAATGGAGTTGCCAAGGAATTTTGATATGCCCATTTCGTAAATATCAATGCCTTTGCGAAGTGATGAATTTTTAATTCTGTTGTTTTGATAATAGTATGTTTCGCAAGTTTCTCCAGAGACTTGTTTTAGCGTTTGCAAGATTTCCTGGCCAGCCATCATCTTTTGAATTGTGTATGGGCTGAGCAGGTTAAAGTTTATCTGGTCAAGTTTGTTAGGGTCTTTGCGTCTGTCTCGCTTAGGCCATTTTTGAGCGTCACGTATGGTTCCGACACTTTTAAGGTTTGCGCCGGGAACAAGTATGGTTTCGTTGTCTTGTTCTATCAGATACGAGAACGGCAGGTCCGACGTGTCAGAGTGTTCCGTGTGTCGTCCCATGACAAGAGTGAACGCTCCTATTTTAGCAGGCCACAGAATGTAGGAGTCGCTTGTTGTTTTTGAGCCTCTTTCCACAATACCTTGGTGTATTGGCCCTAATTTGTACATATGATTGCTTTGGTTCGAGCCGCTTCCTGCATTTAGGAAAGAGAACATTCCTGCAATCAGAAGACTTGATTTGTGATGTGTCACGGTGAACGGTCCGGCAAAGATAGATGCGGCTTCGCCGTGAAATCCTTGACAATTGCAGAAAAACAGCGAGTCGGCTGCGGAGTACTGTTTCCCGATTTGACATCCTTGTCCAACAAAGCATCTGTCTATTATTGCAGCTTCTGTTATTTCGCTGCCTGAAGAGACAACAAAATTATGCGCAATCACATTGATGCCGATATAGACTGGGGCGAAGGTGTTGCTGTTGATGCTGCCGTTAATAAGTTCAGAGCACCCTTCAAGCGTAGCGTTATCGCCAATCTTTACATTTTTTATTATGTGGCAGTTTCTGATGATTACGTTGTTGCCGATATGGCCAAATTCAGAAGCGATGCCCTGCGCGTACTGTTCAAACAAGCTGTTCAGCTTTTTAGTTAGTTGCGGCCTGTGTCTGTACAGAGCCATCATATAAGCTGAATGTGCTGTAAGCAGGTCGCAAGCCGGGACTTCGCGTCCGCCACCTTCGTTCAGAGCGGAGACCGGAGTGCAGTTGCCAAACTGGCTTTTTTCTGTAACTGCCAGAATGTCAATGTTCTCTATGTAGCAGCCGCCGCCAATCTCGTAGTTAGCTATATAGTTGTTTGTTTTGTATATGTATGTGTCGTCTCCAATTTGACAGTTATGGATGACGGCCTTGTATATGCCGGAGTGCCTTTTAATGTTGCCATCTAAGGTGTATTCTTTGTTAAAAGCACCCAGCTTGATGTCGCCAGAGAATGTGCAGTATTGAATATGCTCAGTGGAGAAGTTTTCTGAGACAAATACCTTGCTCCAGTCAGAGCACGAACAGTGCTGCTTTTCAAGAGCACTTATTTCGTTGCTGTTTATCTGTCTATATTTGTTCATTGTGTTATGTTTGCTTGTTACTCAGTTATATCGTCATACTTTTGATAAAGAAAATCGTTGTAAGGGAATCGTGTCACATGAATCTCCTTTACCTTGTTATACAGCAAAGACTTGAACTCCTCGAGGTTGCTGCGTTCTTTTGCAGATATGAAAATGCAATTCTCGCTCATCTTTGCAATCCAAGTTTTTTTAAGTTCGTCAAGACTATAGTTCTCCTTTAGTTTAGGAGTGAGGTCGTCTTCGTCTTTTGGAATGTAAGAGAAAGCGTCTGTTTTGTTAAAAACAAGAATCGTAGGCTTTTCTGTATTGTCTATTTCATGAAGAGTTTTTTCTACAACTTCGATCTGGTCTTCGAAAGTAGGGTGGGAGATGTCCACAACATGAACAAGAAGGTCGGCCTCTCGCACTTCGTCAAGTGTTGACTTGAACGATTCGATAAGGTCATGAGGCAATTTTCTGATGAACCCGACTGTGTCTGACAGCAAGAAAGGAAGGTTTTCTATTGTCACTTTCCGGACAGTTGTGTCAAGAGTCGCAAAAAGTTTGTTTTCCGCAAATACGTCAGATTTGCTGAGCATATTCATTATTGTTGATTTGCCTACGTTTGTGTATCCGACCAATGCGACACGAACCATTTTGCCCCTGTTCTTGCGTTGAGTGCTTTTTTGCTTGTCAATCGACTTTAACTCGTTTTTGAGCAGTGATATTTTGTCTAGAATGATTCGGCGGTCGGTCTCAATCTGAGTTTCTCCGGGCCCTCTCATCCCAATACCTCCGCGCTGACGTTCGAGGTGCGTCCACATGCGGGTCAGGCGAGGCAGCAAATACTTGTACTGAGCAAGCTCCACTTGAGTTTTTGCATGGGCCGTTTGAGCTCTTTTTGCAAAAATGTCAAGAATGAGGTTTGTTCTGTCAAGAACTTTTATTTCGAGTTCCTTTTCTATATTGCGCAACTGTTTGGCAGACAGCTCGTCGTCAAAAATAACCAGTCCGATTTTCTCTTCTTCGTCTTCTTCTCTGTCTTTTATGTAATTTTTTATCTCTTCAAGTTTGCCCGGCCCAACAAACGTGTTAGAGTTTGGGTAGTCAAGCTTTTGAAGGAACTTTTTCTGAGGGTATGCTCCGGCTGTTTCTGCAAGGAATGCCAGTTCGTCAAGATACTCCTTGGCTTTCTTTTCGTTCTGGCTCATTGTGATTAAACCAACAAGCACCGCGTTTTCATCAAATATTTCAGTTTTGTTGTCTGTCATTTGCGTAATATTAGAAAGTCAGATTTACGGCAAACACCATAAACCTGACGTTTTTATTAAAGATTTGATTTCTCTTTTATCGCTACTCTTATCTTTTCCTCTATCTCTGCGGCGAGTTCCGGATTATCTCTCATGCACTCTTTTGCCGCGTCTCGTCCCTGAGCAATTTTAGTCTCTCCGTAGCTATACCAAGAGCCGCTTTTCTTAATGATTCCAAATTCGGCGCCAAGGTCAATGATTTCGCCAACTTTAGATATTCCTTCGCCAAACATTATGTCAAATTCCGCTTTCCTGAACGGAGGCGCAACTTTGTTCTTTACGATTTTCACGCGAGTCTGGTTGCCTATCACATCTTCGCCGTCCTTTATCTGGCCTATCTTTCGTATGTCAAGTCGCAGAGATGCGTAAAACTTCAGAGCGTTACCTCCTGTTGTAGTTTCCGGATTTCCGAACATGACACCGATTTTGTCACGAAGCTGGTTGATGAATATGCAAGTTGTGTTGGTCTTGTTTATTGTTGCTGTGAGCTTACGCAAAGCTTGAGACATCAGCCTTGCCTGCAGACCCATTTTGGAGTCTCCCATCTCACCTTCGATTTCAGCTTTTGGTGTCAGTGCAGCAACGGAGTCTATTACTACGATGTCAACAGCTGACGAGCGAATCAGTTGGTCCGCAATTTCAAGAGCCTGTTCGCCGCTGTCTGGCTGCGATATAAGCAGGTTTTCTATGTCAACGCCCAGCTTTTCTGCATAAAAACGGTCGAAAGCGTGTTCCGCGTCAATGATGGCTGCAATGCCGCCGGCTTTCTGAGCTTCTGCGATAGCGTGAATCGCAAGTGTCGTTTTACCTGACGACTCCGGACCGTAAATCTCTATCACTCGGCCTCTTGGGAAACCTCCGACTCCGAGCGCCGTGTCTAGACCTATGGAGCCAGATGAGATTACTGGTATGTCTTCTATTTTGTTGTCTCCCATCTTCATGATGGTTCCTTTCCCATGGTCTTTCTCAATCTTGTCCATCGCAAGCTGAAGAGCCTTGAGTTTCTCTATTGATGGTTTTGAAACCTCCTTTGCCTTATCTTTTTCGCTATTTTCTGCCATAATAAGTTATTTTCTTTTTTGGTTAGCAAATATAAACAAAAAGATGAAAATAATCATCTGTATTGTCGTAAATCTCTTGTCTCTTAAATATTTTTTACACTTTGACAGACTGAGGTGAGTTCTACGATTGGCGATTGTTGTTTATTCACGTTTAAGAACGTTGTGAACTTCCTAATTCGTAGAGTTTGTCAGAGCCTGAAATTGTTTTTCTTTTTTCAGATGAAATTTTGTTACTTCTTTTTCCGCAGGGTTATGACGTTGTAACTTGGAGACATCCCCCATCTTGACGGCATGCCTACGCAGCCAAGCCCTCTGCTGACGATAATTGTTTGGTTATCTGTCTTGTACAGCCCGTCCCAATATTTGAATCTGAGCTGGGCCGGGGATATTTTAAAATTGCCAATTTCAATTCCGATCTGAGAAGCATGAGTATGTCCGCTAAGCGTCAGTTGTATGTCTTTGTGTCGGCACACTTCGTGCTTAAAAAAGTCAGGGTCGTGAGCAAGCAGTATTTTTGTGTCGACGCTGTCTGTGCCTTCTTTTGCCTTTGCTATGTCTGCAAGTTGCGGGAAAGGCGGTTTGCCCCAGTTCTCCACACCGATTATTGCTATTCTCTCGCCATCCTTTTCTATTATATGGGAACTATTGCGTAATAGTTTGAATCCCAGATTCTTGCGTTTTGCAATGATGCTGTCCATGTTTAGCTGTTTTTCTTCTTTGGAGCTCCATCTGTAGTAGTCGCCGTAATCATGGTTGCCAAATATGGCGAGCATCGAGTCTTTTGTTTTTATTTTTTCGAAATGTTTTTCAAAGCCGTTCATTTCGGTTGCGAAATTTGTTATGATGTCGCCGGTTTCGACAATAAGGTCGGCGTTCTCTTCCTGTATCATGTCGAACAGAGGCAGCAGGCGTTCTTTGTTCAGGCAGAATCCGCCTAAGTGAAGGTCGCTAATCTGCACGATTTTAAATCCGTCGAAATTATTTGGCAAGCCCTCAATCTCAACAGAGTATTCTTCTCTACCGAAATTGAACCTTCCGAAGAATACGGCGTAAATGAAGCACAGGAATGCGGCGAAAGCGGTTGCGTATCCTGCATATTGTATTTTCCTCCATCGTTTTTTTGTGATGTAGAATATGAGGTCAAAAGTCAAAAAGACAAGTTTTGATATGTAGATAGACGCAACGGTTACTATATACAGGAGTATGTGAAAATTGTCTTGCGGAGACTGAACAGAACCGCTTCTGAATAGCACTCCTGTTGCAGACAAGGCAATGAACAAAGAGAAAATCCAGTGCAGTATAGCGATGGATTTTTTCATTCGGTTTTTTATAAAGCGCAGATATATGTATAAGTCTGGCAGAATAACCATCAGCGCTATAAGTATCAGTACGTACGTGTAAACTCTCATGTTCGATATTAAACAAAAACATAGGCAGAAGGGACCTGGCCCTTCTGCATGAAAAAAGTTTTAGTCTCTGCGTTCAAGCATCACCACATTTTCTACGTGGTGGGTGTGCGGGAACATGTCAACTGGCTGAACAGCAGTGACTTTGTATTTTGAATCTAATAGATTGAGGTCGCGAGCCTGAGTTGCCGGATTGCAGCTTACGTAAACGATTTTACGAGGCGCCGCGAACAGAATCGTGTCGATTACATCTGTGTGCATGCCGTCGCGAGGTGGGTCTGTTATTATTACGTCCGGTTTTCCGTGCTGGTTTATGAATTCCTGTGTTAGTATGTTTTTCATGTCTCCCGCATAGAAAAGCGTATTGTCAAGCCCGTTGTTTTTAGCGTTGACTTTTGCATCTTCAATCGCTTCCGGCACGTATTCGATACCTATCACCTGTTTTGCTTTTTTTGCCACGAAGCAGGCTATTGTTCCCGTTCCTGTGTACAAGTCATAAACAAGCTCGTTGCCTGTAAGTCCCGCAAAATCTCTGGTGATGGAGTATAGTTCGTAAGCCTGTTCGCTGTTTGTCTGATAGAACGACTTCGGGCCTATTTTGAACTTGAGCCCTTCCATCTCCTCAAATATGTGGTCGCGACCCTTGAACACCAAAGTCTCCTGGTCAGTAATCGTGTCGTTGCACTTTTCGTTTATGACATATATAAGAGAGGTGATTTGAGGGAACTTTTCTGCAATAGCCGAAAGAAGCGCTTCTCTGCGTTCTTTGTCCTCTTTATAAAACACAACAGTCAGCATTATTTCTCCGGTGCTGGCTGTGCGTATTATGATGTTTCTTAGAAAGCCCTCTTTATTGCGGATGTCAAAAAACTCAAGGCCGTTCTTGTTAGCGTAGTCTTTTATGAAAAGACGGATTTCGTTCGACACGTTTTCTTGCAGATGGCACAGATTTATATCAAGCACCTTGTCGAACATGCCCGGTATGTGAAACCCGAGCGCGTTCATGTTGTCAAACTGAACACCTGCCTGCACTTGCTCTGTTGTGAGCCACTTTTTGTTAGAGAAGGTGAATTCGAGTTTGTTTCTGTAATATTTAGTCTTTTTAGAACCTAAGATAGGGAGCATTTCAGGCAGCTCAACCTTGCCGATTCTTGTAAGGTTGTTGAATACCTGACGCTGTTTGTGCCTGATCTGCTCTTCGTATGGAAGTATCTGCCATTTGCACCCTCCGCAGATTCCGTAGTGTTCGCAAAACGGCTCTTCTCTCTTTTCGGAAAGTTTGTGTATCTTGACAACCTTGCCTTCCATGTAACTGTTCTTTTTGCGTGTGATCTGAATGTCAACCACGTCGCCAGGAACAACATACTGCGTGAAGACAACCATTTCGTTATGCTTTGCAATGGCTTTGCCTTCGTTGGCTATGTCGATGATTTCTATGTTCTCTATCAGTGGTAACTGCTTTCTTTTTCTTGACATATTTTTTTGATAATGTTTAATCGTGCAAATTTAAGAAACTGTTTTCACAAAAAAAACAAATCGTGCAGCCAAATTTGCACGTTCTTTGATTTTGCTGCTTTGCGACGTTTTCTTTAATCGCTTGGCTTTTATAGTAGCTTCTCACCAAATCCGTCTTTCTTATACATAATGTCCGCCGTCTATGGCAAATCGTGTGACATGACGAATTAGATAATGAGAAGGCACTGCGATGATTGGAGCGTATAATAATGTTGTAAATTCATGGCTTTACAGTTGGTTTTGAACAGTTTCTTTTTCGAGCTGTTTGATTAATCTAACGCACCAGATCAGGGGCAGAATTCCGAAAAGTCCGAATGAGCAGTCCACCAATGTCCAGTAAAACGGAATGGAACGTATAGGTCCGCAGATGAAGGCGAGCGGAAAGATAGAGATGCAGGCGAATATTCCCCAGTAAATCACCCATTTGTTCTTAATCGGGTCTATGTACGGGCCTACAAACAACGCGGCTATCATCAGGTGTGCGTAAGCCAGCCAGTCGAAGCCGTAAGCTAAGTACGGATATTTGTCGTTCGTTTCGGTTATGCCTTCTTTCACACCGTACAGCCATGATAAGACAGGTTCGATGAAAGAGCCTTGCAGTTCGGCAAGGGTCTCAGGGTTGATGGAGAGGAGTGAGCATAAAAGGTTCAGCTCGCTCTCTACGGGAAAGGCCGTTACGCCTGCCGCTACTAACGCCACCATGTAGAATATAATTAAAAGCCTGATTTTCTTTATTGTAGTCATACTATCTTTTTTTGCTTAATTCAACTTGATGATGCTGCAAAGAATAAAAAGCGTCCAGAATCCATGCGGACACTGAACGCTTTTTTTGAATGTGTCTAAATTACGATAAGCAGCAAACAGTAATTTTTCCTATGAGAACATTGTCAGGTCAAAATCACGAAATCGTAATTTAGACAGATTCACATGCCTGATGGCTACATCTTTGAACCGCTGTTGTGGTTGTCCATGCATCCCCTCATTTCGTAATACATCTTGAGGTATTCGCTACGAAGAGGTTCCTGCATTTCAGAAGAGTTCTGAAAACCGAAAGTATTGGCCAAAAGCCAAAAGTCTGATCTTGATAGAGGCAACTTGACATCTGCAAGCTGTTCTCTTTGGATTCTGTTTGTCATAATTTTAGTAAAATTTAATTAATAGAATGTTTAGATTACCACAAACCGAAGGATTTCCTTCTGCTTAAGGTTAACACTACAAATGTATATAAGTTTTTTGAATAAAACTAATTATTAAGAGAAAATAACGTTTTTTTTCGATGAAAAGGGCTTTTTTTCATATTTGGGCACGTTTAAGATGGACGAATGGCGTTGTTGAGTGTTTTTTTTCTCCCTTATCTTTAGAAGCTTTGCAGTTTCTTTTTTTTCTAAAAATAATTATCTTTGCATCGTGATACGTGATTGTAATTAAATTTATATATAATGGACAGAAAAGTATTATTGATGATCCTCGATGGCTGGGGATTCGGAAACAAGTCTAAGTCGGACGTTATCTCTTCTACTGCAACTCCTTACTGGGATTCGTTGCTGAAAAACTATCCTTACTCTCAGCTTCAGGCTTCTGGCGAGTTTGTCGGTTTGCCTGACGGGCAGATGGGCAATTCGGAAGTGGGGCACTTGAATATTGGCGCAGGACGTGTTGTTTACCAGGATTTGGTGAAGATTAACATCGCTTGCCGCGACAATTCTATTTTGGACAATCCTGAAGTTAAGGGCGCTTTTTCTTATGCGAAGGAAAACGGAAAACAGATTCACTTCATGGGACTTGTGTCTAACGGTGGTGTTCACTCTTCTCTTGACCACCTTTTCAAGTTGATAGAAATTTCTAAAGTTTATGGTCTGGACAAGACTTTTGTTCACTGCTTTATGGACGGCCGTGACACTGACCCTAAGAGCGGAAAGGGATTCATTGAGCAGCTTGAGGCTCAGCTTGCTAAAAACACTGGCAAGATTGCGTCTATCATAGGCCGTTTCTACGCTATGGACCGTGACAAGAGATGGGAGCGTGTGAAAGAGGCTTACGACTTGATGGTGAAGGGTGTCGGTACTCCTTGCACTGATATGGTGAAGGCTATGGCTGATTCTTATGCAGCGGATGTTACAGACGAATTTGTTAAGCCTATTGTTCATGTTGATGAAAATGGCAAGCCTGTCGGCACTATTCAGGAAGGCGACGTTGTTATATTCTTCAACTACCGCAACGACCGCGCTAAGGAGCTTACTATTGTGCTTACTCAGCAGGATATGCCTGAAAACGGTATGACTACAATTCCTAATTTGCAGTACTATTGCATGACTCCGTATGACTCTACTTTCACTGGCGTGCATATCTTGTTCAACAAAGAAAACGTGATGAACACTCTTGGCGAAGTGGTCGCAAAAGCTGGTAAAAAGCAGTTGCGTATCGCAGAAACAGAAAAGTTTGCTCACGTGACATTCTTCTTCTCTGGCGGACGCGAAAGCGAGTTTGAAAATGAGGACCGTATTTTGATTCCGTCGCCAAAGGTGGCTACTTACGACTTGCAGCCTGAAATGAGCGCTCCTGAGGTTACCGCAGCGCTTACTGCTGAATTGGATAAGAAAAAGTACGACTTTGTCGCTCTGAACTTTGCTAACGGTGATATGGTCGGACATACAGGTATTTACGAGGCTATAGAAAAGGCTGTTGTTACAATTGACAATTGCGTTGAAAAGGTTGTTGAATCTGCAAAGGCTAACGGTTATGATGTGATTATCATCGCAGACCATGGAAATGCGGATAATGCAATTAACGCGGACGGCACCCCTAACACTGCTCACTCTTTGAACCCTGTTCCTTTTGTGTATATAAGCGACAGAAAGGATGTGAAGGTTGAAGGCGGAATTTTGGCGGACGTGGCTCCTTCTATCTGCGCTTTGATGGGTATTGCTCAGCCTGCGGAAATGACTGGCAAGAATCTGATTAAATAATTCTTTTAAATGTTTTCATAATTTTGAGGCGAATGGGGCTTTGTGGCTTCATTCGCCTTTTGCTTTTTTTGATATTCGCCTAATTTGTAGTACCTTTGCGGCGGTTCCGATGGATGATGCGGTCGGAACGTTTTTTTTGTGAAATAGTTTAAATTTTAAGGTGAATGAAAAAGAGTTTATTCCTATTGTGTTTTCTGACAAGTCTGTTTTCTGTTTCGGCTCAGGACGAAATAAAAACGGTTGTGGTTGATGTGGCTAAAAATGTTTCCAACTCAGAAATTCCTGCAGCGTCTGAAGATTCTGTAGTGTGGAAGTTCCCTGGTGTTACGGGTCTGAATTTTTCTCAGACAGCTTTCAAAAATTGGGCGGAAGGCGGTCAAAATTCTATATCTTTGCAGGCTTTCGTTAATTTGAACGCAAATTATAAGAAGGGAAAGGTGAGATGGGACAATAATCTGTCTGCTGAATATGGAACGCTCTATTCTGCGGCTTATTCAAGATTCACAACTCGAAAGAGCTCTGATAAGCTGGCTCTCTCTTCCAAATTCGGATATCAGGCTTCTAAAAGTTGGTATTATACGGTGCTGGCTGATTTCAAAACGCAAATGGACAAAGGGTATGACTATGGTGACGGCGATACAACAAGAACAATGAACTCTAAGTTCTTGGCTCCGGGGTATTTGATTGCGTCTCTCGGTATGGATTATATTCCTAGTAAATATATGTCTTTGTATTTGTCTCCGGTTACTGGTCGTTTTATTTTTGTCAGAGATACTACATTGTCTGAAAAGTATGGTGTGGATGCAGGTGAAAAATGTAAGGTGGAAGCCGGTGCGTACATGAGGGTGGTTAACGATTTTGATATAGTGAAGAACGTGCATCTGAACAGCAAACTGGAACTTTTTAGCGCTTACGAAACTTTCGGAAACGTGGTGGTTAACTGGGAGCTTCTGCTTGCAATGAAGGTTACCAAGTATTTGAATGCGTCTGTGCGTACTCACGTGAAGTATGACGATGCTGTGAAAAATATAGTGGTTGACGAGAATGGTGTTGAAAAGCAAGAAGGTCCTAAAATTCAGTTTATGGACGTGATTTCTGTTGGCTTTGCGTATAATTTTTAAGCAACTCCTAAAAAAACAAAAACCGCAGGCTGTTCAGCTTGCGTTTTTTTTAACGTCTTCCGATTTGAATCTGAAATCAGAAGGAGGCATTCTCTTTAGATACTCTAAGTTCGTGCTTTATCATTTTTCTTATGGTCTTGAATTTTGGGTGCGTAACCCTGATTGGCTTTGAGAGGTGCTCTTTACGCAAGAGCAGCACAAATATTACTGCGATGCATGCCAGCCCAAGCCATCCGTAAATCTCTTTCATTGAAACCATTAGAGCTTGCTGCTGCACAATTCCGTAGATTTCGCCCAGAGGGATGTGTTGAACGTTTCCGTTCACGTTGTCAATGCCGGAACTTATGAGCATGGCGTTTTTTGCCATCGTGACTTTTAGCGCTCGTCCGATAATGGCGCATCCTATCGCGCTGCCCAGTGCCGCACTGAAAACGTTCTGGATTGTCACGCCTTGGAAAAAGTGGAAAGGGAATGGCATCCTTGTGTTTGCTGTCAGAACTGTGATGGCCAAAGTCACATAGCCGAAGTTTCGTGCGAAGATAGGAAACATAAGAGCCTCTTTGGGCAAATTGTAGTCTATCTTAAAGTAAAAATAGAAAAGATACGTTCCTATGCAGCAGAATGAAATTAGCAGCATAGTTCTGTAACGCCATTTTCGCACAGCGAAGGTTTGCCAAGTGAAAAGCACCCCTGTCGCAACGCCTAATATTGAAATCCAGTTAAGAGAAGCCAGATGCAGAGCGTCGTATCCTAAAATGCCTTCCATTAGCGCGTGCTCAAACACATGCTCTGGAGCCAAAAGTATGTCAGCCACAATATATGTGACAGGGCATAGCCAGATAATGGGGTGTTTGAACGTGTCTAAAAAAATGTAAGGATGGCGGATGAACGATGCTCGCCAGCAAGATAGCGCGACTAATACGACGCACGCAATTGTTGCCGCCCAAATGTATTCTGATGTCCACCAGTCATAATGTTCTCCGTAAATGCAGATGAACAAAGCGCATAATGCGGAGCTTCCCCACATGAGCATTCCGATGTAGTCTATGCCTAAGAATGGTATTCGGGGCATAGAGGAGTGGTTCCGCATGAGCGTCTGCACAAGAAGCAGCATGAAAAGTATCATTCCTATAATGCTCCACTGCATCATTTCCCATTCTGCGAACGAAGAAAGGTAAACAGCTTGCAGGCCGGAGAGATTTATGCTTCCGTTCACAATCAAATAGACCCAGCAAAAGAACACGGACAGATCTCGCTTGGGCGTAAGCCAAAGTTGAATAGTTGAGTTGCATTGAAACGTGGCCTGCATTCTGAAAAAGCCGGCGACAAAGCAAGTCCCAACGAGCAGTGGCACGCAGGTTGTGTACATGCAGATGATGTTTGCAATGATTATTACAAATCCGCAGAGGAAAAACATGCTTTTGGGCGGTATGGCGCATTTTAGTCTGAACATATAGACAAAGTTTAGCGCCATTCCTACGAGCGAAGACAGTCCTGCCATCTGTATGTCCTCGTTCATGAGGGCTGTAGTGCCAACCATTTCGCTGGCAGACGCAACGTAAACGCCGCCAGAAAATTGTATTATAACTAAAAACAGAATTATTACAAATGGCTTTAGCTTTACTGGCACAAAATCACGAATCTCCGGAATGGAGAATGGACCGAATGGATGATGTTCACTCATGTTAATACTTTACAATGCATTCAACGTTCATGCCGGCTCCGATGCGGGCCAAATCTTCAGCTTTGTTGTCTTCCGAAAATTCAATGCGGACGGGTATTCTTTGCTCTACTTTCACAAAATTTCCCGACGAGTTGTCTTGCGGAATAAGAGAGAAACTTGCTCCCGTTGCGTGCGATATGGATTTCACATTGCCTTTGAATGTCACGTCAGGAATTGCATCTACTTCAATCTCAACGTCTTGCCCTGCTTTTATGTTGGCTGTTTGTGTCTCTTTGTAATTGGCGATAATCCATTTCTCGTCGTTGTCAACCACATCTACTATGGTTTGTCCGGGCTGAATCAGTTGTCCTTGCTGGACATTCTTTCGTCCTGTAAATCCGTTGCAAGGCGCTGTTATTACAGTGTAAGAGAGGTTGAGCCTGGCAAGGTCTAAAGCGGCTTCTGCCAGTTTGATGCCGGCAAGGCTTTGCCCTAAGCGTTGTGTCTGTTCTTGCTTGACAATGGCTGTTGACTGTTTCTGTCGAATAAGTTGTTCGTACCGTGCCTTCATCGCTTCGTAGTTAGTCTGCACAGCGTCAAATTGCTGCTTTGTCACAGCGTCTTGAGCATGCAGGTTCTTGTAGCGGTTGAATTCGCGTTCTGCGTTGTCCATGCGTATGCGGGACTCTTCGATAGCTGCGTCCGAAACAGAAATGTTGCTCTCTGTCATGTTGATTGTTTTGTGCATGGCGTTTTTCCCTGAAGTGGCGCGTTCGAAGTCTGCTTCTGCTTGCGCTAAGCGAAAACGGAACTCGGTGCCTTCTATAATGGCAAGTGTGTCGCCTTTTTTCACCTCCTGATATTCTTCAAAGCGAATCTCTTTGATGAATCCTTGCACACGCGAATTGACCGGCACTATAAGCTGCTTGGCCTGCGCGTTGTCTGTAAATTCCACATTGCCAAAATGCACAAAGCGGGAAACAACCCAACCTAGCGATAAGATAAGAAGAGTGCACACGATAATGTTGTAAACTGTTTTTTTCTGTTTTATATTCATGATTGTATATTGATAAAATTTGTTTTGTAAAAAGCGTTGTGATTATATAACTTACCTATAGTTGTCCGGAACATCTTTTCAGGTTGAAGAAACTGAAGAGAATGTTGATTTTAGCGTCAGCCATCTGGAGTTCGGACTCTAACTTTGAATTGGAAGCGTCGAGCATGTCTGTAATCAGAGCAAGGTCGTTTAGATAACGGTTGTTGATTACCTCGTAGTTTTGCGTGGCAAGCTCCAGACTTGTTTCTCTCGTCTTGAGTATGGTGAACGCTTCGTTAAGCATGACGAAGGCTGAGTTGATCTCGGTCTGAATATCGTCCTTGATCATATTTTCTGCTTCGACGGCAGCTTGATAGGCTATTTTGGATTGTCTGACAGACTTGTTCGTGGTGTACAGTGAGGCTAGGTTGTATTTTAAGCCTATGCCTACTGTCCAGATATTCATGTTGTTATCTTTTACGTCCATGTCTATAGTGAAGGGGCCTTCAAAAACATCAGAGGCGAAAATGAAAATCTTCGGAAGCCTTTCTGCGTTAACTATTTTCTCTGCGTTAAGAGCTTGTTGAGTGTATGTTTCGAAAGTCTTTATTTTGGGTGATGAATCTAGAGCTGCCGCCTGCCAAGTCTCTTCTTCTGCATAGACAGGAAGGTCGTTCAGAATGTTTTTGTCTATTTCTATTGTTGTGCTTTTGTCAAGATTTAACAACGTGCATAACTTGTTGTTTGTGACGCTTTTGCAGTTTCTTGTGAGGGTCAGTTTCAACAGAAGCGACTGGAGTTGAAGCTCATGTCGTGTGATGTCGTTTTTCAGAGCAATTCCCTCGTTGTGCTTGTTCCGTATGTCTGCAACAAGTTTATGAGTCTGTTCTATGTTGTGCAGATATACGAGTTCCTGGTTTGAAAGTCTGTACAGCTCAAGATAGTAGCTCAGAAGCATAAATCTTATGTTTTGTCTTGTTTGTTCTTTTTCAAATTGAGACGCTTGATAATTGAGTTCTGCATTTTTGATGCTGCTTTTTATCGCTCCCCCGGCATATATTATTTGCGACGCTTCTGCCACGAACTTGTTTGTGAAGTTGGCATAGTCTCCGAAGTTTTTCATCTGTACTGTGAATCCATTGCCAAAATTGCGGTCTGAAATGCGAATGTCGCTTAGATAACCTGCTGATAAAGAGATGTCTAATGTTGGCAGCAAAGCATTCTTCGCAACGTTTATCTCCTCTTTTTTCTCTTGTGAAACTAAACCCGACAGTTTCAGAGCTTTGCTGTTTGTTTCTGCTAATTCGAATAACTCATTGATACTGATTATCTGGTTATTGCCTCCGTTTGGATATGTTGCAAGGCAATATCCTAAAATAGCAGAAGAAATCAAAAATTTTTTCATTTAAGTAAACCATTAAAAATTATGTTGCAAAATTCGTTATTTAAATATGCTTGTTGAAATTTCAAATGGTTAGGATTTGGTTTAAAGTGGATATAAAAGTAAAAAAACATGTCTCTAAAACATATAAATATTGCATTAATTGGTATATTTGTGATAAATTTATAATGATGGATTATATTGAAGATACTGAAAAACTTTTAGCAAATAATTTGAACTGTTCTGACTTTAATGTGAGTTGTATGGAACTGGACTCGGTCGGTGCTTCTGAGTTGTTGGCCTCGCAGCTGTGTGTGAATTCGTTTGTCATGATATGTGTGACTTCTGGTTGTGCTAAGTTGTCTGTCAATTATCAGGTGTTTGATTTGAAACGGAATGGCGTGGCATCTCTTTTTGACTCGTATCTGTTTAGGTTGCATGATGTCAGCGATGATTTCAGATGTATTTGTCTTTTTGTTTCGAAATTGTTTATGGAACGAAATGCTCCGACTTTGACTGTCGCAATTAGGACAAAGTACGCAGTGAAAATGTTCAGGAGGCCTGTGATGTATTTGGAAGAGGAGGAGTGCTCCCTTTTGAAAAGACGTTTTGAGGATATAGACAGAACATTACGCAATAAGAGTCATAGCTATTATAACATAATGATAGTGAATGTGCTGATTGCTGTTTTTCTGGATTTGAGCCATCTTTTTGAACTGCATGAGAGTGATAGGGACAGGGCGACAAATATGAGCCGTTGCGAGTTGATTACCAAATCTTTTATTGAACTGCTGACGGAGAATTTTAGAGAGGAGCATAAGGTTGAGTTTTATGCTCAAAGACTGAATGTGTCAAATCATTATTTGTCGTTTCTGGTGAAAAAAGTGACAGGGCAAACTCCGTCTGATTTTGTATATGAAATGTTGTATTATGAAGCTCGGTCGTTGCTGCTGTGTGCGGATTTTTCGGTGCAGGATGTGTCGTCCATGCTTTGTTTTTCAGACCAGTCTTCGTTTGGCAAGTTTTTCAAAAGGCGGGCAGGAGAGTCTCCCTTTGCATATAAGGCGAGAAATGCGTCAGCCGGCAGGTCGTCTGCTCGTGTTCAAAAATAAAATTTTATTACGGTTCGCTAAATTTAATAATAAAGATTTAAGACAAACCAGACAGAGCCAGGGTGAAAAAAAACGGTGCAGACTACTCCGCACCGTTTCTTCTTTTTTTGACTATATGCAAATTTTATTTAGCAAAACTTACAGAACGAGTTTCACGAATAACGGTAATCTTTACCTGACCAGGATAGGTCATTTCGTCCTGAATCTTCTTAGCAATTTCGTAAGACAATGTTTCTGTTGCCTTGTCGTCAATCTTGTCTGCTCCAACAATCACGCGAAGCTCGCGGCCAGCCTGAATTGCGTATGTTTTAACAACTCCAGGATACGAAAGAGCCAGCTTTTCAAGGTCGTTGAGACGCTTGATGTAAGCTTCCACAATTTCGCGTCTTGCCCCCGGCCTTGCACCTGATATTGCGTCGCAAGCCTGAACGATAGGGGAGAGCAGACTCTCCATTTCCACTTCGTCATGGTGCGCTCCGATAGCGTTGCATATTTCAGGCTTTTCCTTGTATTTTTCGGCAAGCTTCATACCCAATATTGCGTGAGGCAATTCAGGTTCGTCATCTGGCACTTTACCTATGTCGTGAAGCAGACCAGCACGTTTCGCTTTTTTAGCGTTCAAGCCAAGCTCGCTAGCCATGACAGCGCATAGGTTGGCAGTTTCGCGTGCATGCTGCAGCAAGTTTTGACCGTAAGAAGAACGATATTTCATCTTACCGATTAGGCGCACAAGTTCAGGGTGCAGCCCGTGAATACCCAAGTCTATAGTGGTGCGTTTACCAGTTTCAATTATTTCTTCTTCAACCTGACGCTTAACTTTTGCCACAACCTCTTCGATACGGGCAGGGTGGATGCGTCCGTCCGTAACAAGCTGGTGCAGAGCAAGTCGCGCTATTTCACGGCGCACAGGGTCAAACGCAGAAAGCACAATAGCTTCTGGTGTGTCGTCAACGATTATCTCAACGCCAGTCGCAGCTTCAAGAGCGCGTATGTTTCGTCCTTCGCGACCTATTATTCGCCCTTTCAGTTCGTCAGAATCTATGTTGAAGACAGTGACAGAGTTTTCTATTGCAGCTTCCGTAGCCACACGTTGAATTGTCTGTATCACGATGCGCTTAGCCTCTTTGTTCGCGGTCATCTTAGCCTCTTCCATGATTTCGTTCACGTAAGACATGGCGTCAGTTTTTGCCTCCTCTTTAAGAGACTCGATAAGTTTGTCCTTCGCCTCCTGAGCCGAAAGCCCTGAAATAACCTCAAGGCGCTCGTTCGCCTGTCTGTAAAGACGGTCCAGCTCCTGCTTCTTGCTGTCAACAATGTCAAGCTGCTTGTTCAAGTTGTCGCGAATGATTTCGTTTTCCGAACGTCCCTTCTGCACTTCAGACTGAGCCTGGTTCAGCTGCATTTCGCGCTGCTTAAGTTTTGACTCGACTTGCTGTATCTTAGCATTTCGCTGGTTAACCTGAGTTTCGTACTCATTCTTCAGAGAAAAATACTTCTCTTTCACTTCAAGCATTTTGTTGTCCCTTAGGACTTTAGCTTCCGCTTCCGCTTCTTTTATGATGTTGTTGGCACGTGATTTCAACAATGTGTTCGTTATCAGCCACGTAATTCCTCCACCTGCCAAGAAAGCTACAACCGAAAATAATATAACCTCCATATTTTTTGGTATTGGTATTAAATTAATAATATATAAAAACGCATCAGCCCGAGCCCCTTTAGAGAGACTTCAGATTGATGCGGTAATGTCTAAAAAAACGGACTCAGGCCAACAAGTCTTTGATAGAATCGTTGAGAACCCTGAAGTCTTCCATAAGTTTTTCGCCCTCATCACGCTCCTTTTGGAGATGAACGGCGTAGTCGAGCGCAGTCATTGCGAAGGCAAGGAGCAGAGTGTTCTGATTCTCCTTCTTATACCCAATCTCAATTAACTTTGCCTTATAGTCGTTTACTTTTTTTTCAATTCCTTTGCCAGCCGCCCTGTAAGCACCTTCGTCCTCGCTGTCAACTTCAATCTGCGGCAATCTCAGATTATTCACCTCTTTCAGAGTTATGTTGATCTTAATTTCAGACATATAATGTGTTTAACTATTGTTTAGCAGCGCAATGCAATTGTCTATTTCCCGCACCATCTTCGACAACCTTTTCTGATACTCGCTTATATCAGACGCTGAGTCTGAACCTGACACCACCATGGCAACTTTCATCCCCTGTATCTCGCTCTCCAACTCCTTGATGCGACTTCGAGCATTCGCCAATTCCGCGTCAACTGCCTTCAGCCGGATTTCCAAACGGTTCCGCTCGTCCGTCGCCTCCTTGTAACGATGCAACAGACGTCCGGCATTTGTCTTCAACTCTGCAAGCGTATTGCTCTTGTCTTTTGCCATATCGTCGAATTTCCTTGCAAATGTATATAATTAAATTGAGTTATCAAAGAAAAATGCAGCTATGTTTGGTTAAAAAAATGGTAAATTGTGTTTTTTTTCTTCTGAAATGTTAAAGTTTGCATTTCTTGACGGCTACTTTTGTTTTAATTTCTTTTACTTTGTATTTTTGTAAATGTTTTAAATTGGTTTTACATGGAATTTTCAAAAAGAAAGGTTTTTATTTTGTTATCTTTGGCGGCTGTTGTCATATTTTTGATGTTCAGAGTGCCAGAGAAAGACAGCGCGTATTTGTCGGAAAGCGGACGTGTATTCGGCACTTTTTATAAAATAAAGTATGAGGCAAAGGACGGACTGTCTTTGGCGGAGCATTACGAGCGTTTGTTTCTGGAGGTGGATAGTTCGCTCTCTACATTTAATAAGGAGTCTATAATATCCAGATTTAACAGCGGCGAAGATAGTGTGCTTGCCGATTCGCATTTTCGCAATGTTTTTGAAAAGGGCGTGGAGGTTTCTAAAATTAGCGGCGGCGCGTTTGACATGACGGTGGCTCAGGTGGTCAATGCGTGGGGGTTCGGATTTTCTAAGAGCGATGATGTTTCTGATGAACTGATAGATTCGCTGATGAGGCATGTGGGGTATGGCAAGGTCGGTTTGGTGAACGGATTGCTTGTGCGGAACGATGCTGGTGTGATGCTCGACGCTTCTGCAATAGCGAAGGGCTATTCTGTTGATGTTGTGGCAAGGTGTCTTGACTCTTTGGGTGTGGAGAATTATATGGTGGAGATTGGCGGAGAAATCTCTGTGAAGGGCGTGAATCACGAAGGCAGGCCTTGGGGAATTGGCGTGACAAATCCTGTTGACGACAGCACGATGATGAGGACTGAATTGTACGATGTGGTCTATTTGCAGGATAAGGCTATGGCGACTTCGGGAAATTATAGGCAGTATTATCACAAGGGTGGAAAAAAGTATTCTCATACAATCGATCCGCGCACGGGTTATCCTGTTGAACACAATTTGCTGAGCGCTTCTGTTTTTGCGGATGATTGCATGACTGCTGATGCTCTTGCGACTGCATGCATGGTTGTGGGTCTGGACTCGAGTATGGCTATGATAGAGTCGATTCCGGGTGTGGAAGGGTACTTTATTTATGCTGATTCGTCTGGCGTTTTTCAGTCTAAAGCTACGCCAGGCTTTTGTTATGACAAAAAATGATTCTTTATCGAAACAATATATATAAGAGGTATGGCGGAAATGGATTTTGTTTTGCCGGATAGTTTTAAAAAACGCACGGCAGACGCGCTTGGAGAGCGTGAGGCTCAGGCTCTATTCGAGGCATTGGCTGGTCAGCCGGTAGCGAGCGTGCGTGCTAATGTGATGAAGCGGCAGGTGCTGAAGGACGGCTTGGAACCAGTGCTTTGGTGTGAGGCGGGAGGCTATCTTGCAGAGAGGCCGATGTTTACGATGGATCCGCTTTTTCATGCAGGATGTTATTATGTGCAGGAGGCTAGTTCCATGTTCCTTGAACAGGTTTTCCGTCAGCATGTTGATTCGGACTCTCCTCTTGTGCTGGACTTGTGCGCGGCGCCTGGCGGAAAAAGCACGCATATTGCTTCTTTGTTGGGTGGCAGGGGTTTTCTTGTTTCGAATGAGGTTATTCGTTCGCGCGTGAAGATACTGGAAGAGAATATGGCAAAGTGGGGGTGCACGAATGTGGCTGTGACAAACGGAGAGCCGGAGGATTTTTCGGGACTGCGCGGATTGTTTGACGTTGTGGTTGTTGATGCTCCTTGTTCTGGCGAGGGTATGTTCCGTAAAGACCAGCAGGCGATTGAGGAGTGGTCGGAAGATAATGTGCGTCTGTGCGCGGAGCGGCAGCGTCGTATTCTTGCAGATGTTTATCCTGTGCTGAAGGAGGGGGGACTGCTGATTTACAGCACTTGCACTTATAACGAGCATGAAAATGAGGAGAATGTGCGGTGGATTGCGGATTCTCTTGGTGCTGAGGTGCTTAGCATTGAACTGGAGTCTGATTGGAATGTTGTTGATTCTGGCTTTGGCTGTCATTTTTATCCTCATAAGGCAAAGGGCGAAGGCTTCTTTATTGCGGCTCTTAGGAAATCTTGTGAAGAGTTGCCGGTCCGTGTGAAGCCTGTGAAGCGTAAGGAGTGCAAAGAGGCTGTTTTTGTGAAAGATTGGCTGCTTTCTGCTTCGGATTATGATTTTCAGATGCAGGGTGACGTGGTTGTTGCAGTGCCTAAGGATTTTGCAGATTTTGTGGATAAGTTGCGGGCCGAGGTTTCGGTGCTGACGGCAGGTGTTCCTTTGGCTCAGATAAAAGGGAAGGACATGGTGCCGCTGCCGCAGTTGGCTTTTTCGTGCGCGTTGAATCGTGACGCTTTCAAATGTGTGAGTGTGGACTGGGAGCAGGCTATCGCTTTTTTGAGGCGTGAAAATATGTTTTTCCAGGAAGAGCCTAAAGGGTGGCTTCTGCTTATGTTCGAGGGTGCTCCGCTCGGATTTGTGAAGAATTTGGGTAATCGTGCCAATAATAATTATCCTGCGGAATGGAGAATCAGAATGTCGGAGGATAAAAGCAGGTACGTGAAGATTTTGGAAGACTAATTTTCTTGATTAGGTGTATGAGGGTTGAATTTTTAGGGACAGGAACGTCAAATGGTGTCCCGTTTATTAATTGTGATTGTGAGGTTTGCGCTTCTGCTGATTTGAAGGATAAGCGTTTGCGTTGCTCTGCGATGGTGAAGGTGGCTGGCAAGAACATTTTGATTGATTGCGGCCCTGATTTTAGGCAGCAGGCTTTACGTGGAAAGATTTCTAAAATCGACGCTTTGCTGCTGACTCACGAACACTTCGACCATGTGGGCGGGATTGATGATTTGCGGGCTTTTGGCAAGGTTCGCATTTATGCGGAAAGTCGTGTGGCTGGCGCTATAAGGCAGATGTTCGCATATTGTTTTGCAAAGTTCAAGTATCCTGGTATCCCGGATATCTCTCTGTGTGAAATTGACGAGCAGACTTTCTGTGCGGATGGGGTGGAGATTGTGCCGATAAGGGCGTATCATCATCTGTTGCCTTTGCTTGGCTATAGAATAGGTGATTTTGCTTATATAACTGATATAAAGACGATTGACAGTGAAAATAAGGCGAAACTGCAAGGCCTTGACGTGCTTGTTCTTGGTATGCTGCGTTACAAGGAGCATCTCTCGCACTTGTCTTTTGACGAGGCGATGGCTCTTGTTGACGAATTAAAGCCAAAGCGCACTTATTTCACTCATCTTAGTCACGATTTTGGGCTGCACGAAACGGAGCAGGCAAAGTTGCCTGAGAATGTCTTTGTTGCGTACGACGGACTTGTGATAGATTGCTGATTATTTGTCTGCCTTTGGGGTTCGTAAAAACAGGACCATGTCTATTGCGGAGGCGATTAGCACGGCATAAATCCATAGACCGTCGTTTTTCCACATGAAATATATGGCCGCAATGTACAATATTGTGCTGATGCACTGTTGAGCCCGCAGTCTCTTCAGCCTAGGGTCTGTTGAGTCAAACGGATCAAAATATCGGCCGAATGTCATTGCAATAGCCCCTACGCCATAAATAACCGGAGCTAGTGGCATAATGTCAAGAATGCTAAATTTGAAAAATTGCAAGACAACGCCTGCAAAACACAGTATGATACCTGCTTGTTTAAGAAAATCTGCTCTCTGTTCCATGTCGTTTGTCAGTCTGATACAAGAAAAATTACTTCGTCGCTCTTTTTCATAAGATACTTTTCGCGCGCGAACTTTTCGAGGTTTTCAACGTTAGACTTCAGTTCGTTAGTTTCTCGTATGCTTTTTTCAATATCGTTTTTATAGAACGAAATCTGCTCGTTCAGTTCGTCTATTTTAGTGTTCAGCTCTTCGCGTTTGAAAAAATTGTTTTGGTCGAAGAAAAGCATCCACACACCAAAACAGACAAGCACTAAGATGTGTTTGTCGATTTTGAGCAATATGTCTTTAGCCTTTAGTAAAAATAACTTCATTAGAGCGATATTTTTCTGTTTGCAAATATAGTAACAAAAAGTCATTTACAACGAGTCTTTGGGGCTTTTTTGCATTGCGTTTAAGTTAATTTGTTGATATGCTGATGCGTTTGCATATTTTGAGAAAATATATGTTATTTTGTTTTTTTATTTTGTTAAAACGTGGTATATTTGCAAATGTTTCTGATTGTTCAGAGCTGCTTGGGGCTGGTAGGCGTATGTGCCTATCAACCGCGAAGCGTGGAAAAAAGTGAGTTTTTTTTAACTTAATATTTTGATTCTGAATAGGTTAGATTGGAATTATTCCTTTTGATAGTACATTCTATGTTGCATATCTTTTGTGGCTTATTTTTGAAGGCAGATTCTTGTTTGTTTGATTGTAAGCCGAATAGGTTTCAGTTTAGCTTGGAAGATGTGATTTCGTAAATATTTTATGCTATGGCGGTAAGTTTTAAAAAAAGTATCTTGGTTACGGGCGGAGCAGGCTTTATCGGAAGCCATGTAGTGCGTCTTTTTGTGAATAAATATCCGGAGTATCGTATTGTTAATCTTGACAAATTGACTTATGCCGGTAATTTGGCGAATTTGAAAGATGTTGAATCTGCTCCGAATTATGCTTTTGAAAAAGCTGATATTTGTGATTTTGAAACGATTCAATCTATTTTTAAGAAATACGAGATTGATAATGTGATACATCTTGCGGCAGAGAGTCATGTGGATCGTAGTATTCGCGACCCATTCACTTTTGCTAAAACAAATGTCTTAGGTACTTTGACGCTTCTGCAGGTTGCAAAAGAGTTATGGAATGGAAATTTTGAAGGAAAACGGTTCTATCATATTTCAACTGACGAAGTATATGGAGCATTGCAAATGACTCATCCGGAGGGTATTGAACCTCCTTTTACAACCACGGCTTCAAGTGGAGAACATCATTTGGCATACGGAGAGAATTTCTTCTATGAGACAACGAAGTATGATCCGCATTCTCCTTATTCTGCTTCGAAGGCAAGTTCAGATCATTTTGTTCGTGCGTATCACGATACATACGGATTGCCTACCATCGTAACGAATTGCTCTAATAATTACGGGCCTTATCAGTTCCCTGAAAAGTTGATACCTTTGTTTATTAATAATATTCGTCAGGGAAAACCTCTTCCGGTTTATGGTAAAGGTGAAAATGTGAGAGATTGGTTGTATGTTGTTGATCATGCAAGAGCAATCGATGTTATTTTTCATAATGGGAAAATCAATGATACCTATAATATTGGTGGTTTCAATGAGTGGAAAAATATCGACTTGATTAAGGTTATCATTAAAACCGTAGATCGTTTGTTGGGGAATCCGGAGGGAACAAGCGAGCATCTGATTACGTACGTGACAGACCGTGCAGGACATGACTTGCGTTATGCAATCGATTCTACAAAACTTAAGAATGAGTTGGGATGGGAACCAAGTCTTCAATTTGAAGAGGGCATTGAAAAAACAGTTCGTTGGTATTTGGATAATCAGGAGTGGATGGACAATATCCTTAGTGGAGATTACGAGAAGTATTACGAGGAGATGTATAAAGGACGTTAAGGTGCCATTTGCATGAAAATACTATGAGAGATTTCGAAAACTTGAAAATTGCAGTTGCAGGAACTGGATATGTGGGCTTGAGTATTGCTACATTGTTGGCTCAGCATCACGATGTTGTGGCTGTTGATGTGATGAAGGAAAAGGTGGATTTAATCAACGCAAGGAAGTCGCCGATTCAGGATGATTATATCGAAAAGTATTTGAAAGAGAAGGATTTGCGATTGTCAGCAACATTAGATGGAAGGTCTGCATACGCTGATGCTGATTTTGTGGTGATTGCTGCTCCGACAAACTACGATCCGGTGAAAAACTATTTTGATACGAGTCATGTAGAAGAGGTTATTGATTTGGTGCTGGATGTGAATCCGGATGCAGTGATGGTAATCAAATCAACTATTCCTGTAGGTTACACTCGAAATCTTTATGTAAAATATGCAGATAAGTTTGCTCGAACGACTGCTCTAAAAGGTAAAAAGTTCAGTTTGCTTTTTTCTCCGGAGTTTTTAAGAGAGAGCAAAGCTTTATATGATAATCTATATCCGTCCAGGATTATTGTTGGTTATCCGAAAAAAATCGAGGCGGATGGTTTTGAAGATGAAAACAGGGCAATAGAGGCGGTAGCTAATCCTGATATTGAGAATTATGCCAAAATCTTTGCCCTACTGTTGAAAGAGGGTGCTTTGAAAGAGGATGTTGAAGTTCTCTTTATGGGTATGAAGGAGGCAGAAGCTGTTAAGTTATTTGCCAATACCTATTTAGCTCTTCGTGTTAGTTATTTCAATGAGTTGGATACTTACGCTGAGGTAAAGGGACTGGATGCTCAGGCGATAATTCAGGGCGTAGGTCTGGATCCTCGTATCGGAACGCACTATAATAATCCAAGTTTTGGTTATGGTGGATACTGTTTGCCAAAGGATACCAAGCAGTTGTTGGCAAACTATGAGGATGTTCCTCAGAATATGATGACTGCCATTGTTGAGAGCAATCGAACACGCAAGGACTTTATTGCGGATCAGATTCTTCGCAAAGCAGGATATTACAGCTACACCGACCAGTGCGGTTACAATCAGGAGCATGAAAAGGAGGTTACCATCGGCGTTTATCGTCTGACGATGAAGAGTAATTCCGATAACTTCCGTCAAAGTTCCATTCAAGGTGTCATGAAGCGTGTCAAAGCGAAGGGGGCTACGGTAATCATTTACGAACCGACTTTAGAAGATGGAACCACATTCTTTGGCAGCAAGGTGGTGAACGACATTGAACGTTTTAAGTCTCTCAGTAATGCTATCGTGGCCAACCGTTATGATTCCGTTTTGGATGATGTTAAAGATAAGGTTTACACGAGGGATATATTTGGACGGGATTAAGGTGGCTTGTCTCAGATTATTTGGTTCATGTTTTTAATTCAGATTTAAGTTTCGGTTTTATTAGGGCATTAAAAGTTTAATTTATATGGCTGACGAAAACCTAAAGTCGAAAACGAAAAATGGTTTGATTTGGAGCGCATTAGGTAACGTTGCTAATCAAGGTATACGATTTGTTTTGGGCTTAATCTTAGCACGATTATTGAACCCGGATGCGTATGGCGTGATAGGAATGCTTACTATTTTCATTTGTGTCATCAGTATTTTCATTGATTGTGGATTTTCTCAGGCGCTTATAGCAAAACAAGATAGAACAAAGATAGATTTTTCGACAGAGTTTTGGTTTAATGTCGGCGTTGGAATATTAGGATATCTTGTCATATTTATTATTTCTCCTTTTGTCGCTGATTTCTACAACATGCCAATACTTTCTCCTATTTTGAAAGTGATAGGATTGGGTGTGATAGTCAATTCTCTTTGCGTTGTTCAGTCAGCACAACTATCCATCCGGCTTGATTTCAAGACATCCGCAAAGATAAGTGTGGTGTCGCAGTGTATTTCAGGTGTAGTCGGAATTGTTTTCGCTTATTATGGATTTGGTGTATGGGCGTTGGTTATCCAACAACTTATGGGATCAATCCTTAATGCGTGTTGTTTGTGGATGATTGTACGCTGGTTGCCAGATTTTGAGTTTTCAAGAGAGTCTTTTAAGTATTTGTGGAATTATGGAAGCAAGGTACTTGTTACCTCAGTGATCACTCAGATTCATGACAATATATATCCATTGATAATTGGTAAATTCTACATGTCGGCTAGTTTGGGATTGTATAGTAGGGCACAAGCTTTTGCGGCACTTCCATCAAGCAATATAGCAGGTGTGTTGGGAAACGTCACATTTCCTGTATTGTGTGCTGTAAATGGAGACATGGACAGATTGGCTTCTGTGTACCGAAATCTAGTACGATTATCTGCCTTTATTGTATTTCCTTTGATGTTAGGAATGTTGGTGTTGTCTGAACCTTTAGTACATATCCTTTTGAATGCACAGTGGAATGGATGTATTCCGCTTTTGCAAATCTTATGTTTCGCAATGATTTGGCAACCAATCAGTTTGGTTAATTTAAGTTTGCTTAAGGCTGTAAAAAGAACCGATGTGTTGATGAAGTTGGATTTTGTGAAAAGAGGTGTCGGTCTGCTTATTTTGATAATAACATGTCAAATAAGTGTGTCTGCAATTGCGATAGGATATGCCTTTTTGGCTTTTTTCAGTGTTATTTTGAATACTGTGTGTACCAGTAAGGTGTTAAAAGTTTCGTTTGTGACCCAGATGAAGGATATTGTATCAATATTCTCCAATTCTGTTGTAATGGCGATTCTTGTGTACTCTTTGTCTTATATCGTATCCAATGATTTGGTTCTGCTTTTGTTGGGTCTTGTTGGCGGATGTGTATATTACTTCACGTCAGGAAATCTGCTGTTTAAGGAAGAGATGCAGAATGTGATGTATATGTTGAAAAAGAAACAAAATCAAAATAAATAATGAAGGTTCTTCTATTGGGTGGTACTGGAGCGATGGGGATTCATTTGGTAGAAATCCTTTCATCTCAGTCAAGTAATGAGGTATGGGTGACATCACGTTCCAATCATACATCAGACAAGAAGAATGTGACTTATATTCGAGGGAATGCGATGGATGGAAGTTTTGTTTATCCATTAATCGCAAATAATGATTTTGATGCTATTGTGGATTTTATGACATACAGCATCGATCAGTTGGAAGAGCGTTTGCCTGTCATGCTGTCTGCAACCAAACAGTATCTTTTCTTAAGTTCAGCAAGGGTCTTCTCTTCTGAAGAGTTGCCTATTAAAGAGACATCCCCACGCCTTTTGGAAGCATGCCGTGATCAAGAGTATCTTGATACAGAAGAGTATTCTTTGGCAAAAGCAAGAGAGGAAGATTTATTCAAGAATCAGTCTTCAAAAAATTATACTATAATAAGACCGTACATTACCTATAGTGAGAATAGATTGCAGTTAGGTGTATTGGAGAAAGAGAGTTGGTTGTATAGAGCTCTTCATGGTCGATCGATAGTTTTTTCACGTGATATTGCGGATAAATTTACAACTTTGACATATGGATATGATGTCGCTTCAGCGATTGCCAAATTGATTGGTAATGAAAAAGCGATAGGGGAAACGGTCAATGTTATGCAAACAAAATCCATAAAGTGGAATGATGTTCTTTCTATTTATGTGGAGTTGATCAAAGATCTTACAGGAAAGAGTCCTAGAGTAGTAATGATAGACCATGCTATTAACCTTCATTATCAGGATAGAAAGTGGCAGGTTTTGTATGATCGTTGTCTGGATCGTATGTTTGATACAGATAAATTGCATTCCATTATAGGAGACCATCCATTTGAAGATGTGAAAATTGGGTTGAGAAAGTCTTTGGAAGGTTTTTTGAGACAGCCTGAATATAGATATATAGATTGGAAAGCGGAAACAATACGTGATAAATATGCAGGAGATGTTACTCCTATCAGTGAAATACCTGGGAAAAAGCTAAAAATTAAATATCTATATTGGCGTTTTTTTTGTAAAATAGACAAACTTTTTTGATATTGGATACAGAAAATAAATATTATACGCAGGAGAGAAATGTTCAGATTGTATTGAGCATTTTGAAAGCTCATGGCATAAGAAGGGTTGTCGCCTCTCCAGGTTCAACCAATATCGCTATTGTTGGAAGTATGCAGCATGATCCTTTTTTTGAAATGTATTCTTGTGTGGATGAGAGGAGTGCTGCTTATATGGCGTGTGGATTGGCGGCAGAGAGTGGAGAACCAGTAGTTCTTTCATGTACAGGAGCTACTGCTTCTCGAAATTATTATCCTGCGTTGACTGAGGCGTATTATCGTAAATTACCTGTTTTGGCTATCACTTCTTCTCAGGACACAAGAAGGTTGGGACATTTGAAAGATCAGATTACAGATCGGAGTTGCCCACCTAAAGATGTTGTTAATTGTTCTGTATGTTTGCAGAATATAAAAGATGAGACAGACGAGTGGAATGTGACCATAAATGCAAATAGAGCGGTTTTAGAGCTATGGCATCGAGGAGGAGGTCCATCTCATATCAATTTGGAGACAACTTATTGCCGGACATTCCCCGTCAAAGAATTGCCTCCGACTAAAATAATACATCGTTATACGTTTGAGGATCAGTTGCCAGATTTGCCAAAAGGAAAAATTGCTGTTGTCGTCGGATCTCATAAAAAAATGGGAGACCGTCTAACTTCGGCTATTGATAAGTTTTGTCAAGCTTATGGTGCGGTTGTTTTTTCAGAGCATTCGAGTGGTTACTTTGGAGAATATGCTATCAATTATACTCTGGCATCTTGTCAGAGTATGCCCAAAGAGAATAGTGGATACGAAGTGTTGATTCATATAGGAGAGGTTTCTGGATTTGTTTGGCAATCAGGTTTGCCCAAGGAGGTTTGGCGTGTAAGTGAAGATGGAGAATTACGTGATTTGTATCAGCGTCTTTCTAATGTCTTTGAAATGCCTGAGGCTTATTTTTTTGAAAAGTATGCGGAAAAACAAACGCAGCCTGTGCCTTCAAGTCTTGATGCGTATAAGGTGTCGATGGAGAAAGTCCGTTCTAACTTTCCTCAGTTGCCATTCTCTCAAATCTGGATTACGTCAATTTTGCATGATGCTATTCCTTCTGGTTCAGTTGTACATTTAGGAATTCTGGCTCCTATTCGCTCTTGGAATTTTTTTGACATACGTAGGGATATAACGTGTGATTGCAATCAGGGCGGTTTCGGCATTGATGGTAATGTGTCTACATTATTAGGAGCTTCTCAAATAGATAAAAATAAACTATATTTTTGTGAAATCGGTGACCTTTCATTTTTCTATGATATGAATGTACTGGGAAGCCGACACGCCAATAATAACCTGCGTATTTTGGTAGTAAACAATGGGTTAGGTTGTGAGTTTCGCCTATTCAACCAGGTAGGAAACATATTGGGAGAGGAAACGGATAAATATATATCTGCGGGTGGCCATTATGGCAATAAATCATCTGACGTAATCAAACAATATGTTGAATCTTTGGGCTATGAGTATATGACAGCTTCATCAAAAGATGAGTTTGTTTCCGTATATAAGCGATTCGTGACTCCTGAGATAACAGAGAAACCGATGGTTTTTGAGGTTTTTACGGATGTCAAAGATGAAAATGATGCATTGGCTGCAATGTCGAAGATAATAGTACAAGAACCTTCTATGAAAGATAAGTTGAAGGGAAAGATAAAGCAAATAGTTGGAGATGAATTTATTGATTCTTTAAAACGCTTGTTTTAATGGAAAAGAAGAATGTTAGAAACTCATCGGTTGAGTTGCTTAGATTTGTTTTTATGTTCATGATCGTTGGGGGATTTAGCCTTTTGTATTTTATTGGAGGAGTCATAATTCCAATGTCAATTATAAAGAGTGAAAAGCTAAAATTTTTACGTGCGTGATGTTTTGGAGTTTGTAATGTCTATGATATTGTTGTATGAATATACTGATAATAAATCAGCCTCCTTTTAATAGAGGGGATGAATCTGCGCATAAAGGTTTGATTAGAGCATTGCTTTCTCGTATGCCTGATGCAAATATTAAGGTTATGTATCGGTCTTATGAAATTGAAAGCATTCGTCAATATCGTGTGGTGGATACTCGAGTGGAATACTTAATAGAACCGAGTCCTGTTTTATTTTTCACAAAGTTTCAGAATCAAGGGCTTCGTCATGGAAGAACTTGGATGTGGTCTTTTCATCCTACTTTTATTAAATATAGGAAAATTTTTAAATGGGCAGATTGGGTAATTAGTGCTCCTGGAGGAATTTGCATGGGAGGATTTCAGGATTGGTTGCATTTGTTCAATTTAAAGTTGACTAAATTTTTTGGGTGTCGACTTGCATATTATGGACGGTCTTTTGGTCCGTTCCCGACTGAAACAGAGTCAAACAGAAAATTCAAGGCTATTAGTCTTGAAATGCTACATTATTTTTCATTTCTATCTATTCGTGACAAAAAGACGGAATTGTTGGCCGACGAATTAGGATTGACATATACGCCAACGGTTGATTCTGCGTTTCTTGATGATACGGCAGTTCCTATACCATATGAGTTGAACCATGTAATTGGAGAAAGACCATATATGGTATTTGTGCCAAATTATTTATTGTGGCATTATGCTTATAAAGGACGTGTTTCTCATGAGACTATTATAAAGTTTTATTGTCGTCTTATGGATGAAATATGGATGGCAAATCCGGAGTTGAATATTGTCATGTTACCACAACTTTTTTGTGGTAGAGAATACTCTCTGAATGATGTTGAATTGTTCAGAGATTTGGGAGACATGAAGAAGGATTCTAGATTGATTGTAGTTGCTGATTGTTATAGTAGTGATGTTCAACAGTCTATAATAAGAGGCGCAAAATATGTTATTGGAGCTAGATATCATTCAATTGTGTTTGCTATAAATCAAGGTGTTCCATGTATTGCTTTGAGTTATGAACACAAAATTGCAGGATTATTGGATAGCTTAGGCAAATTTGATTGGTATGTGGATTTTGTAAATGTGCTTGATAATGAGGAAAATCAGGCAAAATGTTTGCATGAGATTCGAGAGAAAATCCTTTTGATGACAGATGCCGAGAAAGTTCGTGCTGAAGCCAAAGAAATAGCAGGTTCTTGTATGAATAAGTTTATAAAGATATTGAAGAATGAATAAACCACTGATTTCAGTTATTATTCCAAACTATTGTCATTCTAAATATTTGGCTCAACGTATAGAGTCTGTATTGAACCAGACTTATAAAAATTTTGAGGTTATAATTCTTGACGATTGCTCTCCTGACGATGGAGCAAGCCGTTCTGTAATAGAAAAATATCGAAACAACCCTTATGTAAGTCATATAGTATACAATGAAGTGAATTCTGGAAATACTTTTATGCAGTGGGATAAAGGGATTCAGATGGCTAAAGGTGAATTATGTTGGATTGCGGAAAGTGATGATTACTGTGAATTAAATATGTTAGAAGAATTGGTAGAGGCTTATATGATGCAGAGCAATACAGTTATTGCTTATTCTACGGTTATGTTTGTTAACGATAAAGGTGAGTATTTGTCAGAAAAGAGGAGTTTCCCGAATCAATATTTTACGTCGGAAGAATATATTAAAAGATATTTGTTGTTTTCTAATTCTATAAAAAATGCATCTTGTTGTATTTTTAGTCGTCAAGCTGCATTAAATGTTCGAGAAGATTATAAGAACTATCCAAGTGCTGGAGACTATTTTTTTTGGGTATATATTGCAGAGCAAGGAAATATTGCCGTCGTGAATCGACAATTAAGTTATTTTAGACGACATGATAACGTTGTGACCGATAAATATGCGGCTGATGGTACTAATTTTGTAGTTGAGAAAAATGTCGTGGATTATATTTGTAATTCATTTCATATAGATAAATTTCATAAAAGATTGTCTGAAGCGTATCATCATAGGGGTCTTAGAAATTTTAAATATTTTGATCAAGGAACAAGGTTGAAACTGTTTGATTTATGGAATGTAAAGCCCAAAGAGTCTTTTTTTATGAGAGTTTTACTCAAGCTGAGTGATGTGTTGAGGTATCGATTAAACTACTATATATAAAGGCAAAATGTCTCAAAATATACTTTTCATAGGTGGTGCTGGTTTTATCGGATCTAATCTAATCAAAGAATTGTTAAGATTGGATAGTGATAGATGGAGTGTACATATTGTTGAGCCTCCTTTTGCAAATGTCAGTCGACTCGATGGAATGAATTTACATATTTATAAAGGATATTTAAGTGATTTTGATTTTATTAAGAATATCATTGAGTCAAAATGTATAACCACCATTATACATTTAGTATCCACTATGGTTCCTGGTAGTTCTTATGAAGATTATAAATTGGAATTTGAAAGTGTGATATTCCCTACTGTTCGTTTGATGCAGTTATGCAGCCAAAAGAATATAAAATTTATCTATTTTTCTTCAGGAGGTACTGTTTATGGAGATCGAAATACTGTTGTTCCATTTTTAGAATCTGATGCAAAAAAACCTATTTCTTATTACGGTTTGTCTAAACTAACCATTGAAGAGAGCGTTTTGTTTGAACACAGAACGTCTGGTTTGCAATATTTGATATTACGTCCATCTAATCCATATGGAAATGGTCAGTATCTTTATGGAAAACAGGGGTTGATTGCTGTTTCTCTAGGGCGAATATTGTCAAATCAACCGATTACGGTGTGGGGTGACGGTGCATCTATTAGAGATTATATTTATATAGACGACTTGACTCATATTTTCCGTAACTTGCTTGAAAAAGACATCTGTAACGAAACTATCAATATCGGTTCAGGGATTGGTACTTCCGTCAATGAAATTATTACAATCCTGAAAGAGATAGTTGAGGAGGATGTTATGGTTGAATATGTAGAGAGTAGAAAGTCTGATGTGTCAAATATGATATTGGATATTTCTAAACTTAAGTCTATTTTGCCGGATTTAAAGATAACAGAGATGCATGAAGGCATTAATAGATTTTACTTAAGTGAAAAGAAAAAGATTAATTGATGAACGAGGATAAACTTATATCACTTTGTATTCCGACAAACGGGAAAGTAGAGTTTGTTTTGCCGGTACTTGAGAGTATATATTCTCAAGGTGTTGATGATAAACTGTTTGAGGTCATAATTACCGATAATGGTAAAGATTCCGTTTTGGGTGAGTCAATTGATGGGTTTAAATCGCATGGTAATATTTTTTATTACAAGTCTGATCTGAGTGGATTTGTAAATCAAGTGGATTCATTCAAACGTTCGAATGGATTGTTCATAAAAATGCTTAACCATAGAGCTAAGCTGATTGATGGAGCGTTGGTTGACTTAATTGCTTTGGTTGAAAAATATAAAGAATCACAGCCTTGCATTTATTGTTCAGATGGTGTGTTATCAAAGCCGGAACTTGTGGAATGTGACAATTTTGATTCTTTTGTAAAAGAATTGTCTTACTTTAGTAGTTGGAGTGCTGGCGTCGGTATATGGGCAAAAGACAAACTAATGTTAGACAAAATCACATATAACCAAATGTTTCCACATGCCTCCATCTTATTTGAAATACGACAGGAATCAGATTATGTTATATGGAATAAAAAGTTTATGGATATGGAAGACGATCCAACTAAAGGCGGATACAATATATTCCATACTTTTGCTGTTGTCTATTTGGATATTATTAAGGATCTTGAGAACAGGAAGAGAATATCAAATCAAACATTTGTCTCGATAAAAAATGATCTAAGACGGTTTTTGATTGAATGGTATTATAATTTGTGTGTAGCCAAGACGCAATACAGATTTGAAACCACTGATAAATATAAGAATATAACTATTTATTATTCGACTTTAGATTATCTCTATATTGCTGGAGTATGTTATTATAGACATTTGCGAGATAATATAAAGAATATTTTTAAGTAAGTTCTATTAATATAATTGTTGGTTGTTTATGATTGATAAATTGAGAGAAAAAATTCGTTGGTATTTTTGGAAGTTTTATAATTATATGCTCTCTTTCAGTTTTAAGAAATTAGAAGGAGTGATTTTTTCACCTCACAATTTGGTAGGTACAGAGTATATGTCAATTTCAAAAGGGACGATAATCTTTGATAATGTCAGCTTGGCTGCATGGAAAAGGGCCGGGAATGAAAGTTATAATCCAAGTATTGAGATTGGCGAAAATTGCAGTATTGGTGAATTTTGTCATATTTCTGCTTGTGAGTCGATTGTTATTGGTAATAATGTATTGACAGGAAGATATGTTTATATTAGTGACAATATGCATGGGGGCACTACAGTTGAGGATTTGAGTATTCCCCCAGCAAAGAGAGAGTTATATGTGAAAGGACCTGTGGTGATTGGAGATAATGTATGGATTGGAGACAAGGTTTGTATTTTATCAGGAGTTACCATAGGAAAAGGTGCCATTATAGGTGCGAACGCAGTTGTTACAAAAGATGTTCCAGCTAACTGTATTGTTGGAGGTGTTCCTGCGAAAATTATAAGAGAGATAAAGTAATATATCATAATGGACGTATCGGTAATTATTGTCAACTATAATACCAAACAAATGACATTGGATTGCATCAATAGTATATTTGAAAAAACTGTTGATGTGGATTTTGAAGTCATACTTATCGACAACAATTCGACAGATGGAAGTAGGGAAGTTTTCGATTCTGATTCTCGTATCAAATACTTTTATTTGAATGAAAATTTAGGATTTGGAAAGGCCAACAACTATGGAATTGAAAGGGCTGTAGGAGAATATATTTTTTGTTTGAACAGTGACACAACTCTGCTTAACAACGCAATATTTGAATTTTTCAAGTTCGCAAAAGAAACTGGACACTTAGGATGTATCGGTTCGATGTTGTTAAAGAAGGATAAAACAGAGAATTTGTCATATGGAAAATTTCCTGATTGGAAAGAGCATTTGATGTTAAGATTGAAGGGCCCTGTATACAAACTCGTTGGTAAAGTTTATTTACTTAACGAATTCAACTATAAGGACAAGAACAATGCGTATTCTTTTGACGTCGATTTTGTGACTGGAGCAGATCTTTTTGTTAAAAAAGAAACCTTAAAGTTTGGTGCTTTTGATCCTGATTTCTTCATGTATTTTGAAGAAACAGAATTACAATACCGATTGACTAAAAATGGATATGGCAGTAAGATTATTACAACTCCACAAATAATCCATTTAGATGGAGGAAGTTTCAACGGTGATAAAGCTAAATTAACACGACGAGAATTGATGTCTTTGACAAGTGAATTCCTCTATTTTAAGAAAACACTAAGTAAGATTAAGTACATTTTATTTAGATCAACTTTTATCTTGACAAGACTGCCACATCTATTGGTTCTTAACAAAGATGAAAGGACCCATTATTTAGAGGTATTATTGTCATAATAACAATGATTTTTTCTTTCGTTTTATTAGTTTACTTTGTCATTTTCTTTTTTATAGTCAAAGAGATAAGGACAACGTTAGTGTTTTCATTTATTGTTCTTTCTCTTTTCACTCCTGATTTGCCAATTATTTGGAAAATCAAGTTTATAACATTAGAGAATATGTTTTTTATTCTCTATTCATGTTATCAAATATATAAGCATAGAGATGGCTATAATAAATTCTATATTTACCATCTGACGCTAATATCTATACTTTTTATTATATTTGTCTTATCGGTGTCCTTTAAGCCTTGGGATATCTCGGCTATATATAATTGCTTGTTATTCTCGTGTATGTCAATTACTGTTTATGAAATGATAAATAGTACGCGAATGATTAAACACATTATATATGGCTTGATCCCTATCCTTATTGTTTACACGTTGTACGGATATTTATGTTATGCGACAAGCTTTAATCCAATGGCATTATATCTCTCAACTCAGTTTGATTCTCATTTTGAGACTGTCCTTATGTATTCCGTAGAGCCGAGAGGAGGATTGTCAGGAAGAATTTCTGGGTTAACAAGACATCCTTTGGAATATTGTTCTGTATTGTCTTCTATGGTTCTACTATTTTTATATGCGTACAAAAAAAAGATAATAGGAGTTGCAATATTTATCATTGTTGAATTTCTATGTTTCTCGAATTCGGTACTTTCTGGCAGTAGATCTGGACTAATTGCTTTGTTTGTCTCCATATTGGCACTTTTGATATTTGAAAAAAAGTTCAAGATTATCATGTGGATTATAGCATCTTTCCCATTTATTGTTGGATTACTATATATACTTTTCCCAGAGCAAAGTTCTTTCATTACATCACTTGTAAATCCAATTGAGGCAAGCGATGAAGTGAAAGGATCCGATAAGTCGATGCGAATTGAACAATTGATGGGCGCTATAGATTTAATCAATGATAATTTACATCATTTTTGGTTTGGCAATGGTGCGGGATGGAGCAATCACTATTTGGAAAAATATGGAGGACACCCTGTATTACTTGGTTTTGAGAGCATAATATTTACAGGCTTAGTTAACTTTGGTGTTTTGGGGTGTTTGTTTTATGAAATCGGACATTATGTTGCATTCATTTTCAAGTTTATAAAGAAGTCACATTATTCTGTTTGTGTAGTAATATTTTTCTTCATCCTTTCTTTGATAACTAATAGCTACGGCAACATTACATTTGTTCTTGTTTTCAGTTTGATCTTAAAAGATGAATTGATTAGAAGAAATCTTTCTCTTAGATATCAAAAAATAATCAATGATAAACGGAAAAATAGCAGTATTGTATATTGATCATTCACTTGGTTGTCCAGGTGGAGCCACATTATCTTTGTATAATTTGGTTAAATCAGTTAAAGACTATGTATATCCTATTGTTGTTGTACGTGAGCATGGAGATACAGAAAAACTTTTTTTGTCCGTAGGCTGTGAAGTTATTGTTTCAAAAGTGTGTTCAAATGTTTTAGAGTCTGGTTTAGTTGCATATAAAAAGTTCATTCCTCACATTTTTAATGAAATATATGTTCATAGAAAACTTAAAACGGATGTGCTTAAGTTGTTAAACGGAAGGACTATAGATATTGTACATTCTAATACAGTTTACTATAATGTCGGTTTTCATTTGAGCAAGGCTCTAAAAACAAAACATATATGGCATGTAAGGGAAATGCTGGATGTGAGTTTTGGATTTAGACCATTTTGGGGTTGGAATAAATTTTTCAATGAATTGTCGCAAAGCGATTCGATAATAGCAATAACAAAAGCTGTCTTTGATCATTATAAACTTGATAGATACAGTCAGTCGATTTACCTCTGGGATGCAGTTATGGATGCTGAACATAATTATTATGACAAAAATAAAAGTAAATATCTATTATTTTGTGCTGCCGGTATATCTGAATGTAAAGGTCTAGATAGTTTGTTGAACTCATATGCGTTATCAGGGTTGAAAAATGAAGGATATAGATTAAGAGTTATCGGTAAATTTGATGATTTAGCTTACAAATCAAAAATCATGAATCTTATCGAGATTTTAAATCTGAGGGAATATATTGATTTTTTAGGTTATTGTAAAGATATAAGTTTAGAAATGAAAAAGGCAACGGCTATTGTCATGAGTTCTTACAATGAAGGGTTGGGCCGTGTTGCGGTGGAGGCCATGTTTTATGGTTGTCCCGTGATTGCTAGAAATTGTGGAGGTCCTGCTGAGTTTTTGACAGACGGAGATAATGCTCATCTTTTCCTTTCAGACGAAGAATGTGCAAGTTGTATGAAAGCAGTTGTATGTGAAGATCAATATGAAATGACAATGAGAGCTCAGCAATATGCAATAGACAACTTTTCTGAAGAAGTATATGGTAAAAAGATTTTTGATATTTATCGCCAAATATTAAAACTGTAGTTGATGGATGCAAGTATTGTTATCGTATGCATGAATAACATGCGAAATCTCCTACCTTGCTTGAATAGCATAAAGGAACACACTCATAAAGTCAACTATGACATATGGGTCGTCGCTTATCTTTTTTCAAAGGAAAATCTTGAGATATTGAGACAAGAGTATCCTGATGCTCATGTGATAGAAAGCAATGAAATTAGAGGATTCAGCGAAAACAATAATTTGGCTCTTCGTCAGATATCAGCAAAATATACATTAGTATTAAATGATGATACTCTTTTCAAAGAACCTGTTTTAGATAAGCTTTTTGAATCGATAGAGTCGACTCCCAACGCAGCAATTATGTCTCCAAAACTTCTTTATGGTGACGGATCCTTACAACTTTGTGGTGTGCCTCCGAGAGATATTTGGTACTATGTAAGATTAGTAATTGGCTTTAATAAAGAAAGTGATAAGGAAAATGAATTTGCCAACAAAAAGGGCATATTCAAAACATACAATATATGTGGAGCTTGCTTTCTAATAAAAACAGACGTATTTAGAGAACTAGGATTCTTCGATGAATATTATTTCTTTTGTCCAGAAGATATTGCATTTTCTACATTGGCAAATGAAAAGGGATATTCTGTTTATACTAATGCAGATGTGTCTTTGTATCATTTGCAGGGCAAAACAAGTAGCAAAGTTAAACCAGCGACATTGCCTGCCGAAAGGAAAGGATGTATAAAATTTTTCTCAAAAGGAAACTTATTGCTATATTATTTGTTGGCAACATACGTGTTTTTATTATGTGCGTTCAAATGTTTGTGTTATACGATAAAACTAAATGAAATTGACAGAGTGGCAAATAGAAATTGTATGGCATCTATATTTTCGTCCAAAACTCCAAAAGAAATTTTCACAAAGTATTATTTGAAATTGAATACTAAAAGATGATTTTTGGTGAGATTCCAAACGAGAATTGTTAAAGGCATAACACCCTAACAACCCACACTAACGTGAGCTCGGAGAGCAAGCGTATAAAAACAAGTGTGTTTGGACAACTATATATAAATATAATTGTCATTTTTGTTAAAATGATTTGTTTGTAAAACTATAGCCTCAAGATGACAAATAAAAAATCCGAAATATTTACATATTTACATACCCGTGCTCATAATGGTTCAATCTTTTGGCGTTTGTTATATGCATGCTATTGCACTTTTGTTTTGCATTGCGATATCAGTTATAGAGTGAAAATTGGAGAAGGATTTCAGATTTTTCATGGCGCAAGTTCCACAATAGTGAGTCCTTCCACTATCATTGGGAAAAATGTTACTTTACGTCAGAATACAACAATAGGAGCTAAGGGGTTTGACGGAGAAGACGACTCTCCAGTGATTGAAGATAATGTGACGATTGGACCGAATTCATGTATTATCGGAGGAATAAGAGTAGGAAAGGGGGCTGTGATTGGTGCCGGAGCTGTTGTGGTTAAAGATGTCCCTCAATATTCTGTAGTTGTTGGTAATCCAGCAAGAGTTATTAAAACATTGACTGATGAATAGAATTAAATTTTATTTGACATTTTGGGGGCTTGTAATGTCTCTCCATCTTTCACTTTCTGCGTCTTTTGAAAGTGATCCTGCATGGTCCGACGAATTCCGTTTCCAATTTAGCGTTAACCCCAATAATTGGAATATAGAGGAGTCTATTTGGGAAAATGAACTTGAATCTTATGTGAATAGTAACAAAAACTGCTACTGTAGTTGGGGCATTCTTCATCTAAAAACAATTAAAGAAGATTCCAACGGGAAAAAGTGTACGTCAGCTAGAATAAATACGAAGGGAAAGGTTCAGTTTTTATATGGGAAGATTGACGTTCGTGCCAAAGTCCCTATTGGTAAAGGTATATTTCCTGCAATTTGGATGTTGCCATTGGATTGGACGAGACCATATGGGGAATTAGACTTTATGGAATACATTGACTGTTGGGAAGGAAAACATATACAGTCGAATGTCCATGTAGTCTATGAGTTAGGTGTTAAACATTACCAACATCCTAACAAAGTTAATTTAGATGTAGATCAATGGCATGTTTATTCTTTGGAATGGTATAAGGATAAACTAGTGTATCTAATTGATGGAGTCGTGATACATCAGGTATTGAAAAGTCAGTTGGAGGCATGGCCTTTTGATAGACCTTATTATTTGTTGTTGAATGTGGCTTTTGGTGGATGGGGAGGCACTTGTGGCGTTGATTATGATATATTGCCAAAAGAGATGTTGGTCGATTACGTGCGTTATTACAAATTAAAAGAATGAAATATCTTTTGGTTATAGATCAAATTAAACAGGGCGGAGCCGAGCGTATTCTTGTCGATTTTGATGCTTATCTGAAACAGTTAGGTCACAAAGTCAAAGTGTTCGCGATGTCTGGAAAAAGGGAGGATTCGCCTTGGACAGAATCTTTAGATGTGACGTATGGTTGCTCTTCATCTGATGATTCTTTTTTGGGAAAACTATTACAATTCATTACAATATATAAGACATTTAAAAATTTAGTTTCTTCATATAAACCAGATGGTATTTATTCATCACTTGAGAAAAGCAACTTCCTGACAAGTCTTGTAAATGTGAATTGCAAAAAGATTATGTCTGTACATAATGTGCTGTCAATTCAGTATCTGAAGATTAAAAACAGTATAATTCGTTCTTTATGGCACTCAATAATTAAATACGTATACAATCGTTGTGATAAGGTTGTTGCAGTATCAAATCAGGTTTCCGAGGATTTGATTTCTAATTTTGGAGTTAGAAAGGGACAGATACAAGTGGTAAATAATTATGTAGATGGAGACTCTATTTTATCAAAATCGTGTGAAAACGTCGAAAATTTCACTTTTGAGAAGGATTTATTTTATATTTTCAACATAGGACGTTTTTCAAATCAGAAAGCTCATTGGCGTTTGTTGAAAGCATTTTCATACATACTTACACAACATATTAATAAGGATGTCCGTTTGATTGTTATGGGTAATGGTGAATATGAAACACAAATGCATAAGTTGGCTGAAGATTTGAATTTGTCAAATAAAGTTTGTTTTTTACCTTTCGACAAGAATCCTTTCAAATATTTGCGGAATGCGGATATGTTTGTGTTATCAAGCAATTTTGAAGGATTCCCCGTTGTGTTAGCGGAGGCGACTTCTCTTGGAATACCATTTGTCGGCACAAGAAAATCGATGCCAGAAGAGATATTCTATGATAAAGATGTTTATGAACAATGTGTTTGTGATGTTGAGGATGTTAAAGAAAATTTCACACCCGAAATCGCAGCAGATGACATTGCATTGGGCAATGTGATGTTGAAAATGATCAATGATGATTCGTTTCGTAATGGTTTTTACAATAAAGTAAGGATTATGGTAGGTAAGGAAGATCAATTTTCTTCTTATTTGTCGTTGTTACTGTAATTCGGGTGTTTTTTACAATAGAAGAGGTTTGTTACAAGGATGAATTTAATTTGTCTTTTGATAAATTTTGTTACGATTATTTGGTGATAAGCTAGAGTGTATGAACAAGGATAAATTTTTAATAGAACAAAAATTGATTCATACAGATTTGGATATTAAGGATTGGTGTAATGGTTGTGTTTGTACATTTCTAAACCCAGTATCCTACCTTGAGGCGGTTAAAGAAGAAGAGTTATTTGGAAATTTTGATTTGATTTTTGCCGATGGAAGCATAATGGTTTGGTTTATCCATTTATTGTATGGGAAGAAAATTAAAAGACGAAGTTTTGATATGACTTCGATGGCAAAAGAAGTCTTTCAATATGCGTCTAATGAGAAAAAAACAGTTTATTTTGTTGGTGCTTCTGAGAATAATTTAAAAGTTGCAATTTGTAAGATTACGAAAGATTTTCCAGCTCTTAATATTGTAGGTAGTCGAAATGGTTTTTTTTCAGATGAAGAAGATTTGAGACAAGAAATTGACAATATAGTTGAGGTGGCCCCCGATTTTCTTATAGTAGGGATGGGCGTCATAAAACAAGAAAAGTTTTTGATGAACGTAAAGGAAGCTGGATTTTCTGGTTGTGGATTTACATGTGGAGGTTTCTTGCATCAGTATGCAATGCAAGGAAAGAAATATTATCCAGATTGGATAAATAGATATAATCTTAGATTTTTGTATAGAATGTACAAAGAACCATACACTATAAAGCGCTATGCTAAGGCATTTTTTTTGTTCCCTATTTTGATTGTAAAAAGAAAATATTTTCAATAGTAGGCGGATTATTTTAAAGTTGGTGATGTCAATCATCTTTCAGATGTGTTGAGGCGGAAGTTGGAAGAGATTGCTCTTAATCCGCGGATAGCGTATGATATGACCAAGTATAAGTGGGATACTATTGCGGAGCAGACGGTGGAGGTGTATGAATCTATTTTGTAGTAAGCATCCAGAAGAATTGTTATTTCCTTTGAAAATATTATGCGGCTCAAAATTGAGCCGTTTTTTTGTATTAAAGAGTTTTTGAAGATTTACACAAACGATATTATATAAATTTTGTTTCAACTTTATGAAATCACATTGAAACCATTATCTTTGTGGTAAAATCAAAAGTTTATGGAGCAGACGTTAAAAAATTTGTCAATCGGCATTCAGGATTTTGAGAAATTACGTAAAGAAGACTTCTTGTACGTAGATAAAACGGCTTTGATGCATAGTCTTGCCTCCACTGGTCGTTACTATTTCCTATCTCGTCCTCGTCGGTTCGGCAAAAGTTTGCTTATCAGTACTTTGAAAGCCTATTTTCTTGGTAAGAAAGAGTTGTTCAAAGGTTTGGCTGTTGAGCAGTTGGAGCAGAAATGGACGGCGCATCCGGTGCTGCATCTGGATTTTAATGCGTGCCTCTACAATAACAGAGGTGCGTTAGAAAAACACCTCTCTTATTATTTGTCGAAATGGGAAGACCAGTATGGAAGAAGTGAAGATGAGACGTCCATCAATTCAAGGTTTCAAGGTGTTATCAAACGAGCATACGAGAAGAGCGGTCAGCGAGTGGTGTTACTTGTAGATGAGGTTGACAAGCCGATGCTCGAGACGATTGGCAATGAAACTTTGCAAAGAGAGTATCTTGATATTTTAATGGGCTTCTTTAGTCCTTTAAAAAGCATGGATGGCTACTTCAAATTTGCTCTTTTAGTTGGAATAACCGGATTTAGACCGGAAACGGTTTTTGGCGATTTAAACAATCTGACAGACATTTCTATTGACAGACGATATAATGATATTTGCGGCTTTTTGGATGATGATCTGAAAGGTGCGCTTGCCCCATACATACACAGATTAGCTGATAAACAAAAAAATACGATTGAAGATGCGTATAGTGAAATAGACAAACTTTATAATGGCTACCATTTCTCGGAAAACACTCAAGGTGTTTATAACCCATGGAGTTTACTCAATGTATTTTGCGAAAATAAACTCGGTAGTTATTGGTTTCAGTCTGGCTCACCTAATTATCTTGTAAAATTGCTAAAAAGGGATGATTGTAACTTAGAAACAACTATAGGAGCTGTGATAGACCCTTATTCGCTGAAAGGGAATTCATGGTTGACTTCAGCTTGTTCAGTTCCGGTGCTGTACAAATGTGGGTATTTGACAATCAAGGAATACAAGTCTCGTATGAAGTTGTACAAGTTGGATTTCCCGAATGAGGAGGTAAAACGCGGTTTTCTGTACTATCTGATACCGCATTACACATCAGCTCGACCAAGTGCTGCCGCTTTTGAAATAAAGTGTTTTGTAGAGGAGGTGAGGTCAGGAGACGCGGAAGCTTTCATGAACCGTTTGAAATCATTCTTTGCCAACACTCCGTATGACCTCATCAAAGATACCGAAAATCACTATCAGAATGTGCTTTTCATCTTATGCAACCTTTGTGGTCTCTATACCAAGGCAGAGTTTCATACATCCAACGGCAGAGTAGATATGACCATAGAGACGGCTGATTATGTCTATATTTTCGAGTTTAAATATAACGGCACAGCCGAAGAGGCGATGGAGCAAATCAAGAAGAAGAACTACGCTCAGCCATTTATGGCAAGCGGCAAGAAGATTGTTTTGATTGGGGCTAATTTTAGTGGCGATAAGAGGAACATTGATGGATGTTTGATTGAGGATTTATAGAATATGAGCGTTGATTAATTGGCAATAGTATTGTTTGACAATAAATAGCAGAGATTGTTTGGGAAGTGGTGATAAAGATGAAAAGCAGGGGAGGATATTGAAGTGACGATGTGTTTTTGTGAGATTTGAGAAATCCCGTTTTTATGAATAAAAATTTTAATTGTAGAATATGAGTAAATTAGAAGATAAAATGCCCGATTTTTCAGAATTCAAAGAACAATTGTCTAAGTCGGATAGAGATTTTTTGGAATCTATTGGAGTACATAGTAACGAGGATTTAATGAAAATAGTTGCGGAAATCTATGAGGCCTTAGGAAGACCTGTCGCTGCCAGAAATAATGAAGATTCGTCAGATGGCGAATGCGAAGATTTTGAAGCGTTGGATCCATTCGAACTTCCCCAAGTGATTTTGTTTAATGATGAGCCGGCTTATGCATATCATATTCGTATCAAGCTGAACGATGCCCCTCTTCCAATTTGGCGTGAGGTGGAAGTCCCATCTAACATCTCTTTGGAGTTTTTTGCGCATGTTGTTATGATTGCGATGGGTTGGGAAAATGAACATTTGCATCAGTTTAAGCATAAAAATACAATATTTAAAAATCGAGCTTGCATTGAGGATGATATGTTCTGGGGATTTGCATCTCGTCGCGAGGTGTGTGATGCTGAAGAGTATTCTGTTTCGATGGTATTTAAGGAAAAAGGGAAGCGTGTTCGTTTTGAATATGATTTTGGAGATGGTTGGGAACATGATATTTGGTTGAAAAAAATTAGGGAATATGGACCAGATGAAGCTCCTTGTATAAAAATATTGAAAGGAGTCGGAACCTGTCCGCCAGAAGATTGCGGAGGTATTTGGGGATATGAAGATATATTGGAAATCTGGGGCAAAAAACGCAAAACAACAGAAGAACGAGAATTGTTGGAATGGAGTGGCATTGAAAAAGACTTTGATCCGGAGTATTTTGATATAGAGAGGGTAAGAGAATGCTTATGTGATTTATGGGAGTCTGTTTTATAAATTTTTGCTAATTACAAAAAAAAGTATGTGTAAATACGATTATTTAATTGTTGGCTCAGGTTTGTTTGGAGCAACGTTTGCCTATATGGCGAAGAGGGCGGGAAAGTCTTGTTTGGTTATTGATAAGCGTCCGCATTTAGGTGGAAATGTTTATTGTGAGAATATTGAAGGAATCAATGTGCATAAATACGGTGCGCATATTTTTCATACATCCAATAAGAAAGTGTGGGATTTTGTAAACTCGATTGTGGAGTTTAATAGGTACACAAATTCTCCGGTGGCAAATTATAAGGGGAAGCTTTATAATCTACCATTTAATATGAACACTTTTTATCAGATGTGGGGCGTGACGACTCCTGACGAGGCAAAAGCAAAAATAGAAGAGCAAAAAACAGAGGCAGTTGCAAAAATGGCAGCGGAAGGCGTTTCTGAACCTCGTAATCTGGAAGAGCAAGCTCAGTTGTTGATAGGTAAGGACATTTACGAAGCTTTGATTCGTGATTATACAGAAAAGCAATGGGGCAGAAAATGTACGGATTTGCCTCCATTTATCATAAAACGTCTGCCGGTTCGTTTTGTGTTTGATAATAACTATTTTAATGATTCCTACCAAGGAATTCCAATGGGAGGGTATAATAAGTTGATTGAAGGTTTGTTGGCTGGTGTTGAGACTAAAATAGGAGTTGATTTTTTTGAGGATAGAGATTATTGGAGCGGTTTGGCTGATAAGGTTGTGTTCACAGGCAAAATAGATGAATTTTACGATTGTCAGTTTGGAAAATTGGAGTATCGTACCGTCCGATTCGAGGAGGAAATACATGATTGTCCTAATTTGCAAGGAAATGCTGTTGTGAACTATACAGAGAAATCTGTGCCTTATACTCGCAGTATAGAGCATAAGCATTTTGAAATGTTTGGTCAGGCTGTGTACGATTGTCCGAAAACAGTTATTTCGAAAGAGTTTTCAACTGAATGGAAAGAGGGAATGGAACCTTATTATCCTGTTAATGACGAAAAAAATAATGCCTTATATGCAAAATACAAAGCGTTGGCAGATGCAGAAACTAACGTAATTTTCGGTGGTCGTTTGGCTGAGTACAAGTACTATGATATGGCTCCGATTGTAGAGAAAGCTCTTTCGTTTTGGGAGTAAGCCTCAAAGATCGAACTTAAAGAGAAGGCGTGAGAAAGCGTCAGATGAGAAAATGGCTGTCTAACAAGTTTAGGTGGCCTTTCTTTTTTTGTGATAATTTTTGTCTTGAGTATATGAAATCTGTCTTAAACGATTATCTTTGCACAAAAAAAAATCGGAGAGAGAATCGCTTGGAGAATTGTCAAGGCTTTGTTTGTTGTTACTCGGACACTTTTTTTATTACGCAGAAGAGTCTCTTGTGACAGCTTAAGTAAATCCTTGTTTAATCCGTTTAATGGGCTGCTTGCCGATTTTAAAGCCTATATTCTTGGCTGAAATATTGAAAATTTGATGTGTTTTGTATAAGTTTGGCCGAGATGATTTTAATGCGTTTCGAACCTAATTTATAAAAATTGCATAACTTAAAAAAAACAGGGAATTATATATTATGCAAAAAAGTCCGTTTCTTTTTTCGCCGTTGTTGCGGTATAGAATTTGGGGAGGTAATCGGATTCCGTCGTGGAAGGGGTGTGCTGTGGATGTTCCGGTGGGAGAGAGCTGGGAGGTTTGCGGACTGACAGGCGATTCGTCTGTTATTTCTAACGGCGAATATGCAGGACTGAGTTTAGCTTCTGTAATAGAAAAATATCCGGTAGAGATTTTAGGTCATTCTGTAGTTGAACGGTATGGCAGCAAGTTGCCTTTGTTGGCTAAGTTTATAGATGCGAAGGCCGACCTTTCTATTCAGGTGCATCCTAATGATGACATGGCTCTTAGGGAGCACGGCTCTTTGGGCAAGACGGAAATGTGGTATGTTGTGGACGCAGTCCCTGACGCATGCCTTTATGCGGGCTTTAGGAGGGAGATAACACCGGAAGAGTATAAGGCCAAAGTTGCGGATGGCTCAATAACGGATGTGCTTGCAAGGCATAATGTCAAAACAGGCGATGTCTTTTACATTCCAGCGGGAAGAGTGCATGCAGTGTGCAGTGGTGTCTTGATCGCTGAAATTCAGCAGAGTAGCGATATCACTTATCGTATTTTTGACTACAACAGAAAGGATAAGGACGGAAAAGAGCGTGAATTGCATACGGAACTGGCGGCTCAGGCTCTGGACTATCAAGTAGAGAAAGAGTATCGCACAGAGTATAGCCAGAATTCGCAAAAAGCGAATCATTGTGTGGACAGCCCGTTCTTCAGCGTTCGGGTTGTGGATGCAGAATCGCCATTTCATCGAAATCTTCTGAAGTATGACTCTTTCGTTATTTCCATGTGTGTGAAAGGTTCGTGTGAGATAAGGACACGGCAGGGCGGAGAGCCCGTGGTGTTGAAAGAAGGCTTTTCATGTCTTATTCCGGCTTCGGTTGCAGATTATGACATTGTGCCGATAGGCGGGGCTGTGAGATTGCTTGATGCTTACATTGATAATATGGACCGCAGCTTATTGGGAATGGCGTCTCGTTTTTTGCATCTTTCTTACAAATGATGATGCTTTTTTGTTATTCTTGCGTATGAAAAAATAAAAGTCCGGATTTTGACTTAGTCTAATCCGGATCTTTGTTTTGGTGAAAAAATTGACATAGATTAATAAAATTGTGTGAAAATGAAAAAAAATGATTAGTTTACGTGCACTTTTGTGAAAATCTGTGTTTGTTATTTGTCAAAATGCAACTTTTTTGTACTTTTGCGAGTGAAAAAGATTCTCGGACTGTTAGTTTCTTGTAACTATCAGTGGCGAAGCATTGAGAAAAGTCTTGTTTTGGAGGTGTGTTCTGTTGCTTAATTGGTTTTGTTTTGGGTTTTGTTAAGTCTGAAATCCCCTTTAAATACAGTCTGTTCTCATGTTGTTAGGATGGGAGTGTTGCATCCTGTTGTGATGTGTAATTAATAATATATATAAGAGATATATGAAGGTCAAGTGTTGGATTCTTTTGGTTTTGTCAGTTGTGTTCTTCGGAAGCTGTTCTTCGACGAAAAAGGTTGTTTATCTTCAGGGTATTGAAGATATGCCGTCAGATTCGATGCCAGTGATGTATTATGACGCTCGTGTCAAACCTAAAGATTTGCTGATTATTACGGTAAGCAGTTTTAATCCGGAAATTTCTAAGCCGTTCAATTTAGCGACGTCAGTGGGCGAGGCTGGGTCTGATGATGGTTCTCTCAAAAATTATCTTGTGGATAGCGATGGCTTTATAGATTTTCCGGTGTTAGGTAAGATTGAGGTTGCAGGAATGACGAAGGGGGAGATTGAAAATCAGTTGAAAGAAAGGCTGAGCATTTATTTGAAAGAGCCTCCTTTGGTTATGGTGCGTATGGTTAACTATAAGTTCACGGTGTTGGGTGAAGTCGGAAGCCCTGGTGTTTATGTGGCTTCTAACGAAAGGGTTAACATATTTGAGGCGATAGCTCAGGCCGGAGATATGACGATTCAGGGCCGTCGTGACAATGTGAAGCTTATACGTGAGCATGTGAATGGTAAAAAGGAGGTGGCTGTGCTGGATTTCAGAGATCCGAATATAATCAATTCTCCATATTATTATTTGCAGCAGAACGACATGATTTATGTTGAGCCTAATAGGCAAAGGGCGGGCGACCGCGTTAATGGCGGTGCTTTTTCTAAATTTACAAGCGTGTTTTCTTTTATTTTGTCTTTGGCTACGCTCGGCTTGACGGTGGGGCTGACAATATATAACGGAGGCGAGTAATTATCTATAAAAAATATTTTATGGCAGGTAGAAACAGAGTGAACGATGAGTTAAAGATTCGGACAGAAGCAGGAAAGACCGATATAAAAACTGTTGTTTTTCAGTATCTTAAATATTGGTATTTGATATTGATGTCGCTTGCTGTGGCTCTTTGGATAGGAAAGGTTTACCATGACAGCAAAATACCTTTGTATTCTGCATCGGCTCAGATATTGATTAATGATGACTCAAAAGGTGCAAATAATGAGCTTGCTATTTTTGAAGGAATCGCAATAGAAAGGCAGAGCACAATGGAAACTGAGATTTTGGAGATGAAATCGGTCACCTTCATTGAAAAAATCGTTACGGAACTGAAGTTGTATGTGAATTACATAGGTTACGGAAGGTTGTCTAAAAAGACAGACCTTTACGAAGATTCTCCGATAGTTGCGGACATCTCCAATTTGTCTCTGACAGATTTGGATTTTGTTGGAATCTGGCTTCATTTTGAAAAAAATGGAACTGTGAGAGTGTCTGAAAACGGAGAGTTGACAGATGCGTCTCCGGTCGTAAAGGAATTTCCTTATTCTGTAACAACTAATTACGGTGAAGTTGTCCTGCATAAAAAGTTTGATGTTGATAATGCTAAATACAATAAGATTTTTGTGGGCATATCGAATCCGGCGGCAGTGGCGAGGGAGTATATATCAAGCTTGTCTTTGAGGGCGGCGGGGAAAGGCGCTCCGGTATTGTCTATGTCAGTCGTTTCAACGAACAGGTCTAAGGGGGTTGATTTTTTGAAGGCTTTGATTGAAAAGTATAATAAAGCGTCTGAAAATGAAAAAGATATGATTTCGCAGACAACGTCAAAGTTTATAGATGACCGTATCAGATTGTTGTCCGAAGAGTTAGGGACGACAGAACGTAAGATAGAGGGATTTAAAAAGAACCAGGGCTTGATAGAGGTTGCTTCAAATGCGCAGCTTGTGTTGCAGGAAAACACTGAGTATGAGAGGAAAAAGATGGAAAACGAAACTCAGATCAAGTTAATTGAGTATTTGAAGTCTTATATTGATAATCCGAAGAATAAGTTGTCTGTCATGCCTTCCAACATAGGTATTGAAGATGAAAGCTTGGTTTCGCAGGTTAACCGCTACAATGAATTGTTGCTTGAGATGGACAGGTTGCTGAACTCGACTTCAGAAAACAATCCGGTAGTGGTGAATAAGAAGAATCAGTTGATGTCGCTTTTGGGTAATATAAAGATTCTGGTGGACAACATATTGCAAGGGTTAAGAATTTCGCAGAGCGATTTGGACGCTCAGACTAGCAAGTATAAAAAGCAGATGAGCAATGTCCCAACTCAGGAGCGCAGGTATTTGGAGATTGACAGACAGCGCCAGATTCAGGCTTCGCTGTTTTTGATGTTGTTGCAAAAAAGGGAGGAGAATGCGTTGGCGATGGCGGCAACAGTTAGCAAGGCGAAAATTGTGTCGGAACCGAGCGCGTCGTTTGCTCCGATAGCTCCGAACGAAAAGAACATTTATATGATGTCTGGATTGTTGGGGTTGGCGATACCTGTAGGTGTGATATTCTTGATTACATTTCTTAGTCCGTTGCTAGCTTCTGCGATGGAAGTCAAGAATTACACTCAAATTCCTGTGATATCAAATTTGCCAATCTGCAAGAATGCAGTCGATGTGTTTGGTGGAGAGTCTGAAGATTGCGCTGAGGCGTTCAGGATGTTGAGAACAAAAATCCTTTATAACGAGGAGTTTGAAAACACGAAAGTCTTTTTGTTTACATCTATAAAAGACGGGGTCGGAAAAACTTTCGTGTCAAAGAACTTGGCGTCGTCGTTTGTGATGTTGGGCAAAAAGGTCTTGCTGATAGACGCGGATTTGCGCAGACAGAGTTTGAGCGAATTTGTGGAGGGCGGACGCGGTCTGACGAACTATTTGACAGGAGAGGAGACCGACGTGGAGAGCCTTATAATAAAAGTATCCGACACCAACGGACTAAGTCTGTTGCCTGCCGGTCGTTTCAAGTCAAATCCGTCAGAACTGCTCACAAGCGAGAAATTAGACGAGGCTATTTCTAAATTGCGAGACGAGTACGATTATATATTTATAGACGCGACAGATTTGTCAAAATATACAGACACACTGATACTGAATCATGTTTCAGACGCGGTAATCGCAGTGGCAAGAATAAAAGTCTCAGACAAAACAAAATTTAACAAATACGACGAGTTGTACAAAAACAACCAGCTGAACAATGTGATGCTGGTGGTAAATGGGGTAAAAAATTAAAAAAAATATATATATGAAAGGGGATTGGACTAAAGTTATAAAACCTAAAAAGGGGCTTTGGGATGTTGATTTAAAGAGTGTTTGGAATTATCGAGATTTATTGATGATGTATGTAAAAAGAGATGTAGTAGTAGTTTATAAACAGACTATATTGGGGCCGTTGTGGTTTTTGATACAGCCTGTTTTTACAACTATTATGTATATGTTTGTTTTTGGAGGATTGGCAGGTATATCAACAGATGGAATCCCTCATGCAGTTTTTTATCTTGCGGGGATTCTGTTGTGGAATTACTTTACTGCATGTTTTGATGCTTCTTCAAATGTGTTTTTGAATAATCAGAATGTTTTTGGAAAGGTTTATTTTCCTCGGTTAGTAGTGCCTCTGTCTGGGCTTATATCTAATTTGTTGAAACTCTTGATACAGTTGTTACTCTTTGTTGTTGTATATTTGTATTATGTCTGCAATGGTGCAGATTTGAATGTGACTCCAGTGATATTGCTGTTTCCTTACTTGGTGCTTTTGATAGCGATATTTTCTATGTCGTGGGGATTGCTGGTTTCGTCATGGACAACTAAATATAGGGATTTGAAATTGTTAGTGCAGTTTGGCATACAGCTTTTTATGTATGCAACGCCTGTGGTTTATCCTTTAAGTTCTGCAGAAGGTGTTTATAAAACAGTTTTGTTGATGAACCCTTTAAGTCCTATATTTGAGTGTTTTAGATTTGGCGTGTCTGGTGTTGGTTGTTTTGAATTTGAAATGTTGATATATCCAACACTGAGTGCGTTGTTTTTTTTATTACTTTCAGTTGTCGTTTTTAGCAAAACAGAAAGAAGTTTTATGGATACAATATGATGGTTATGGAAAGAAAAGATATAGTGGTGAAGTTTGAAAATGTTGGGAAACAATATCGTTTAGGTGTTGTCGGAACGGGGACTTTATCTCATGATTTAAATAGATGGTTTCAAACGTCAGTTTTAAGGAAAGAAGACCCGTATTTAAAAGTAGGTGAGTCTAATGATAGGACAAAGAAAGGTTTGTCTGATTATGTGTGGGCTTTGAAAGATATTAATTTTGAAGTTGAGAAAGGAGATGTATTGGGGATTGTTGGACGAAATGGAGCAGGAAAGTCAACGCTGTTAAAATTGTTGTCTAATGTGACAGTGCCAACAGTCGGGGAAATAAAAATAAAAGGACGCATTGCGTCTTTGTTGGAAGTTGGAACAGGATTTCATCCTGAATTGACTGGAAGGGAAAATATTTTCATGAATGGTTCTATCATGGGAATGACTAAAAAAGAGATAAAAAGGAAATTAGATGAGATAGTTGATTTTGCAGGCGTTGAACGTTATTTAGATACTCCGACTAAGCGTTATTCTAGTGGAATGACAGTGAGGTTAGGTTTTGCAATTGCTGCATTTTTGGAGCCTGAGATATTAGTTGTTGACGAGGTGTTAGCAGTAGGTGATGCTGAGTTTCAGAAGAAAGCTATTGGCAAGATGCAGGATGTAGCAAAGGGAGAAGGAAGAACTGTTTTGTTTGTAAGTCATAATATGGCAAGTGTAAAGTCCTTGTGTAACAAAGGTGTGATTTTGCAGAATGGAACAGTAGCGGAGACTGGTGATATAGAGTATATAGTTGGTCGGTATTTAGACTCTTTGTCTGATGAGTCTGGAGTGGATCTGTTTGATAGAAAGCAAAGAGAGGGGACTAATGATGCAAAATTTGTGAAAATAGAAACAATATCGTCAGGGAAAGCGTCAAATACTGTTGTTATGGGAAAGGATGTTAAATTTAGAGTCGAAGTTGAAAGTAAATGTGCATTTGAGGATGTTGATTTGTATTTGGGAGTTTATACGGGAACAGGAATTCAAGTGTTAAATTCAAACATTTATTATACGACAGGAGTAAAAGGAAGCTTGGAAAAAGGGTTGAATGTGTTTGAAAGTTCGTTCGAAACATTTCCATTGCAGAGGGGGGTATATTATATAACGTTGGCATTATATTCTTCGGATAAAAAATTGGATAGAGTAGAACGTGCAACGTCGTTTCATGTTGAACCGGATGATATATTTGGGACTGGTATGATAATGAAGGATGATGCAGGTCTTTTTGTACTGCCTAATAAAATGGTGAAAATAAAGTGAAAAAAAACAGATCGATTTTAGGTAAAAAAAAGTGTTATGGTTGTGCTGCCTGCGTGGATGTATGTCCTAGTAACGCAATAGAATTAAAATTGGATGAAAATGGTTTTTTACAGCCCCAAATTGATTTAAGTGTCTGTTTGAATTGTGGATTGTGTAGTCGTTTTTGTATAGAACAAAAAGATGTAGGGTTGTCCAATGAAGGTGTGTTACGTATGTATGCAGTTTGGAGTTTGGAGCCTGAAGTAAGAGAAGGCAGTGCTTCTGGAGGTGCGTTTTCGCAGATAGCAATTTCTTTTTTGAGAAAAGGTGGTCGAAGGGTTGTTTTTGCGGTGGGTCACTTTGAAAGTGATGTTTTACATCACGAAATGTTTTTTAATGAATGTGATTTTGTGCGATGGCAAAATTCAAAATATGTGCAAAGTGACATGAGTGGGACCTACAAAAAAGTGTACAATAAATTAAAAGATGGGTACTTGGTTTTGTTTTCTGGGACACCGTGTCAAGTGTCCGCTTTAAATCTGTATCTGATTGGTAAGTCTTATGACGGAACTTTATTTACGATAGATATTGTTTGTCACGGAGTACCAAGCTATAAATTAATAGAAATGAGTTCTCGTTTAACAGGTTCATCTATTTCAAAATTTAGGACAAAGGATGCTGGTTGGGGGCTTGAAGCTAAAAGAGTTGTTTATAAAAATGGTGTTGTGTCGAAAAAGCATTCGGATGATGTTTTTTACTTAATGTTTGAATCAGATCGATTTTTAAGGAAGTCTTGTTACACGTGCCCATTTTCGAGATTGCCAAGAGTTGGAGATCTGTCTATTGGAGATTATTGGGGAGATTTGTCATTCTTGAAAAAAGAGGATGTGGAAAAAGGTGTTTCTCTAGTGCTTAGAAATACAGAAAAGGGAGATAGGTTATTGGCTATTGTAGAGCATAGTATTAATAAAATTGAAACTCGTAATATTGAAGATGTGTTGCTTAATAATCCGAACGTATTTACTAATTCGAGTGAATTGGCTGAGATTTCAGATTCAGATAAATTGTGGTTAATTAAATATTTTGATTTTCGATATGTTAGAGAGTTTCTTGTTTTTGGGAAAATAGGAGGTTATTTTCTTAATTCTAAAAAACGAAATAGGTTGATTCAACAGAAAAGAACACGTGTGAAAGATATGGTGTCTAATATGAAAAGTGTATTATGAAGGTTGGTATTTTTACTTTTCATTGTGCCCATAATTATGGGGCAATGTTGCAAGCTTTTGCATTGGAAAAAACCCTAAATAAAATAGGATGTGATGCAAGTGTTATAGATTACAGACCCGCATATTTGACAAATCCGTATAAGTGCAGACTTAGAAAATTATCGTCTTTGTTTGCGAAGTCGTGGAAGTTTTTCAAAATTAATTTGTATTATTATTTTTTTCCTTACATTAGATATTACAGGTTTGAAAATTTTCTAAAAAAAATAAATGTGGAGCCCTTTTCTCCGTCTGTTTTAGAGACGTTGGATTGTGCAGTATTTGGCAGTGACCAGATTTGGAATATACATATAACCGAAGGGGATAGATTTTGGTTTGCGGAATATCTTCCGGATACAGTTAGAAAAATTTCTTACGCTGCAAGTTCAGAGATTGATGATGTTGATTTTAGTGCTATAGCGGATTCTATAATAGCAAATTTTGACGCAATATCTGTGAGGGAATCCAATTTGCAGAGAATTATATCTGAAAAAACAAATAAGAATATTTCGTGTGTGCTAGATCCAACATTATTGGCTGATGAGAGAATTTGGGAAGCATTGGATGGAGATAAATTGATAAAAGACAAGTATCTTTTGTTATATCAGGTTATTCCGGATAAGTATGCGTCAGAGCTAGCAAGAAAGTTAGCGACAGAAAATGATTGGAAGTTGATAGAGGTTGCTTCTTATAGCTTGCCGTATGATGAAAATGTAATCCAAACAGCGTCTCCAGAAATGTTTTATAATTTAATAAGACATTCAGAGTTTGTAGTTACCACATCTTTTCATGGAACAGCGTTCTCCTTAATATGTGAAAAGCCGTTTTTGACAGTTAGGCGGATGCGAGGGCGAAATTGTCGAGTGGAAAATTTATTAAATGATGTTGGTCTTCTTAATCGTCTGGTTTGTGAAGGTGAAGATTTACCTCCTTTTGATGTGGATTTTAAAAAAGTAAAGATTAGATTAGAAGAAAGAAGGCAAGAGTCATTGAGCTTTCTACGTAATGCATTGATGTTATGAGTCGTTTTGTTGTTTCAATCGTAATTCCTGTTTATAACTCAAGGTTATATATCGATGAATGTCTTTGTAGCGTTGTACAGTTAGGCGATGATGTTGAGATAATTGTAGTTGACGATGGAAGTAGTGATGGCTCTGCGGAAATATGTGATTTTTATGCAATGAAGCATAAGAGTATGAAAGTTATTCATAAAAAAAATGAGGGTGTTAGCATAGCAAGGAACGTTGGGGTAAGTGAGGCTAACGGGAAATGGATTACATTTGTGGATGCGGATGATATTGTAAATGTAAAAGCATATGGAGATGTATTAAATCTGTTGAGAAATTCTGATGCAGATGTGGTGTATTCTTCCTACAGGTTAATAGATGAAAATGGAGCGGAGAAAAAAAGGTTTGTTTATAAAGATGGGAATAAAAATAGGTCTGCAATATTAAGGCAAATTTTAAAATATGAAATAAACACGAGTGTTTGGGCTAATTTTTATAGATGCAAATTGTTTTCGGGAAAAATTGAGTTCTCTCAAAAGTTGAAAGTAGGAGAAGACTTTCTCTTTAATTTTGAATTGTTTTGGTTTAATAAAAATTTAATAGCGGAAAAAACGTCGTTGATAACTTATAATTACAGGTTGAATCCATCATCCACAATGAGGACTATGGATAAAAGAGTTTCGTATGCAAAGTTGAATGAAGTATTGATAGGATATGAAGAGTACGAAGAGTATGAAAATTTTGAAGCTGAGATTGCATATCACATTCTTTTGACAACTTTAATTTCAGTTAAGGAGTCTATTCTAAGTCATCAATTTATAGGGTATCATAAAGATACTGAATTTATATCTATATTTAGGAAATATGGAAGTGTAGGAGGCGTTTTTTTTGAAAATGAGGATAGAGAATTGATAATGATGTTGAGTAGTGAATTTCCTGTATTTGCGGAGTATTATATCAGATTTAAGCAGAGGTGTAAAGAGTTGAGGTTTTATATTAGAAACATTGTAAAAGGTTGATTTATGAGAGTGTTGTATGATTTTCAGGCGTTTATGCAAAAATATGGAGGGATTTCTAGGTGCTTCTCGGAATTATTGTATAATATGTCTAAAGACGTTGATTTTGTTGTTTCTGTAAAGAATAGTCCGAATGTCTATCTTAAAGAAATGAATTTGGATACAAAATGTGAAAATTTAAATTTGTTAGAGCGATTTTTACTGTACAGTAATTCTTTTCAAGGAAAAATCATTCGAAAGGTAATGAAGAAAATTTTTAATTATCCGATTTCTTTGAATGAGAATGAGTTATTGTCAATTAAGAGTTTGAAAAGAGGGGATTTTGATGTTTTTCACCCAACTTATTTTTCTGATTATTTTCTTGAATATTTAAAAGGAAAACCATTTGTGTTGACTATTCACGATATGATTCCAGAGCTATTCCCAGAATATTACAAGCAAAACGACATTCAGGTTGTAAATAAAAAAAAATTAGCGAGTTTGGCGGCTCACATAGTTGCGGTGAGTGAGAATACAAAAAAGGATATTGTTAATTTATTGGGAATTCCGGAGAGTAAAATCACAGTGGTTTACCATGGAGGACCAGATGTGGTAGAGATTAAAAATGTCAAAAAATATGACTTTAAGTTTGTGTTATATGTTGGAGGAAGAGGACAATATAAAAATTTTAGAGAATTTTTAATGCAATTCAGATATTTGATAAAATCAGAACCTGATTTGAAGTTGGTGTGCACAGGAAGCGAATTTTCTGATGAAGAGGTTGGTTTTATTAAAGATTTAGGGTTGGAAAATTGTGTTATTCATTATTTTGTGTCATCTTCGGAATTGTATAACTTCTATATGCAAGCAGATGCATTTGTTTATCCTTCTAAGTATGAGGGCTTTGGGATACCAATTTTGGAGGCTTTTGCTTGTGGATGTCCTGTGATATTGAATGATGCGAGCTGTTTCCCGGAAATTGCAGAGGATGCGGCGTTATATTTCCGGACAGACGAAGAGTGTAGTTTCATAGAGTGCTATAACAAATTGAAAGATAGAGAATTTAAATCTGATTTGGTGCAGAAAGGATATTCCAGGCTTAAATTTTTTTCTTGGGAGAAGGCTGCTAAAGAATTGGAGTTTGTATATAAAAGAGTGTTAGAATGAATTTTGAATTAGTCCCTTTGTATGGGCTTTGTAATAAAATGAGGGCGATTGCGTCTGTGGCAAAGATTGCGTCGGATAGGAATAGAAAACTCAAGGTTTATTGGTTAAAAAATGATGAATGTGGAGCTTATTTTCATGAACTATTTGAAAACTTGTGTGATTGTAATGTTGTTATAAAAGATTGTGAATCATTGCCTTTTTTTGTTGATTTTAGACTAAAGCATTGGCATGCCATAAATAGATTGTATCCGCATGTATTAAACAGTTTTCGTCCTTCGCAGGATGAAATTAATATTTGTTCAGAAAAAGGAGGACTGATTTACACTTGTCAGTCTTTAGGAGAACATTATCCTTTAGCCGAGTTGTTTCGCCCTAAAAAAGAGTTGATGGATAAAATAAAAAATGTGTCTATTTGCGATGCAAGCAAAATAATAGGTGTTCACATTAGAAGGACAGATCACGAAGTGGCAATGTCAAAATCTTCGTTGGCTAAATTTAAATGCAGAATAGAAGAAGAGTTAACTAGAGATGCGTCATGTTTGTTTTACTTGGCAACTGATGATGAAACTGTAAAGAAAGAGTTAATTAGTGATTTTAAAAATTCAATCATAACATATGATGGCGAGTTAAGGAGAGATACTTTGGTAGGAATGCAGGATGCCGTGGTTGATTTATGGTGTTTAAGTAGAACAAAAAGTATATTAGGAAGTTATTTTTCTTCCTATAGTGCCTTGGCTGCAGAGTTGGGCAACGTTAAATTAGAAATAGTTGAATAGTTTGTATTGTTGTTTATGGAAAAAATAAGAAGTTCAAATATAGAAGTATTTAGGATATTTTTGATGTTTGTTATTGTAATTCACCATTTTGTTTTGTATTCAGTAGAACCATTTTATGAAAACAGTGCTGTTGTTGACGCTCTTAAGTGTGTGTCTCATTTTGGTGTTATTGCATTTGTTTTAATATCAGGATATTTTGGAATAAAGTTGAACGTTGAAAAGTTTTTTAGAATTTGTTTTCAAGTTTTGTTCTTTAGTATAGGATTATATCTATTGGCAGTGTTGTTGAATGAAAATGTGTACTTTTCATTGAAAGAATTTTTGCAAAATGGCTTGGTGTTTACAAATAAACATGCGTATTGGTTCATAGTAGTTTACTTGCAGTTGTTTTTATTGTCTCCACTATTGAATTGTGCTATAGACAATCTAGATAAAAAGAAACTAATTTACATTATATGTGTGTTTGCGTTTTTTGTTTTTTACATGAGTTTTATTAGGCATTCTCCATATTCGTTAGACGGAAAGGATATTGTTAATTTTAGTATGATATACCTATTGGGTGGTTTTTTAAGAAAATATGATATAATGTCGTGTTTTTCAAAAAAGTTTAAGTTTTGTGTTATTGCTCTATTTGCCATTTTGTCTATATTGTGTATTTGTATAGTTTTGTTGCCTAAGTTATTATCTGATTGGATATATTTCATCTTTTATTCTTATAATAGTCCTGGTATAATAGTTTTGGCTCTGTTGTTTTTTGTACTTTTCTTTTTTTGGAAGGTAGATAATAATCTTTTGTTGAACAAAGTAGCAGCATCTGTGTTTGCAGTTTATCTGTTGCACGAGAATGTATATTTTCATAGCATGATATATAATGATGTGTTTTTTGAAAATATAGATAAAAATAGTGTAGGGCTATTGTTTGTATGGATAATGTTAAAGACTGTGTTGATATTTTTAGTTGCGTTCATTTTAGACTATGTAAGGGTGTTTGTTTATTCATTAATAAAAGGTTTGTTTTTTAAGAAATGAAAGTTTCTGTTATAATTCCTACATACAATAGAGCCAAAACAATATGTAGATGTTTAGATTCTGTTTTAAATCAAACTTATCGTGACATAGAGGTGATTGTGGTTGATGATTGTTCTCAAGATGAAACGGAAGTCATTTTAACTGATATTATAAATAAAGGAATTTCAGAAGTTCCATTGTTTTACTATAGGTTGTCTCAAAATGGAGGTGCTCCCAAGGCTAGGAATTATGGCTTGAAAAAATCAAAAGGAGATTATGTCATCTTTTTTGATTCAGATGATGAAATGCAATTGGATAGAATTGAAAAGCAAGTGAAATCGTTGCAAAACGGTTCTTGTAATTGTTCTGTGTGTGGTTACACTATACTGAATGATAGTGGTGACAGATTAGATAAAATACCGATAGTTAATGAAAAAGAGCATTTGTTAAGACAATTTTGGACTGGATTGTATTGGAGTACCCAAAGTTGGATGTATTCAAGAGATTTGGTGTTGCTTGTTGGTGGTTATGATGAGCGTTTGGTCGCATTTCAGGATATGGATTTGTCTTTTTCAATTGTGTGTTCTGGTGCGATAAAACTAGGGGTAGTTAAAGAATCGTTGACTATCTTTAATGATTGCAGTGATGAAAATAGAATAATGTTTAAATGGAAGACTGAGAAGGGCAGGGAGTCTTTGAAAATAGTCTTTGATAAAGTTATTAAGAGGACAATTGAATTGAAATTGTGGTCTGAATCCTCTTTTTTTATAAAAAAAGAGTTACAAATGTTTTTTCAAATATTGAAACCTGAAGATTTGAGGAAGGAATGGAATTTAGTATCCTTTGCAATATTGAAAAATATTATGAAGGCGTCCGGTTCGTTAGGTTTTATATATTTGGTTTTGTATTTTTGTCTGCAGAAACTATTTTTAGATGTGAAATTTTTATGTAAATGAATGATAGTGTAGTTGTAATTACAGTTAGTTTCAACTGTTTGCCTGTAATAGAACGGACTATTTGTTCTGTGCTTTCTCAGCGATATTTAAACTTCAAATATTTTATGATAGACGGTGGCAGTACGGATGGAACAGTTGATGTGATAGAAAGGTATTCAGACAAGTTGGCGTTTTGGATTAGTGAGCCTGATAAGGGTATTTATGACGCAATGAACAAAGGATTGTCTTTTGTCGAAGAAGGAAGTTGGGTTGTTTTTATGAATGCTGGAGATGTTTTTGTTTCAGATGATATTTTGACCAAAATATTTGAAAATCGCTCCTATGTAAACAAAATTGTAATTTATGGAAATACTATATTACGATATGAGGATAGATGCGAAAATTTTGAATGCAAAGATATTTCATTTATAAACAGGTCATTGCCGTTTTGTCATCAATCGTCTTTTGTGAGAAAATCAGAAGAGATTTTTTTTGATTTAAAGTATAAAATGGCAGCTGATTATGATTTGTTTTATCGTATTTATAATAAATATGGCAGTTGTGTTTTTTGCAGAAGCAGTGAGTTTATTGCCGAATATGAGATGGAAAATAGTACTTCGTTAAATAATCAAAAAAAGACAGCTGTTGAATATTTTAAGATAAGAAGTCGTAATTTTAGCTTAGATTTGATTTTTGATGTGGTTGTCTTTTATTTAAAAACATTAAAGAATAAATTGAAATGATTCATGCTTTTACAATGTTACTCATATATGTGAGATGTATGCTTTTTATACCTCACTATATTTTATTTTCTTTAAATAAGGTTAAGTATGAAGCTGATTTTAAAAAGTGGAAAAAAGAGCAATGTTTGGAAGATTCCTCAGATTTTGTGGCGTTTATAAAATTGTTTTTGACAGAGAATTCATATCGTTCTGTTTTTTATCATCGAATGGGGTTTGATTCTCGACTGATTAGTTGGTTGGCTTCAGGAGAATCTACTTTATATTTGTTTACGGATAGTGCAGACATAGGAGAGGGATTTTATATAAATCATGGTTTTGCAACTGTATTAAATGCGAAAAAAGTAGGTCGGAATTTTCAAGTTTGGCAGAATGTTACGATAGGAGTCGGGCATCAGTATCTTGATGATAGACCTGTCATAGGAGATAATGTTAGAATTTGTGCAGGTGCTATAGTTTGTGGAGATATTAACATAGGAGATAATGTAATTGTGGGAGCAGGAGCTGTAGTAATGAAGTCGGTTCCGGCTAATTGTGTTGTTGTTGGAAATCCTGCACGAATAATAAAGAATTTTTAAGACATAATTAATTTTATAGAAATGAAAAAACAAAGAATTGAATACATAGACTTGGCAAAAGGTATATGTATTTTGTTGGTGGTGTGGATGCACGTATCAGAAAATGTTGTTTATATAACAGGACGTAGCATAGAAACTTCTTTAAATTCGTATTGTATCAGTTTCAGGATGCCGTTATATTTCTTTTTGTCAGGGTTGTTTTTTAAGGCGTACGGAGGAGGGTGGAACTTCGTGATAAAAAAGGTAAATAGGTTGCTAATTCCTTTTGTCACATTTTTTATTTTGTCATGGCTGATTTCTTGGGTGTTGTGTGAGTTTGGATTGTCCGGAGACAAAACGTTTAAGGGATTGTATTCATTGTTGGCGTTTTATACAGAAGAGCCGATGAGGGATGGTCCAATATGGTTCTTGCTTTGTCTTTTTGAGGTGAATTTGATGTATTATGCAATATATTTGCTGTGTAAAGAGAAGGTCGCGTTTATTGTTCCGTTGGTGCTGTTTATTGGTGCTGTTGGTTATTGCTTTTATTTTGAAAAGGTGTTGGATTTGCCGATGTATATTGATAGAGCGATGTATTTTCTTCCGTTTTTTGTTGTCGGCGGTTTAGTCAGAAAGCATACAAATTTTATGTATTATGGGGAGAATGTTAGAAAGGATGTTTGGATGCTTTTTTTGTGTGCAGTTGCGTTTGTTGCGTTGCACCCGCAAAGTGCTTTTCTGTTTTCTAAAACAAATATTTTCATATTTTATGTGTTGGGTGTTTTGGGAACGTTTGTTGTTTTGTTGTTGGCTAAGATTTTAAAGAAAATCCCGGTTATTTCGTATATTGGAAGATATTCAATTGTAATGTTGTGCTTGCATGCGTTTCCTTTGCCGTTTCTGTCTAAGATTTTAGGCAAGTATATATCTGATGGAGCGGTATTGGTATGGTCTGAGTTTTTGATTGTGACTTTAGGGATTGCGGCTTTGACTCCGCTTTGCATCAAATATTTCCCATACATATTTGCTCAGAAGGATTTGATAAAAATAAAGGAGCGTTGAAATTAATAGTGCTTTATGAAGATATTTTCAGTTTTGAAAAATAAGTGGTTGTATTTGGCTTTGGCCTTTCTGAGTGTGGTAAATTTGTTTTATATGCACAGATTTGTCTTGAATGAAGGCTCGTTAGAAATTTCATATTATACAAAGTTTGTGTTTATCGATAATTTCATATCCATATTGTTTGATGTGTCTATTCTGACATTGTTGGCTTATGTTTTGACTTTAGGACGAATGAAGCTAACATTAGTTGTGGTGTTTGTTCTGACTTGGTTGTGGAGTTTCGCAAATGTGATTTATGCACGCTTTTTTTCGCAGTATTTAACCTTGAATGTTGTGTCTAATGCATCTAATTTGATGGATTCTTTTTTTGTCGATTACATTCCGCTGGCATTTGGAGCAAGTGATATGGTTTTGCTGTTTACTATGATTGCATGTGTGATTTTGTTAAAAACAAATAAAAAGAACGAAGATAAACTGAGCTTCGGATTTTTGGTGTGTGCACCTTTCGTATTAGCGTTTCTGTATTTGTCTCTTCATGGAATTCGTTATTTGTTAGTTCCTGCAACGCACTATAAAGACAGCTTTTTGGGGTATGTGGAAAGTAAAAACGGTTTTGGAAATTATAATTTCGCTCCAAATGTATGGAATTTTGAACTAGGCTTTTTTAGGTGTCAGTTGCCATTGTATTTAGGGCGTCCGGAAGTTATAGATTTGACGGAGGAGGATAAGAGACAAATAGAAACATTTGTGAAATATATTGGAAAAACTTTAGACAAGCCAGTAGAAAGGAAGAATTTGATCTTTATTTTGGTTGAGTCTTATTGGGCGTCATCTTCTGGTTTGACTTTTTCAGGAGGACAAGAGGTGACTCCGTTCCTTAATTCGTTGAGGAGTGATTCTTCTGTATATTTTAATGAAAAGGTGAAGGCTAATATAGGGAATTGCATGTCTTTTGACGGACAATTTATTTATATGTCAGGTTTATTACCAATGCAAAGCGAATCAACATTGAGCTATTTGAACGGTGTTGAACTTTGTGGATTAGGATCTTTGATGAAGTTATATGCAAATAAGGAGACGCGTATGGTCCTTCCTACTGCACCTTCTGTTTGGAATCAAACAGATATGTGCCGTAAATATGGTATTGAAGAGTTGAAGTCTTCGCTAGATTTCAATTCGAAAAGTTTTTTGTGTGATGAAGAACTGTTTAAATTCGCGAAGCAGGAAGATGAGAAGGCGAAGTCGCCTTTTTTCTCTGTCGTGCTGACATTGACCATGCATTCTCCGTATGAAGTTGGTGCTCCGAAAGATTATGACTTTAGCTTTCCTGCAGGATACTCTAGCGGTTATTGTAATTATCTTAAAAGGTGCAAATATTTGGATGAGCAGATAGAATCGTATTTTAAGTATCTGAAGGAGTCTGGGTTGTATGATGAAAGTGTGATTGTGATAGCGTCTGATCACTTGCCATTGTATGATTGGACTGGAGACGAGAAGGCGTTTCCAGAATATATGCCTTTGTACATCGTAAATTCAGGGTTGGATTTATCAAAGGCTTATGATGGAGAGATTAATCAGGTCGATGTGTATCCGACGATATTGGATATGTTTGGGATAGAAAGTGAGTGGAGAGGTATTGGCAAGAGTATTTTTAGTGATGATTATTCGAATGTTGTAAATGATTCGGCTTATATTGTGTCAGAAAAGATTATAAGAGGACGGTATTTTAATAAAGATTGAGGATTGTGAAATTTTCCATAATCATACCGATATACAATGTGTCGGGGTATCTTCGGCAGTGCCTTGAGTCTTTGAAGGCTCAAAGCTTTACAGACTTTGAGGTGCTGATGGTTGACGACGGCAGTTCTGACGCTTCTGCTGAAATTTGCGCGTTGTTTACACAAGACGACCGTTTCCGATTGTTCCGAAAGGCTAATGGTGGTGTCGGGTCTGCTCGGAATTTGGGCTTGGACAAGGCGAGAGGCGAGTGGGTCTGGTTTGTGGATGGTGATGACTGGCTTGAACCGGACGCTTTGTTGTCTGTGGCTTGTTATACCTCTGATTGTTGTTTGATTGATGTAGGGTATTTTGAAAATCAGGCCGACAAAGAGGTTGGATTTATAGGAGAATCAGGCTGTTTTGACCTCGCAGATTATGCAGAGCGGAATTTCGCATTTACAGTGTGGAAGCAGATTTATAAAAGAGATGTGATCGCGTCTAATTTTTTGAGTTTTTCTGATGGCTTAAAGTATGGTGAGGATCAGGAGTTTATCATAAAGTACCAATGTGTTTGTGGAGGCAAGGCTCGTTGCGTGGGCGCTCCGCTCTATCATTATAGGCTTAGAGAAGGTTCGGCTATGATGTCTGGTAGATATTCTTCGATTGCGGATGACCATTTCAGCGTTGTGGAAAATTTAGCTGATTATTGCAGCGAAACGACTTCTTTTTTTGATGGATGGTTCAAGGCTCGTGTTCAGAGATTGTTGAAGAGCGCATTTGTGGCACTGAAGAATGTTCCTTTAAACAAAGAGTCGTTGGAACTATATTCGGAAAAAATAAAGGAGTTAGATTTGAAATATAAGGGTCGCGGATTAGATTGCTTTTCTTCAGTTGAGTTTATGTTGGCGAAATATTCGTTGTCAATATATTTTAAAGTGATGGATTTTTATATGTCGGTAAAACGTAGTTGAATTATGAAACTCTCAATAATAGTGCCAGTTTATAATGTAGAACGTTGGATTGACAGATGTCTTGACTCATTGTTGAGTCAGGATGTGGAACGTTCGGAGTATGAGGTAGTTGTGGTGGATGACGAGACGCCGGACAACTCGATGTCTATTGTTGAGAAGTATTGTGAAAATAATGAAAATATAAGGATCGTAACTCAGAAGAATAAAGGTCTTAGCGGAGCACGTAATGCAGGGCTTGAGGTGGCAAAAGGAGAGTATGTGTGGTTTGTTGATAGTGACGATTTTATAGAACCTAATGTGCTTAGCCGATTGCTGGAAACGGTTTATAATTTCAATCTGGATGTGCTTTGCTTTAATTTGAACATATACAAGGAGGAAGCTGGAAAAGAAAAATATCCGATAAGTTTTGAAACAGAAGAGGTGCTTGACGGAGTTGGCTTTATAGAGAAAGTTGATATGCCTCCTGCTGCGTGGGTCGCTTTGTATAGACGTGAATTTTTGGAGGCTAATAGTCTGTTCTTTAAGGAAGGCATTCTGCATGAAGACCAGGAGTTTACTCCGCGTGCGTATTATCTTGCAAGCCGTATAAAGTTTGAAAATATATTTGTGTATAATTATTTTCAGAGAGAAGGCTCTATCATGAAGTCGAAAAGTGCGAAAAAGTGCCGGGATTTGTTGATTGTGGCAGATTCTTTGAATGATTTTGCAGAGGGAAGGTGTGCAGACAAAAAGTCTGTCGCATACTTAAAACTGAAAAATAAGGTGGCTTTTGCGCTGTCTCAGTCTTTAAAGAATTACGAAGGTCAGAGCGACGTTTGTTTGGACGACTATAAAGCTCGGGCTTATTATCCTGTCAAGATAAATTCGCAGATGTCAAGGAAAGATAAGGTCAAGTATATGTTGATGAATCTTTCATTAAAGTTGTATTTGAAGTTTGTGTGATTGCATTATGTTGAATACAAAAAAATTATATATAGCAAATAAGATAGTTTGGCTGTTGCCGATGTCATCATGTCATTCGTTAAAGGCGAAGTTGTATAGATGGGCAGGCGTGAAAATAGGAGAAAATGTGGAGATTTTCTCTGGTGTTCAAATTATAGGTAACGGAGAAGTTGAGATCGGAGATGGAGTCTTTCTTGGTCATGAGGCTATGATTATGGTGAATGAAGGAAGCAAGGTTGTGGTAGAGGATTCAGCTATGATTGGGACCCGTTCTGTTCTAGTTACGGGTTTCCATCCGGTAACGCCTGAAGGTGAACGTATAATCAGTAGAGAAGGAACATCGAGTGTAGTGAGAGTAGGAAAGGGAGCTTCGGTGTCAACTCAATGTTTGGTTTTGCCAGGTGTTTCTGTAGGTGAAATGAGCATAGTCGCATCCGGCGCAACGGTGGCAAAGGATGTTCCGCCATACGCTCTTGTGGGCGGCTGTCCGGCAAAATTCATAAGGGATTTGAGAGAACCAAGATGATAAGAGCAGTTTGGGAGTACATAAAGGCGAACAAAAAGTTTCTTTTGTTGTCATTTATGATGATGTCGAGCGTTATTGTGCCTATTCCGCACGGACAGGAGATGTTTTATTTGACAATGCTTTACATATTTGTATTTTCCGTTCAGAACAAGGGCTTGTCAAGCGGAAAAGAGATGCCGTTCGTTTTGATGCTTGTCTTTATCCTTTTGAGTAGTTTTGTCAATATGATATTCGACATAAGATTGTTCTTGTTTATTTTTATCATATTGGGCGTTTCTCCTATTTTTTCTTCATACACCAATTTCAAGTTTAAGGAGCGTTTGCTAAAGATGCTTTTTTTCTTGATACCGGTTATATCAGTTGTTAATATTTATTGTCATCGTGCAGGTATAAATTATTTTCAGAGCCAGTTTGTGAATGAATTTGACTTTTCGGGCATAATGTCTCATCCAATGTGGTTGGGAGCGTTGGCTGGTATTTCTAATGTGGCTCTTTTCTATTTGATAATGAAGAATAAGGAGAAGTCTTGGCTTATTAAAGGAGGCTTGATTTTTCTTCTGTTGTGCTCTTTGTATGTGTCTGTTATTGCAGGTTCAAGAAGTGCGTTGGCTGTGTCTCTTGTGTCTATGGCATTTGTGCTGTATCTGCTTTCTGATGGATTAGGGTCAATCATGAAGGTTGCTATTATTGTTAGCGTGATAGCTTCTCTGACTTTGCCTACTTTTATGGAAGGCGCGACGAGAATGAAGATGAAGATGGAGAATCAGGATGCGGATTTGATGGAGGGTGGTTCGAGGTCGCATTTGTGGTCTATGAGGGTGAAGGAAATAGAAGAATCTCCCCTATTTGGTATCGGATTTGCGACAGCTTATGTGTTTGGGCATAAAGTGACAGGGCGAATAGAGTCAGGAAGCGGCTGGCTTAGTGTTATTTCTCAAACTGGAATATTGACGTTTGTCGCTGTTGTGATGATTATGTGGAATTGCGTCCCGGGTCTGAAGTTGGTGAAGAGAGACAAACGGTTGGCTTTGTTTTACGGAGAGTTGTGTTATTTTACAATACATTCATTTGCAGAAGGTTATTTGTACACATCGGGGTATTATCCGTGTTTGTTGTTTTGGATGCTGGTCAGTTATCTGAACGAACTTCCTGTATATTTTGAGAGAAGTTTGGCTGAAAAGACACAATCATTGCCTCCTGCTTAGAATTTTAACAGTATGAAAATGACATTGATATTTTTTCAAAACTGCGTGAGTCCGCACCAGATGCCCTACATCAAGGAGTTGCATAAGTTTGATGGAGTGGAAAAGGTTTTTTTATTTGTGCCGCGTGTAGATTATGACGAACGCAAAGATTTGGGGTGGTGCGCTAAGGAGTATCTTGATGCTGTTGGTGTTGAGGTTTGTGTGTCCCCGTCTGATGATGCGGTGCGAAAAGCTTTGGTTGGCAAAGGACGTGTCATTGCTGTTTTTAATGGGATTCGTGCCGACGTGGATGTGTTTAGATGGTTCAAGTTAAGTCTGGATTATAAAGTGGAGAGGGCTTTGTTTCAAGAGCCGCCGTTCACGTTTAAATATCCGCTTTGGCTGCATAAGGTCAGATTCTTTTTTCAGGACAAAAAGTATGTGAAACATTTCAAATATGTGCTGGCTGTAGGCCCTGATTCGGCAAGTTATTTCCATGGCTGGAGCGAAGACTGGAAGATTGTTCCGTTTATGTATTGCACAGAGTTGGTTGGCGATGCGCAGGCTCAATATCAGCAAAGCTCAACGTTTAGGTTGTGTTTCGTTGGGTCTTTGACAAAGAGAAAGAATGTAGGTGTTTTGCTGAGGGCGTTGTCGTCGTTAAAAGATGAAAGCAGAATCCGGCTTGATGTTGTGGGGGACGGCGAATTAAGGAAGGTGCATGAGGCTTTTGTGAAGGAAAAAGGTATGACGGAAGCTGTATCTTTCAGAGGTGTTGTGCCTATGTCGGAAATTTCAGATATAGTGTCTCAATGCGATGTGCTTGTGCTGCCGTCGCTTCATGACGGCTGGGGCGCTGTGGTTAACGAGGCTTTGATGGTCGGGACGTATGTTGTTGTGAGCGACAAATGCGGCGTAAGGGCTTTGATTCAGGACAAACGTCTGGGACTGGTTTTTAAGTCGGACGATGAGCAAAGTTTGTGCGAGGCGTTGAGCCGCAGTTTGGTCTGGGCAAAAAAGGAGGATTTGAACTTTAGCAGGGCTTGGAGGCGTGAGTGGGCAGCACGTAATATATCAGGCAAGGCCGTGGCCAAGAGATTGTTAGATGCATTGTCATGATGAAAGTTGTTCATTACATACCAGGTATAGACCGTGCGGACGGAGGTACGGCAACTTACATGCAGACACTCGCAAAGTATCTTGGCATGATGGCGGAGGTTCATATATGCACGCATGAGTCGCGTAATCCTGTGGAGGTGCCAAACGCTCAAGTGCATTATTTTTCGAGCAGTTTGAAACGTCTTGCAGATGTGAAGAAGCAATGGCTCGACCTGATGGATTCGATTAAGCCAGATGTGGTTCATGTGAATTGCTGCTGGTTGCCTCTTTGCTCCTTAGTTCAGAAATGGTCGCAAAATAGAGGTGTCAAAGTGGTGCTTTCACCTCATGGCATGTTGGAGCCTTGGATTGTGAAACGTAATTATTGGACAAAGAAATTGCCGGCTTTGCTTTTATACCAGAAGAAAGCGATAAAATCAGCTGATTTGATTCATGCAACAGCAGAAAGCGAGAAGGAGAATATTCTTAAATTAAAATATAATGATAAAGTCGCAGTTGTTCCCAATAGCGTTGATTTGTCTGAAATAAAACTGAAAGATGAATGGAGCATAAAAAGGCAGGCATTATTTCTTTCTCGCGTTCATGTGAAGAAGGGGGTAGAGCTTCTGATTGATGCGGTTACGGAATTGCGTAGAGGCGGAGAGTGTTTAGATGTGAGTTTCATTGTGGCCGGCGAGGGCGATAAAGAGTATAGAGAGGGTATTCAAAGGAGAATCGTAGAGAGGGGGGTGCAGGATGTTGTTAAGTTGGTCGGCGGAATTTACGGAGAGCAGAAGTGGATGGCTTATCGAAATGCAGACGTTTTTGTCCTCCCTACATTTTCAGAAAATTTTGGGATTGCTATAGCAGAGGCTTTGGCGTCCGGGACTCCGGTTATTACAACTCAAGGCACGCCATGGAAGGATTTGGAAACAGACTCTTGCGGATGCTGGATAAAAACGGATGTGAAAAGTTTGGCGGATGCTTTGCGGAAAATGTTCTCTCTGAATGAGGTCGAACTGAAGACGTTAGGAGTTAACGCTCGTAGGCTGATTGAACGCAAGTATTCTGCAGAACAGACGGCCAAGCGGATGTTAGAGTTGTACAAAAGTTTAATGTGAATAACGTATGTGTTATATATGAGGAAAATTTGTTTGTCTGTGCTTATTCCGATGTGCAATGTGGAAAAGTATATTGGAGAGTGCCTCGATTCTATATTGAGCAACAAAGTTCAAGACTTTGAATATGAGGTGATAGTGGCTGATGATGGTTCCACAGATGGCTCATTGAGTGTGGCAAAGGATTTTGAGGCAAGGTATGAAAATGTGAAGGTGTTTTCTTTTGCTAACAGAGGGGCTAGTCTGACGAGAAAGTTTTTGTTGAACGAAGCTAAGGGCGACTTTGTGTGGTTCGTTGACGGTGATGATTATGTGGATGAAAATGTATTTGTATGTATTCAGAAAGAGTTAAAAGATGAAAAAACAGATGTTTTGATATTTGACTACAGACTGAAAGTTGGCGAGGATTTTTTGCAAGGTGATTTTAGAGAGGAAAAGGAGTGTACTTACGACAATGGTATTGACTGCTGGTTAAATTGCAAGTTGAATGTGGAGGTTTGGAATAAAGTCATTCGAAAATCTTTGTTAGATGAGACTTGTTTTGTTGACCGAAGGTGCTATTGTGAGGATTTGTACTTTATATTTAGATTGTTTTCTGCAGCTCAAAATGTTAAAGTCGCAACCTTTTGCGGTTATTATTACAGACGATTAGACACATCCGTTTCTATTGCGGTCGAGTTTCAGAAAGATCGCCTGTATGACCATTTAGGCTTTTTTCATAGTCTGAATGTGGTGGCAGGTAAAGATACGGCGGGTTATCGTGCTACGTTTTTTGCGCGTGTCATTAGGAATGTGGGATTCGTCTTTAGGACTGTACAGATGGATGATGGCGTAGAAAAAGATTGGTGCAGGAAAGCTACGGGCGAGATTGCAACTTTTGTAAAAAGAAATGGCGTGTTTTATAAACATGGTCTTACATTGTTGTTCTGCGCAATAAGTACGTATTCTTATATGAACATGAGAACTTGGGTAAGCAGAAAATTGCAAAGATTCAGAAGCTGATGAATATAGTTTTTCTTATTGGTGTCTATCCAAATTATGGAGGCACGGAAAAAATAACAACGGTTCTTGCGAATCGTTTTGCGGCGGATGGAAACAGAGTTTGGATTGCGTCGTTTGAGCAGCCTCGCCCGGAGTTGGCGGCAGATTTGAATGAAACGGTGCAACTTGTCAGTCTGAATTATCCGGTCAAGTCAAACGCCAATGAGGCGATTTTGCGGAAGCTTGTGCAGGACGAAAAGATTGATGTCATTATAAACCAATGGTGCTTGCCTTATTTTGTGACTCAGCTTTGCAATAGGGCAAGGAGGGACACATCGTGCAAGTTGATTTCTGTGCTTCATGGTGTGCCGGACAGAAGCAAGAAGGTGATTGTTGCTGAGGATAGTGTCAAGGCAGCTTCTGGTCTGAAAAAAGTTGTAGCTGAATTTAAATTATGGGCCGTAAATAAAGTGATTCAAGGCAGCTTGCGTTACGTTTATAAAAACAGCGACAAGTACGTGCTTCTTTCTCCAAGCTTTAAAGCTTCTTTCGAAAAATACGCCTCGATGAGATGCACTGACGATAAATTGCTTGCCATAGGCAATCCTGTTACAATAGATGTGGAGCCTTGCAGGTTTGAGGATAAGAGAAAGCAGATCCTTTACGTGGGGCGTATAGACAAGGAGAATAAGCGTGTCAATAGGATTGTTGAGGCTTGGGAGGCTTTGTTCAATGACTATCCGGACTGGTCGCTTGTGCTGGTGGGCGATGGTCCGCACCGTTCCGAATTGGAGGCTTATGTGCGGAATAACGGTATTGAGCGGGTCTCTTTCGAGGGTTTTGTAAAGGAGGAACCTGTTGAATATTACAAAAAATCGTCGATACTGATGCTGACGTCAGATTTGGAAGGCTTCGGGTTAGTTGTGGTAGATGGAATGAGTTACGGAGTTGTTCCGGTTGTTTACGGAAGTTATTCTACAATTTATGATATCCTGGATAATGGAGTGGACGGATTTATAACATCCTACCCTTACAATAAAGAAGAGACTCTGAAGGCTTTGAAGTCCTTAATGGATGATGAAAAACAGCTGCGGCGTATGTCAGAAGCGGCTAAAATCAAGTCGCAATTGTTTTCTGTCGATAGTGTTTACAAGAAATGGATAGACTTATTAAATTCTTGAGATATGTCTGAATGCAAATTGTCTATATTAGTTCCGTTTTATAACGTTGGCGAGTTCATAAAGCCTCTTCTTGATTGCTTTGAAAAACTTACATTGCCGGAAGAAGATTACGAAATAATCTTTTGGAATGACGGTTCTACAGATCAGTCTGTGGATTATGTGAAGGCGTTTTTGGGTGCTAAGAAAAACAGGTTTCTTTATAGCTCGAGTAACTTAGGGATTTATCCAGCAAGAAATAAGTTGCTGAATGTGGCTAAGGGAGATTATATTTGGTTTGTAGATGCGGACGATTTGCTGGAGCCTTCCAAGGTTTCAGGATTGCTGGAAAAGTGTTTTGAGAATGATTTGGATTTGCTCTGTTTCAGTTATGAGAAGGTTACGGAGGACTTGCAAACTGTACTGGAGCGTTGCGTGACGCAAGATACAGGTTTGGTAAAAGGTAGAGACTATTATTCTGAAAATAAAATGGACGGATATCTGTGGATTCGTTTCTTTAAACGTAAGATGTTGCTTGACAGTGGTTTGCGGTTTGACGAGTCGTTGAAAGTGCTGGGGGATTATGATTTTACGCAAAAGATAGTGTCTGTGACAGATAGGATGATGGGCGTTTCAGATGTCGCTTATACGTATAGGGAACGAAATGGCTCTTTGCTGCATGAGAAAGGCTCTGACGAAAGGGTGGTGCTTGCATTGCTGAAGATATTGGCAAGTCTGAACGATTATTATACGGAGCGTAATGATTCATATCTGTTAGGTCTGTCTTATTACAGGACACAGCGGCAGATGAATGTGATTTTACGTTTTGTAAACGTGGCGGATTTTGAGGCAAGGATAAGAAGTGCGGCGAAGAGATTTGTGTTTGGCACAAAAGCTCCATTGAAGTATAGATTCTTTGCTTTGTGTGAGTTTGTGTCACCTGCGTTTGTGTGCCGTTTTTTCGGATTGATGAACAAAGTTAGAGAGTGGCTGAAAAAAAGATTTTGACATGAGCATGAAAGATGAAGTTTTATTGTCATTTTTAGTTCCTGTGTACAATGTTGAGGCATTCGTGGGAGAGTGTTTGCAGAGTCTGTTTGATTGCGGGCTGGAGCAATCCTCGTTTGAGGTGATTGTTATGTTGGATGGTTCCAAGGATGGCTCAGAAGCAGTTGTAAGGCAACGCAAGGAGAGTAATCTGAAAATATACAGCCAGGCGAACAAAGGTCTGGCATTGACAAGGAACGAGCTGCTGAAATTGTCTTCGGGCAAATATGTCTGGTTCGTAGATTCTGACGACAAGATAGAGCCTCGTAGCGTTGCAACCTTTTTGTCAGTAATGGAAGACGGTGATTTGGACGTGCTGATGTTTGATTACCAAGATTGGGACGGGCGGCAGAGCATGGACGGATGGCAGACCACTTATGGATTGTCCGAAATAGAAACAGGCAAAGCTTTTTATCTGAAAAATAAAAGATTTCAAGTTGCATGGAGTTCTCTTTATAAAAGGTCGTTTTTGCTTCAGAACGGAATCGTTTTTCCAGATTACAGAGTGGGTGAAGATTTGCAGTTTTCTCAAATGGTCTATTTCTTTTCGCAGAGAGTTAGGCAAATATCGTTGTGCGGTTACTATTACAGGCAAGTTTTAGGGTCGTTGTCAAAAACGAGCAGTTCGGGAGTGAAGTCGCTTGACGCTTTCTTGAAAACATTTAGGTTTGCGTCAGACTTATATCCGGAGAAAGACTCTGAATTTGCAAGCACAGTTATATTCAGGACGTTGAGAGAATTGAACGTTCAAGCCCGAACCGCAACAAAAGAGCAGCTGGCAGATTGCGATTATTGGAACAAATTGACGGAACATATAAATTATGCGCGTAGAAAAAATTCAGGCATGGCGTTGTCATACAAAATGTTGCTGTGCGTGTGGGCTGTGTTGCCTAAGTCGTTTTTTTATGTTCAGGTTGCGTTGAATAAGCTGAAGAATTTGAAATTTTGAAAATATATATGTGTGATTAATAAAACTATACATTACTGCAAGTTTGGCAATTCGGCAGACTCAGATCTGGTGAAGATGTGCAAAGAGAGCTGGAAACGGCATCTCGAAGGGTATGAGTTCAAGGAGTGGAACGAGTCCAATTTTGATGTAAACTCACATCCATACACCAAGAGAGCATACGAAAAGAAGATGTACGCTTTCGTGGCAGATTATGTCCGTATATGGGCACTGTACAATTACGGAGGCTTATATTTAGATACAGACGTGGAGGTGTTCAAGTCTTTTGATGATTTGCTGGACTCGGAGGTTTTTCTTGGCTTTGAAACAGACTATTTAGTTGCGACATGTGTTATAGGAGCAGAGAAAGGCAGCGGTTTCATAGGAGAGTTTTTTGCCAAGTATGAAAATAAAAGATTTGCAGGGCTGGAGACAAACGTGGATTTTCTTGCAGATTTTTTAAGAGCAAAAGGCTTCAAACTGAATGGAAGCAAATATGAGGAGCAGGGTAGAGTGAAGATTTATCCGCAGCGCTGTTTTTCGCCCAAAGACAGGGCTACGGGCAAGTTTGAGGTGGATGATGACACTTACTGTGTGCATCACTTTGCTGCGTCTTGGTTGCCTTGGTACATCAAGTTTGAAGAGTATATATGCAAAGTGTTAGGGATTAGATGCAGAAGCATTTGTTATAGATTCAATAAAAAATATCTTTCTAAGTAATGGATTTGTCAAACTATAGAGAGCCGAAGCCGCATCATCTTAGGCGTGTGTGCTGGTGTGTGTTTAATGCGACTATATTTCGTTGTTTTCCTGGTACTCCGTTGCGATTTGTGAGGAATTTGTTTTTGAAAGCTTTCGGAGCGAAAATCCCGTGGAAAAGTTGTGTCTATTCGTCTTGTAAAATATGGGCGCCGTGGAATCTTGAGGTCGGACACTTTAGTTGTGTAGGGCCGAATACGGAATTGTACAATAAGGCGCCAATTGTAATCAAAGATAATTGCGTCGTTTCGCAGGGTGCGTATTTGTGTACGGCTTCGCATGATATTTCAGATTCGGCTCATCCGTTGATAACGGCTCCTATAGTGATGGAGGATAAGTCTTGGGTTGCGGCAGACGCTTTTGTCGGCATGGGAGTGACCATTGGCGAAGGTGCTGTTGTGGGAGCTCGCGCGTGTGTTTTTAAGGATGTTGAGGCTTGGAGCGTTGTTGGCGGAAATCCGGCTAAGTTTATAAAACGGAGAGAAATTGTGAAATAAATGTACGGCAAATTCTAAGGGAAAATTTTTGTTAGCTCGTCAGTTTTCATTAACTTTGGGCGTTTTGTTGTTTTACTTAGGATGATAATATGTCTATAGCTGCGATTATTCTTACTAAAAACGAAGAGCTTCATATCGAACGGTGCATATCTTCTTTGAAGGGTGTGTGCGATGAGGTGTTTGTTGTGGACTCTTTCAGTACAGACAGGACTGTTGAGATTGCGAAAGTGCTTGGCGCGACGGTGTTGCAGAATGCCTGGAAGAATTATGCGACGCAGTTTAACTGGGCTTTGGCTAATTGCCCGATTAAGTCGGACTGGCTTTGGCGCATAGATGCGGACGAGTATCTGTCTGGTGGATTGGGCGAGGCGGTGAAGATGCGCATAGACGGCGCGGATGAGGCTGTCAACGGATTTTATGTGCGTAAGAAGATTGTCTTCATGGGCAGGGAACTGCTTCATGGAGGCTGGTACCCTTCGTATCATCTGAAGGTTTGGAGGAGAGGTTTTGGCGATTGTGAGGACAAGTGGATGGACGAGCATATCCGCGTTTTCTCTGGCAGGACAGAAGTGGTGGAGGTCGGAGATCAGGTGGATGATAATCTTAACTCGCTCACTTGGTGGACTGAAAAACATAATGGATATGCAACAAGAGAAATGGTCGATATGCTATCTATTGAGTATGATTTGAGAAAAGAGGAGGAGGTTGAGCCTAAGTTTTTCGGAACAGAGGAGCAACGGAAGCGCTGGCTGAAAATTAAGTATGTGAAGTTTCCGCTTTTTGTGCGGCCTTTCTTGAATTTTGTGCTCAGATACATATTTAAAGGCGGTTTCCTTGATGGCAAGCAGGGGCTTGTATGGCATTTCCTCCAAGGCTTTTGGTATCGTTTTTTAGTTGACGCTAAAATCTATGAAGTGAAAAAGAAGTTTAACTGGAACGATGTTGAAATTGCAAATTATTTGAAGAAAACTTTTTTGTCGTGATTTTTGAACCATAGCATTAAAAGTTTGTCTAACATAACATATCTGTAGGATTAATTTTGCTTGAAAATGAAAGTTTCGATAGTTACAACATGTTTTAACAGGGAAAAGACAATAAGAGACACGATAGAGAGTGTTTTGTCTCAGTCTTATCCGAACATAGAGTATATAGTGGTCGATGGGGCGTCCACAGACGGAACTATGTCGATCGTGAATGAGTATAGAACTAGACTGAGCGACGTCGTTTCAGAGAAGGATTCTGGAATGTATGAGGCTATAAACAAAGGGATTCGCAGGTGTACAGGCGATATTGTGGGGCTTCTTCATTCTGATGATGTGCTTTATTCGGCGGATACAATCTCGCACGTGGTTGATTATTTCAGATCTAAAGCTTCAGACTTGATTTATGGGAACGGCATATTTGTTGATTCGGCGAATTGGGATAAGATTGTGCGCGATTGGGTCAGCGGTCCGTTTGCTGTGAGCCGACTTTATTTCGGATGGCTGCCGCTGCATCCTACGGTCTTTATTCGCAGGGAGTGGTTTGACGTTTTGGGAATGTATAATGAAAGCTATAAAATTTCGGCTGACTCGGATTTCCTTTTGAGGTATTTGTCATCCGATTATCTGCGCATCAATTATATCGACGAGTATATTGTGAAGATGCGTATGGGAGGACTTTCAACAGATGTGTCAAAAACTAAGCAGAAGTGGAATGAGGACATAAGGCTTTATAAGGCTCACGGCATGAATCCTTACAGTTCGTTGTTTTGCAAAGTTGCGTCGAAAGTGCCTCAGTTCATAAAGGCAAAACTGTTCTGACGCGACGAATTTGAAGAGCTTTTTGCTTAGGCTGATTATATTCGCGATGGGTTATGTGGGCATCGTGACAGAATGAATTTGAGCAAAATAAGTAAATATTTAAGATATGAAAAAAGCAAGAGGTTAAGCCCCTTGCTTTTTTGTTTTTATCTGTTTAGAAGGATTGCAGGCAGTTCATTTGCAGAACCGTCTTCTTTCACGACCGGGAAGTCGCCTTTGTAGCACCAGTGCGTGTTTGAAATCTTGTGTTCGCGGAAGAGTCTTGCCATGTCTCTGTACCATCGTAGTCTTGCCTCCTCGTCTATGTGATAAGGGTAAACGCCGAACTCGCCGCAATTGATCTGGACGCCAAGAGAGTCCGCAAATTCCTTCAAATGGTTGAAGTGTGGGACTAAAGAGTCTGCAACCGCATTGATGTTAAGTCCTCTTAATCTTTGTCGTTGCTCTTCAGTGTATTTCTCGTAGCAAGATGTGTCTTTGATAATCCATCCGGGGTAATCTATCTTGTCTGTGAAAAACTTAGTAAGAGGATGCCAAGGTGCTCGGTAATGGGTTACCAGGATCGGACCGTAGAAATGGAAGCTTAGAATCACATTTTTCTCAGCTTGCGGAATACTCAAACTGTCTATCGTTCCAGGTGCGTTCCATCTGTTGGAGCCAATTACGAGGCAGCGGTTAGGCTCCTCCTTGCGAATGTTTTGAATAAACTCGCTAACAAGTTCGTTCCATTGCGCGCAAGTTGGAGCCGTTGGTTCGTTGAGGAATTCGTAAGCAACAGAGTCTGTTGAATATTTCTTTAAATCCTTTTGCAGATCAGCCCAGATAGAAAATATTCTCTCTTGAGCAGTCCTGTCTTCAAAAAGCGAATTTGGCTTTTCGTTCTCATGGTTGAAGTGATGCGAACGTACAATGTGAAGGTCAACAATAACCCTAAGTTTGTTTTCGATAGACCAGTTTATCGCATTGTTAAGAAGAACGAACGCGTCTTCGTTGCGTCTCATGTCATTATCATACATCTGCTCTTCGTCAATCGGTATTCGCACATGGTCAAAGCCCATTGCGGCAATAGAGTCGAAATCTTTTTTCGTGATTAGCTCTTCACGCTCTTTTCCGCGCAGAGAAGACTGGGACAGCCAGTGGCTGACGTTCACGCCAGTTCCTATCCGGAAGCCATGTTGCTCTGCAGTTGCTAACAAAGAGTCGCAAGAATTAGACTCGTTCTGATTTGATGTCTGAGTTCCGCCGTATGCAGCAAGAACAGACGCAATCCCCAAAGCGAGGAGTGCCTTTTTAGGAAACATTTTCATTGTGCTTTAAATTTTATTTGTTAATAAATAGCCTGCGAGAGGCATCGGTTTTGCAAGTATGTGATTTTTTTTGAAATAAGCAAGAATTGTGATAGGGAAAATGTTAGGAAGAAAAAAAAGGAGAAAAAAGAGGGAAGGATATGTCGATGTGCAAATATTCAGGCATGAAAAAATCTTGAGTGCAAAATATTTTAGAAGAAAATGATGCTTCAATTTGTAATATTTTTGTATTTTTGCGGACGTTGAGGTGGGTGAGTACGTGTCAATCTTGAGTTGATGTACAGAATGCAGTAAACCTCAAAAGCTAAATGTATAACGGAAGTTGATGTAACTTTCTTTAAATCAAGTTGTTCAGATGAGTTTATTAGAATTAAGCGAACAGGAGATTTTAAGACGCGAAAGTCTTAAGGAATTGCGCGCGATGGGGATAGAGCCATATCCTGCAGCGGAGTATGTTGTGTCTGATTATTCTCAAAATATAAAAGAGGAGTTTTCTGACGATGCACCTAAAAAAGAGGTGACTGTAGCCGGACGTATCATGAGCAGACGTATCATGGGAAAGGCGTCATTTATGGAGCTTCAGGACAGCAAAGGACGTGTGCAAGTTTACATATCTCGCGACGACCTTTGTCCGGGCGAGAACAAAGACATGTACAATGTCGTGTTCAAGAAACTTCTTGACATTGGTGACTTTGTGGGAATCAAAGGATATGTGTTCCGCACTCAGATGGGCGAAATCTCTGTTCACGCAGAGGAGATAACTGTGCTGAGCAAATCTTTGCGTCCGCTTCCTATCGTTAAGTATAAGGACGGTGTTGCGTACGACTCGTTCGACGACCCTGAACTTCGTTACCGTCAGCGTTACGTTGACCTTGTGGTTAATGACGGCGTGAAGGACATCTTCATGAAGCGCTCCAAGGTTTACAAAACCTTGCGTTCTGTGCTTGACGAGGCTGGGTACACGGAGGTGGAAACTCCGACTTTGCAGCAAATCGCGGGAGGCGCGAGCGCTCGTCCGTTCATAACGCATCACAACACGCTGGATACAGACCTGTACCTCCGTATCGCAACGGAACTGTATTTGAAGCGACTTATTGTTGGAGGTTTTGAAGGTGTGTATGAAATTGGCAAGAACTTCCGCAACGAAGGTATGGACAGAACTCATAATCCGGAGTTCACTTGTATGGAACTTTATGTTCAGTACAAGGATTACAACTGGATGATGGACTTTACCGAAAAGTTGCTCGAAAAGATATGTTTTGAAGTTAACGGCAGCTATGAGACTAAGGTGGGCGACAATGTCATCAGTTTCAAAGCGCCATACAGAAGGCTTCCTATCCTTGACGCAATAAAGGAGAAGACAGGATATGACCTTAGCGGCAAAAGCGAAGACGAAATTCGTGAAGTGTGCAAGGCTTTGAACATGGAGATTGACGACACTATGGGCAAGGGCAAGCTTATTGACGAAATATTTGGCGAGTTCTGCGAAGGCACGTTTATTCAGCCTACGTTCATAACGGACTATCCTGTGGAGATGTCGCCGCTCACAAAAATGCACCGCAGCAAAGAGGGATTGACCGAACGCTTTGAGCTTATGGTGAACGGCAAGGAGCTTGCGAACGCATATTCGGAGCTTAACGATCCTATCGACCAGATGGAACGATTCAAAGAGCAGCTCAGGCTTTCTGAAAAGGGCGATGATGAGGCTATGTTCATAGACCACGATTTTGTGCGTTCTCTTGAGTATGGTATGCCTCCGACAGCTGGAATCGGAATCGGTATAGACAGGCTTGTCATGCTCTTGACTGGGCAGACTACTATACAGGAGGTGCTTTTCTTCCCTCAGATGAAGCCGGAAAAGGTGCAGCCTAAAGATGCAGTTGCAAAATATACGGAAATAGGTGTTCCGGAAGAGTGGGTGGCTGTTATACAGAAGGCTGGCTTCTTGACTGTTGCAGCACTGAAGGAGGCAAATCCGAACAAGTTGCATCAGGATATTTGCGGATTGAACAAGAAGTTTAAGCTTGAACTTGCGAATCCTTCAAAAGAGGACGTTGCCGCATGGGTCGGCAATATCAAATAAGGTTTAACGTTAAGTGTTGTTAATGGATAAAGAACCTAAAATAGCGGTGATAGGCGGCGGCAGCTGGGCTACGGCAATCGCGAAGATTTGTCTTGTGAACAAAAGCCGTAGCATAAACTGGTATATGCGTCGAGACAGTCAGATTGCAGAGTTTAAGGAGCTGGGGCATAACCCTTCTTATCTGACGAGTGTGCAGTTTGATACAGACCGTATTTCGTTCACGTCGGATATAAATGAGGCGGTTTGCTCTTCTGATATTCTGATATTTGCCACGCCTTCGCCTTTCTTGAAGAGCCATCTTGAAAAGTTGTCGGCAGACATGTCTGAAAAGATTATTGTCTCTGCAATAAAAGGGATTGTGCCGGATGAGAATATGATTATAACGGAGTATTTTCATGAAAAGTATGGAGTGCCGTATGACAATCTGCTAGTGCTTGCAGGTCCGTGTCATGCGGAGGAGGCTGCTTTAGAAAGGCTCTCTTACCTTACATTCGGCTGTCAATCCAGAGAAAACGCCAGAATGGTGGCAAACTTGCTCTCGTGCAATTTCATCAAAACGTCGGTGATTGATGATGTCTTTGGCTTGGAGTACGCTTCTGTGCTGAAGAACGTCTACGCTATTGCTGCAGGAATTTGTCACGGGCTGAAGAACGGGGACAATTTTCAGGCTGTGCTTATCTCCAATGCAATTCTTGAGATGAACCGTTTTTTGAATACGGTGGACCAAAAGCAGAGGAACATCAATGAGTCCGGCTATCTTGGCGACTTGCTTGTAACCTCGTATTCTAAGTTCAGCCGTAACAGAACATTCGGCACGATGATAGGCAAGGGCTATTCGGTGAAAACAGCTCAGCTCGAGATGGAGATGATTGCGGAGGGGTATTATGGCACAAAGTGCATAAAAGAGATAAACCAAAAGTATCATGTCACAATGCCTATCCTCGACGCTGTTTATAACATCCTTTATGGCCGGATTTCGCCGGCGATAGAGATAAAGCTGCTGTCTGACAGTATGAGATAATTGATTTCGAAGAATTATAAAATATTGATAAATGGAAAATATTAAATTGAACATTGACAAATCTCTTTCTTTCATTTCAAAGGAACAGGTTTATGGTTATGAAGCTAAGGTTAAAGAGTGCCAGGCTATGCTTCACAAGGGAACAGGTCTTGGCAATGACTTTTTGGGCTGGTTGAACTTGCCGTCTTCTATAACAGATGCGTTCTTGAACGAAATTATGGAGGTGGCTAACGATTTGCGCAGCCGTTGCGAAGTTGTTGTGGTTGCAGGTATCGGAGGCTCTTATCTTGGCGCGCGTTCTGTTATCGACGCTTTGTCTAACTCTTTCGCATGGTTGCAGGAAAGCAAAAACCCTGTGATGGTGTATGCGGGTAACAATATCGGAGAAGATTATCTTGCTGAATTGTCTGAATATTTGAAGGGCAAGAAGTTCGGTATCATCAATATATCTAAGTCAGGTACAACTACAGAAACTGCTTTGGCGTTCCGTATCCTTAAAACTCAGCTTGAAGAGCAGGTTGGCAAGGCTGAAGCTCAGAAGCTTATCGTTGCTGTGACTGACGCGGCTAAGGGCGCGCTTCGCACGCTTGCTACTCAGGAAGGTTACAGAACTTTCGTTATTCCTGACAATGTTGGCGGACGTTTCTCTGTTCTTACTCCGGTAGGTCTGCTTCCGATTGCAGTTGCTGGTTTCGACATCAAGCAGCTTGTAGCAGGAGCGCAGAAGATGGAAGAGCTTTGCGGCGAAAATGTGCCGTTTGCAGAAAACCCTGCCGCTATTTACGCAGCTACTCGTAACGAGTTGTATTCAAATGGCAAGAAGATTGAAATCCTTGTTAACTATCACCCTAAATTGCACTATATTGGAGAATGGTGGAAGCAGCTTTACGGAGAATCTGAAGGTAAGGACTTGAAGGGTATTTTCCCTGCAGCTGTTGACTATTCTACAGACCTTCACTCTATGGGTCAGTGGGTTCAGGAAGGCGAACGCACTATCTTCGAAACTGTTATCTCTATCAAGAACCCTAACAAGAAGGTTGTTGTTCCTACAGACGCAGACAACCTTGACGGTTTGAACTTCTTGGCGGGCAAGAGAGTTGACGAGGTTAACAAGATGGCTGAGCTTGGTGTGGTTATCGCTCACGTTGACGGTCAGGTGCCTAACATGCAGATTGAAATGCCTCAGCTGAACGAATATTACATCGGTCAGTTGTTCTATTTCTTCGAAAAGGCTTGCGGTATCAGCGGTTACTTGCTTGGTGTGAATCCGTTCAACCAGCCAGGTGTTGAAGCGTACAAGAAGAATATGTTCGCTTTGCTTGACAAGCCAGGCTACGAAAAAGAGAGCGAAGCTATCAAGGCGAGATTGTAATAGACTGTCTTTTGCGGCAGACAAATTAGGGCACATTCGGAAGAGTGTGCCTTTTTGTTTTTTGACAAATAAAATTACGAGAAATTTATGCGTTTTTGCAGATTGCCTGAAATAAGAATTGTTCTGTTTTTGGGGATTTTATTTTGAGTTGTAGATTCAGTAAGAAAGAGGCCGTAAGGATTTGTGTGTTCTATAACATGTAGCGTTTTGTTGCAGAGAATGTTTTTTGTGGTTATTTTTGCGATGTTTAAAGTAAATGTTTCTATACAAAATTACAGAATTATGAGAAGGTTTTTATTTTCGGTGTTATTGTTCTTAGGGGCAATATCTGCGTTCGCTCAGTATCCGGCAGGTTCGCCGGTTGCGCTGAACGGCAAGTTAAAAGTATCTGGCACACAGATGGTTAATAAGTGCGGTAAACCTATTCAGCTTCGCGGTATGAGCACGCATGGACCGCAGTGGTTTTCAAATTGCTATTGTTCTGAGTCTTTGGACGTGATGGTGAACGACTGGGGCATCTCTTTGTTCAGGCTTGCTATGTATGTTTCGCGTCAGGAGAACGGTTTTGTCACGAACAAAGATCATTGGCGCAATTGGATTGACCAGTATGTGGACATGTGTGGCGAAAGGGGAATCTACTGTTTGATAGACTGGCATGTGTTAAATCCAGGTAATCCAAATAATGACATAGATGCATCTAAAGAGTTTTGGGATTATATGTCTAAGAAGCATGGAGCAAAAGACCATGTGCTGTTCGAAATATGCAACGAGCCGAACGGCGTGGATTGGTCTGTCGTAAAGTCGTATGCGGAAACGATTATTCCTATCATCAGAAAAAATGACCCTAACACGATTATCATTGTAGGTACGCCAACTTGGAGTCAGGATGTTGACAAAGCGTCGCAAAATAAACTTTCCGGCGATAATATAATGTACACTTTGCATTTTTATGCGGGGTCGCACAAGGAGTATCTGAGGCAAAAGGCTCAGACTGCGCTTAACAATGGTATTGCTCTGTTCGTGACTGAGTTCGGCACAAGCCATGCGAGCGGCGACAAGGATTATAGTCCGGAAGAGACTAAGACGTGGATAAAGTGGCTGAATGAACGCAAAATCAGCTGGGTTTGCTGGAGTTATGCGGACAAGAACGAGGTTTCCTCTTCGCTTATATCGGGCTCTTGCAGGGATAGAAAGTGGAATAACACTTCTGAGTCTGGCACTTTAATAAAGAATTTGCTGAAGGAAGATCTTATTAAGTTTGAGGCTTGCGACGGATCTTCTGATGCAGGTCAGGGTGATGGAGGTCAGAATGATAACAATCAAAACGAAGATGACGGTAATGACGACAATAATCAGTCTGGCGATGGCTCGAATGATAATAACCAAGGGAATGTGGATGATGACGAAGAAGTGTCTGGTAATATTAGTTACCCTAAGCTTGCGGACCTTGTGGCTTCTGGCAATGTTTATCGAATTGTAAATAAAAAAAGCGGCAAGGTGATAACTACAGAAGGGGATCTGCTGGTTCAGAAGCCGAGGGATGAAAAAGACTCAAGACAGTTGTTCAAGGCTGTGGCGGACGGCGATTTTGTATTGTTCAGCAGTGCGGAGCAGGAAAATATGACAAATAAGTATAATCCGAACGACAATGCGGAGATTTTGCTTCAGGCTCCAAGCTCGTACGATGACCCGAGCGAGAAATGGTCGGTGACTAAGGTTGCTGAAAATGTATGGTTCCGTATTCAGAACAAAAGCACGAACAACACCACATCTTGTATAGAAGCTAATGAAGAGTCGGGCGACAAAGTGCGTCAGGCTTCATGGAAGAGCGACGACGCGCAAATGTGGGGCTTTGAACTTGTTGACGCTAAAGACGGTGGCACTTACAGTGAACTTTATGAAAATGACGAATGGACTATAATTCCCACTTTGGTGGACGATAAGTTTATTGTTGTAGGGGACGGCTTTGATGAGGTTTCCATTGTGTCTGTGTCGGGTGTGGTGCAGAAAGAGTTCGTGGTTTCTAGTTCTTACGACATGGCAGGTTTGCCAAGCGGAATGTATTTTATTTATTTAAAGAGTTCAGGGGCTGTTGTTAAGCGCTTCTCGGTTTTGAAAAAATAATTTGCAGAATTGCCAAAAAGTGATGCGGGACGAGGCTTGCGAGTTTCGTCCCCATATAAAAAACAAAATAATTTTGCAGAAAAATGTGATTTTATAAAAAAAACACATATATTTGCAGTCCAATACACTATTTGTTCAAAATCAAGTCGGGGCTGACTGGATTTGACAGCGGGCAGAAGTGGTATGTAAGCATGCAGTGCACTGGTGGCCAGCACTTTAATCTTGGAGACCAAAAATTTAACTGGCGAAGAAAATTACGCTCTTGCTGCTTAATCGAATCATAGTAGATTAGCTTAATCCCGGCACAAGGTGCTGGGACGAGACTTCTCCCGGATGCTACGCCCTGAAGCGGTCCGATACGGAGGAGCAGGAAAATCGGGGATAGTCAACATAGGCCTTGATGTGTTGATGAAGTTTTAAAGGATAAGGTTGCGGTTGGTGGCTTCGGTCTTGCTGCAGCACGAAAATTTAGGCGAAGATAAGCATGTAGAAAGCATATTAGTTCCTCGTTTGGACGAGGGTTCGATTCCCTCCAGCTCCACAGGCGCGCTTTTTTGGTGCGCTTTTTTTGTATGTGATACCGTCTTTGGTTAATTTTTCTTAAAACAAGGCTCTGTTTATTGAAAAATAGTTCTAATTGTTTAATTTTGAACTCAGATTCCTAATTAGTGATTTTTTTTATAAAAGCAGACTTTTAATGAAGAGTTTTTTTATCATATTCTTTGCGTTGTGTTCGTCCGTGGCTTTCCCCCAGATAAACACGGAACGTGTGCTTTCTATCGGCAGAAACGCTCTTTATTTTGAAGATTATATACTTTCTATTCAGTATTTTAACATGGTTGCGCGTGTAAAACCGTATCTTGCGGAACCGTATTATCTGAGGGCGGTGGCTAAAATCAACCTTGAAGATTATAAAGGTGCTGAGCAGGACTGTTCGCTGGCTTTGGATCGGAACCCTTTTCTTGTAAGGGCTTACCATTGCAGAGGTGTGGCGCGTATTAACCTGAAACGTTACGCCGAAGCGGTGGCGGATTTTGACAAGGGGCTTGAGTTCGACACGGAAAACAAAACTTTGCTTCTGTGCAAAGGTGTTTCGCTGTTGCAGGATAATCGGTACAATGAGGCTATCGAAGTGCTGACTCATACGGTGAATTTGTATCCTAAGTTTACGGACGCGTACTTGAATCGGGGACAAGCTTATCTGAAGAATTATGATACGATAAACGCATTGGCGGATTTTGACAAGATTCTTGAAATAGACAAGTTTAATCCTAAAGGGTATGCCGCGCGAGGTCTGGTGTTTTATATGCAGGGCAAATATGACGAGGCTAGTAAAGATTATGACGAGGCTATGCGAATAGAACCGAATGTGGCAAGTTATCATCAGAACAGAGGACTTGTCAGATATAAGCAGGATGACCTGAAGGGGGCAAAGGAGGATTTTGACCGGGTTGTGACGTTAGACCCGAATAATGCGTCGGCCTACTTTAACCGAGGGCTGTTATTTATGGAGACTGGCGAGTTGAAAAAAGCGGAATATGATTTTGACCAGGTTGTGGAAATGGAGCCGGAGAACGAACTTGCAATGTATAACAAGGCTTTGGTGAGAATGAAAGTGGGCGATTATGTTATCGCGTCTGATATTATAAGCAATCTGATTTCGGAGAATGAAGAGGAGCCTATTCTGTATTTCACAAGGGCGGAAATCAAGCAGAAACAGAAAAATAGGAAAGGGGCTGAGGTGGATTACAACACGGCCGTGCTGCTCGAAAGACGCATGATGGAAAAAAGCGTCGAGGAGCAGAATAGCGAGTGGGAACAGAAAAAGTCTAAAAAGGAGAATAAGTATAAAAAGCTTGTGTATGTTTCGGATATAGAAAATTCGGACCAGTTGACTTATAAAAACGAGTTTAGGGGTAAGGTTCAAAACTCTAATTTTGTAATAGAGCCTGAGGGTGTCTATTTGTTGTCTTTCTATCCCAAAGAGAACGAGGTTCGAAAGACAGTCTTGTTCGACAATATGGTCAGTGAACTGAATGGTAAAGAAGTTATGGAGCCTGTTTACTTGACAAATTCAAACGGACAGCTTAGCAAGGAGGAGGCGGTGAAGCGTTTTCGCTCTATCGACGAATGGTCTGAAAAAATAGTGGCGGACGCTAGTGATTTGTCGTACTTCGGCAGGGCTATGGACTATATGCTGATTCAGGATTATGAGAATGCGGTATTGGACTTGGACAAGGCTTTGGATTTAAACCCTAAATTCGAGCTGGCTTATTTCTGCAGGGCTAATGCAAGATACAAAAGGGTTGTTTATGAGCAGTCTTTGGACGACAGCTGGATGTCGCAAGATGATGAAAAGTTAGAGTCTGACCATAATTTAGAGTTGGATCTTGCTCTGAAAGATTATGAAAAGGCGCTCGCAGTCTATCCGGACTTCTCCTTTGCATGGTTTAACCGTGGCAACATATTGCTAGAGAAAAAGGATTATCGTAATGCGCTGGCAAGTTATACAAAGACAATCTCGTTGGACAAAGATTTTGCAGAAGCTTATTTCAACCGCGGGCTTACTTATATCTATTTGGGCGAAAATGACAAGGGTCTAAGTGATTTGAGCAAAGCCGGAGAACTTGGCATTTATGTCGCTTACAATGTGATGAAGAGGTTTGGCGAAAAGTAGCGGATGGAGTGCGAGCAAATAAATTAGCCCAACTTTCACATCAAAATTATTTTCATGAAAGTTGGGCTAAGTCTAATGTCTTTAAAGTCATTTCGACCTAATTTATATAAGTTGACTCAAGATTCTTTTTCTTAAGTTTCGCAATGCGGAAATTCTCATGAAATTTTAGATACAGACCAAAAGCAAAATCGAGTTTCTTCTCTTTTAAGTCGTAATAGCACTGCACATCGGCACCAAATCTCAGCTTTCTTTTATCGTTTCCGTTGTAATAATATTTGGCGACAACCATGCTTCTTTCGTCACATCTGAAATTAGGGTCGAAATAAGAGCGGGTTTGATATAGATAGCTTCCTTTGGGCGAAAAGTAGCGGTCTGCATACCAATAGCCGGCTTCTATTTTGTGTCTGTTCTGACGAGCGGAATAAGTGATGTTGGGGTATATACCCCAGCCCGACTCGTGAAAGGTGTGAATATGAGCCTTGTCCGAATTGTTCACGGAAAAGAACACAGGAACTTTAAAGTCAAGAGACTTTTGGTTATTCATGTAAACCTTAAGCTCCAGTCCGGTAGCCGCATTGAACAAAGTCTCGAGGCAAGTGTCTTTAAGAGCGGTGAACTGTCCGCCTCTATGCGTTCCAACGATATGCAGCGGAATGCTCATGACAGCCTTTCCGTTTCCGTTCAGGCGGCTGTTTGTCCTGATGCCTATTGTAAGCTTTTCCTGCTTCTCGTCGCCCGGCTCGATGAAGTCTTCCCAGTTGCACCAAACATCAGCATCCAGCCACCTGTAGTTTACCAGAACCTGAAAGCCCATTTCGTAATTCTCCATGAAAAACCTGTCAAATCCGTACATCTGTTCGTACAGTTTGTGGTTCAGATTTCCGTACAAAGAGCCACCGACTATAGAGACAAAATCATTAGGTTCGTATTCAAGCCTGATTATAGGTTTTATGCTCAAGATGCTCTTGTCGTCGCCGGCGGCGCCCATGAGGTGCACACCAGCGGTTATTTGTCCGTAATGGCCAATTCCGTAATTCAAAGTAGGATTTGCAATAAAGCCCAGCATTGTGTACCCTTTAGTGTAGGGCAAGAAATACTCAGCGTTGCGCGCGAACGTGAGAGCGTCAATTGTCGTGTGCAGATGATTAGCCTTATAATTTTCCTTCGGCTCGTTCAGAAAGTGGAAAGGACTTTCTAAAAAGTAGTCAAAGCAAGGATCGTCAATAGGAGTGGGTTGAACTAAGTTGATGTCAACTTTCTGCAAATTGTCGTGAACCGAGTCGTTTGAATAAGCGTTTTGTCCACACAGAACAATTGTGGTCCAAAGCATGTATAATTTCAGAAAATGTTTCATGTGTGATTAGTTTTGTTTTTATACTTGCGAATAGATGTCTGCTATTGTTTTTCTGTCAATCTTGTCAAAATCCTCTTTGCGCGGCAACACCATTACTCCGGCCATGTCTATAGCTCCGGGACTAACCATTATATGGTCAGCGCCTTCGGCGTAGAACTGCGATGGCCTGTGCGCTTTTCTAAGAAATATTATCAGATGCCACCCTTCGGAGTTGTAATAGCAGAACACGTTCATCATCGGCTCTTCATCTTTCTGAAAAGCAAGCTGGGAATAGATTTGTCTGAACAGAGACAGTCCGTAGTTTTTGTCGTTTGCCTCTATGAGCAGACATCTTCTTCCAAGATTCTTAAGCTCTTTTATAGTTCCTCGTGAGTTTTCAGAAAGAAGAACATATTTAGCGTTTTTGCAGTCCGATTCGATGGGCAGCTGACCTTTAGTCACAGCCTGAAAGTGCATGTGGTCCGGCGCGGAAGCCCCGCATTGGGCACCATTATAGAAAATTGTGTAATCGTCCAGCAATTTTGCGAAATCGAGCATATCTGCAATGTAAGGCAGAATCTCCTGCTTTTCGTGAGATTTCAGCGGAATGGTGAAATGCTTTTTCAGTATTGGGAACGGATTTACAAGAACGCAGAATCTGTCGTTAATGTCAATTCCTCGCTGCACGTCCGGCTGATTCTCTCTGCAAAGAAAACATTTGCGCTCGGCGATAGACTTTGCGTCCAGCTTTGCGCCAGTCGAGACGGCCCTTGCAGGATTGAACTGCGCGATGATTCTGTGCGTTCCGAAGTTGAACTCCTTCAGTTCAAGGCAGTTAAGCTGTTCGGTACGTTCTTTGAAGTCAGCCCATTCGTTCAGCTGTTCCGAAAACAAATTCTCAACCCTTTGTTTCATGCTAATCCGTTTCTTTTTTTGCGAGATAAGATCTCTAAAGTTCGTAATTTGTCCTTGTACAGATTGTTTGCGTTAATCTTAGCGATGCTAAGAGAGGCGTCAGAATTGTCAGTCCATCTTCTGCAATTGTAAAGGACATCGTAAATTCTGCCAATCTGGTAATCGTGCGAAATCATCAGTCCAAGAGCATAGTCTTCGCCATAGCTTGTGTTAGGCACGCCAATCTCTCTGAGTACAGGCGTAAAGAATGCTCTCGGCGCGCCAAGACCGTTAATTCGCAAAGCGTTGTTTCGACCGTTTTCCGGAGTCCACTCTTTATGGTCTATTACGCCTGGCGGAATCTCATTCAGGTCGAAATCCGTAATTTTGTAAGAGCCGATAACCATTGCACAGTTCTGTTCGTAGAAGGCGTTCACAACCTTGGCGAGAGTGTCGTTTCCGCTGTACACGTCATCGCTGTCGAGCTGAACGGCAAAACGTCCGCAGCGAGCGTCGTTGACACCTTCGTTCCAGCATCCGCCTATGCCCAAGTCGTCGTGCTGAGGTATTATGTGAATAACGCGGCTGTCGGATTCTGCATATTTGCGAATCAGGTCGGAAGTGCCGTCGGTCGAGTGGTTGTCTATTATTATCAAATTAAAATTGAAGTCTGTTTTTTGCATCAGAACAGACTTGATTGCATCTTCAATCGTCTTTATTCTGTTTTTTACAGGGATGATGACCGAAGCCTCCACCGGAAAACTTTCACAGCCGAAGTTTACAGATTTGAAAGACGGTTCAAGATAAGCACCTATTTTTTTCAGATGCTCAGAGCAAGCCTTTTCCATCTCAATTTGCACATCTCTGTTCTTAGGATTGACGTAGTCGAACTGCTTTTCGCCAGAGAGCCTTGTGTCGTCTTCTATTTCAGTGTAAAGAAATTCGTTGAGATGAAACATTTGCTCAGTTTCGGAAATTTTCAGTCTCGCATCATAAAGTCCGGCGAATTTATAGCAGCAGTCCATAGTTTCCACAGCCTTTCTGAAGGCGTCTGTCTTCACCAGAATTAGCGAGCCGAAATCGAAGTCGTCTCGCACACTTCCTATTTGCCAGTCGATTAAAGGGTGCGCTTCTGATAAGCCTTTCTTTACTTGGTGCAAGTCGGAGTATATCCAACCGGCTCCGGTAGATGCAGCCGCGCGAGAAAACCTTTTCACGCAGCGCTGTCCAAGTTTCAAAGCGTCTTTTTTTGTGTAGATGAAAAAGTGGTCGCACGAAGCTTTTTGCGCGATAAGCCGCATCGAGTCGCTGCTTTTCAAAGAGCCGTCGAATGGTAAATACTCGCAGTCGGTATCCAGTGCCGGGCGCTCATTTTCGTACAGCACGTAAATTTTGCCAGACAAGCCGTCCGCTTTGAACTGTTTTGCGACTTCCGCAGTTGTGCTTGCGTCGCTATAAGGGATAAAACAATCTATAGTCATAACGATATATCAGTCAAAAAATAAATTATCTAGGAGAAACCTTTCTCTTCTTTACAGTTTTGTTTTTCTTTTTCTTTTTGGCAACGCTTTTTTTCTTAGACGAGCTTTTTGCGGCAACAGTTCTTTTCTTAACCTTCCTCTCGTTGTTCTCAAAGAAAGATAAAGTTTCAGACATGAATTTGTTGCGGTTGCTTTCGTAAAGAATTGATTCGAAAGGGAATGTTGCGACCACAGACTTGTACAAGCCTCTGTATGTCACGCAAGCCGGCAGTTTGCTGTCCGAGAATCTGAACTGAACCTTTCCGCCCTTAGTGCAGTTTATTGCGTCAGGCACCTCTACAGCGTAAAGCGACTGGTTAAGTTTGGTGCAGAAATTAAACTCGGAGTTGAAGTCGCTATTGGTCAAGATCGTAAGCTTTCCGTTGTCCGAAGCGTCGGTTTTGACAAAAGTGTAATGGAGGACATTTTCCGCGAAGTCGATCTTGTTCATGTCGCAAGAGTCCTTTTCCCAAATTTCAGAACCGATGTAAGCGCCTGTCAGGAGCAGGTTGCCGTTATGTTTCAGAAGGTAATCTTTGAGTTTTGAAATCATGTTTTCTGAAAAGACCTGATATTTGACCGCTTTTCCGGAGACGGTCTCTTTCTCTTCGCCAAGTATGTAGTCAATAGCGAAATATTTGTCAAGGTCGATTTGTTCAGATTCGAAAAACTCGTCGCTGCAAGACACGAAAGAGTATTTTGCCTTTTTGATGGAGCGTCCATGTTTGTAAGGGAAGTCGAACGTGTTTCCTGCGATGATGTCGGTCTCGAACTCGCCGGAGCTTGCACCGTGTCCGGGCGCGTTGTTAGTGGCGAAAGTTGAGCCGATGACAAAATTGTACTGGCTGCCGGTGTAGCTGACATCATATTTGTCCGGCACGCCGTAGTCCAGCTTGTCGAGGAAACCAGAGTGTTTCGCGACGCGGAAATGTTCAGGGGCGGAAACTCTGTCGAATCCGTTTACAATCAGTACGCAGCCTTTGCTTTCGGATAGTTCGCAGACGGACAATATTTCGGAAGGAAAACTTTCTCCGCCATCGTTGACCGCAGTTACTTTGAACCTGTATATAGTGTCGTTTCCTATAGGCAAGACTATATAAGGCACGTCTGTTACTGTCCCGTTGTCAAAACCGTTGTTTTCAACAGCTTTATAGACGATGTATTTTTTCGGGTATGCGCTCTCTTCCAATGAGTCAGCCTGAGCCGACCAGCTGAGCGCAACCATTGACGATTCTGTAGAGTCGATGATTTCGGCGCTGAAATTCCTTACCGGGAGCGGCTGCACCTCGTATTCGACGTCATACTGAGACGCCAAGAATTTGAGCATGCCCTTGTATATTGAGCGAGCCACGGAGAATCTGAAATTAGGGTCAAGCCCAAACTTCATGTCGTCGTAGTTCTGGTGCGACAAAAACTCAAGCAGTAGAGTAGGCACTTCCGGCGTTCTTGCCTCATGGTACGACTCGTTAGTGAGCCGTCGTCTGTTCCAGTCTGCACAGTATTGCGCCCTGATGTCGTTAACGAGCTGAGTCTGCACGATGTCAGAAAAGTCTCTTGAGGCGTATCTGTTGTAGCCCGAAGCAAACTTGCCTTCGTTTACGTTGGTCATGTATATGCCCATAGTTCCGATAGTTGTGCTGTCGAGAGTAAACCCTGCGTCCGTGTGCAGAGCGAAGGCAAGGTCGATAGGTATGTTTTTGCCTTTGCTCAGAGGCGCTCTGTCCGAACCTCCGAGAAGGTTGTTGACCCAAAGGCCGCGGCACATATAGTCGTCCTTGTAATCGTTAGTGCCTTTGAAAACAGAGTAAACGCTGTCTGGGTATCCCGCCCATTGCAGCCAGTATTTAGCCCCTTCGAGGTATCTGGCTCTGCCGCTCGCCGCCGTGATTGTGTCGCCGTCATTAGATACGGACGTTTTCCCGATGTTGCCCATTCCGCCGCCAAACTTAACTGCGTCGGCAGTGATTATCCCTCCGGCTTTGCTGGCGTTGGTCAGCCTGACTTTGTTAGAAGACGAGCCGCGTTCAAAGTTGAATGTCCCGAGGTATATCCATGTTCCGCCCCCCATGGTCTGGTCAACCACAAATTCGGTAGTTCCGCCAGTGTGAAACACCGTGTAATGCGCCTCGGTTGTGCTTTCCGGCAGAGTGTGGTAGGAGACATACACAGCATAATCGCCGCTCGCCGGTATTTCGGGAGACCAGTCGATGTAAGCTTCTCCGTGTTTCCTTGACTTTATTGTTCTGTAAGTCCCCGTTTTGAAAGGATTGTCAAAGTCTGTGTACAAAAACTTTGAGTTAGCGAATCCGGCGGAGTCTTCGCTTTCGTCCCAAGTGTATTTAGAGTCGTTATTTTCGAGATAGGATTCCGGCTGGTTGTCGTTATTGTCAACAACAACCTCAAAGCGTTGCATGTCTCGCTCCCTTGGAGTGAAGACGTAAGCGCCCGCATTTTCGAGCATAGGCACGAGATACGGCAGCACGATGCTCATGGAGTATGTGTCTTCTGTAATCTGAAACAGTTTTGGCCTTTGCCATTGCCAAGTGCCTTGCACCGGGTCAAAGTACCATCCGTGGCTGTGCCATAGAGCTATGTGGCTGTTTGTCAGGCCCTTCTCCGGAACGAAAGGCTTGTTCTTGTTGCTGACGATGCTCGACTCGGAAGGACTGTAGCTGGGCTTGCGCTCCTTGTCTATTTTCAGGCCGGTACGATAGATGTTCGGCACGTAATATTCAAGCGGAAGCGAGTTTATGTATATCTCGAATTTGTAATCTTTAATATCTTCCGGAAGACATGTGCGCAGCGAGTCGTGAAGCTCTTTTATTAGGTCTTCTCTATATTCGATGAATTCGAAGTTTTTGGAAAGAGACAGCTGCACCTCTGACTTCTTTCTGTCTATGCAGAAATTGTCTATTTTGTAATTCCGCGCTTTGCCTATCTTCAGCGCGTTGTACTTGTTTCTGAAATCATTTATTTTTAATTGCAACGCCTTGCCAACCTCCGCATCGTTTGCATAGGTCGGACAGACAAATGTGAAAAAAAGCGTCGAAATCAGCAGTAAAAACGTATGTCGAGACAATTTAGTAACCATTAGTCAAATTTTGCCCCAAAGTTATGAAGTGTTTGCTTCTTTTCCAATAAAATTTGCAATTAAAAATGCTCTGTTTTTAGTTATTTTCTTTACAGAAAGGCGTTGCAATAAAATCAAATTTTTATTTTTGCATCTTAATAAACAAAATCGATGAATAAATTATTTCTCGTCATATCGTTTTTTATGTGCTTTCTGACGGCTTTTGCCGCTTCGGACGACTCTTTGGGCGTTGAACCGTCGGTAGATGATAGTTTGATTGCAGACGAAGAGATAGTCTGTGACATGACTAATATTCCGGAGGTCCTTGTCATAGGTTACGGCGCTACGAGCAACGTCTTTGCTGGCGCCTATTCCACTGTTAAGTCTGAGAGTTTGAAGGAGAACGGAGCGGTCTCTCTGTCGCAGGCGTTAGTTGGCAAGATGGCAGGTGTTCAAATATCTGCAGCCGACGGTGCTCTTGACGCAGAGCCGAAGATGGTGATCAGAGGCGGTGGGTCGATAACGCAAGACAATTCGCCGCTTTACATTGTTGACGGCTTCCCGGTTAATTCCATTAGCGATATTCCGCCTTCAGAGATAAAGAGCATATCCGTTCTGAAAGATGCTTCGGCTATGGCTATTTATGGAGCGAGAGGAGCTAACGGCGTTGTTGTCGTGACGACGGACAGCAAGGCTTACGATAAGGTGAACGTGCTTTATTCGTCTCGTTACGGAGTGCGCCGTCTGGCGAAAAAGCTTAAGACGTTGTCGTCTGGGGATTATGTGAAGATGCAGTACGAACTGGCTCAGTACAGCGCTTCTAACGCAGAGCGTTTCACGCAGAAGTACGGGCTTTGGGACGATTTGGATATATACGATGATGTGCCGGCTGCCGACTGGCAAGAGCGCGTGTTTGGCGAAACGGCTTTCTTTACGTCGCAGAGCGTGGTGCTGAAAATAGGAGGAAAGAAGGCTGATTATCGAGTTGGATACACGTTCGACAGCAACGACGGCATAATGCTGGGCAGCGGCGCAAAAAGGCATAGGTTGGCGTTTAGTCTGAAGTCCGACCTGCACAAGAACATCTCGTTTGAGCTTAATTCTAATTACACTAACAGGGAGAATATGGGCGCCGGGACTGCTGCTGCCGGCTCTTCTTCTACTTCCCGGCTAAAACACTCTGTCATATTTTCTCCGGTAGATCTGAATCCTTACGGAAACGGAGACGAGGATGACGAAGAGGAGGCCTATTCGTCGCTTTATGACCCTCTTACAGTCACAAAAGACGATTACAAAAGGGTGGAAAAGAATGAGATGCTGATTAATGCGGCTTTGACTTTTAAGAAAGGTGTCTTTAGCGTTGAGGATTATAAAAACCTTGATCTTAAAGTCAGAAGCGAGGCTGGTGTGTGGCGTAATGATACAAAAACATTCAGGGCATACGGTTCTTCTACGTCGCAGGCTCGCCAGTACGGAGCTTTGCCTCTTGCATCTATAAACGACCGCGAGAGGAGCAAGTTCAGAATGGCTAATGTGCTTACTGCAGATTTTAACTTTAGCGTATATAACTTTTCGGTGTTGTTTGGACAGGAACTTGTGGATGAGAGAGATGGATTCACTTACAATGAGGCAAGGTATTTCCCTCAGTACATAAGTCCGGAGCAGGCTTTGAGCAGCATGAGCTTGGGCAAGGCGCAGCCCGTGTCAACGTACGAGAGCCCGGCTGACAGGTTGTTGTCTTTCTTCGCCAGAGCGAATTTAACAAAAAGTCGTGATGACATGGAGGCGTCGCTCGCTTTCCGTGCCGACCGTTCTAACAAGTTCGCCTTAGGGAATCAGTGGGGTTATTTCCCTTCCGCCTCTTTTGCGAAGAGAGTTTCTCTGGACGATAGAAATTCCTTGAAATTTAGGCTGAGCTACGGACTTGCAGGGAACAACAGGATTGCAGACGGCCTGTACCGGGTGGAGTTTGAGGCTGGGCAGGCTACCGACCCGAGCGTCTTTTTTGACGAGGTGCAGCAGACCTTTTTGCATGCAGGGTCTGTCTTGTATAATCCGGACCTGAAATGGGAGACCTCCGTACTGCGCAATGTGGGGGTTGACGCTGACTTAGCTTTGTTGAACTTGGTCGTGGGTTTGGACTTTTACATGAACACAACTATGGATTTGCTGATGATGAGCGAGATTCCTGTTGTGTCTGGATATAAGACGATAATGCAGAATGTGGGCGAGACTTCTAACAGAGGGGTGGAGCTGAATCTGAGGTATAGTCCGCGGCTGAATTACGATTGGGATGTGCAGTTCTCTGCCAACGTGGCGATGAACAGAAATCGTGTGGAGAAACTTGGCGACATAAAAGAGAGCTTGGTCTCCTCCGGATGGGCCGGCTCTGAAATATCTTCAGACTTTTTGCTGAAGGAGGGCGAGCCAATCGGGTGCATGTACGGCTTTGTGACTGATGGCTTTTATGAATTAGATGATTTTGATTATGATGCGGAAAAGAAAACTTACGGATTGAAAGATGGTGTGCCGAGCAATGCGGAACTTCTGGCGTCTTCGTCTTATTTTGGACCGGGGTTCCTTAAGTTTAAGGACCTGAATGGCGACGGCGAGATTACGGAAGAGGGTGATCGCACCGTGATTGGAAAGGCGAAGCCTAAGTGTATTGGCGGATTCAATTTTTTCTTGAAATATAGAGATTGGGACTTGTCGGCAAGTTTCAACTGGTCTTACGGCAATGACGTTTACAATGCTAACAAGATAGAGTTCACATCTTCTAACAAATATTTGTACAGAAACATGACGAGCGAGATGGAGAAGGGACGCAGGTGGACAAATCTGGATTCTGACGGAAATGTGGTGACTGACCCGGCTAAACTTGCAGAGATAAATGCAGGCGCGTCTATCTGGTCGCCGTTCATTGGCAGGTACGTGTTCCATTCGTGGGCGGTGGAAGACGGCTCTTTCCTCAGGTTTGGCAACCTTACGGTAGGTTACAATTTGCCGTACGAATTAATCAAAAGGTTGAAGATGTCTTCTTGCAGAGTTTATATGTCTGTGGAAAACTTGTGGTGCTGGACCAAATATTCGGGCTACGACCCGGATGTGGACACGCGTGCGGCAACTCCGCTGACTCCGGGCGTAGATTATTCTGCATACCCGCATAGCCGCACGTACATGGCCAGTCTCAATATCGCTTTCTAAGATTTCGGAATACGATAAAAAGCATTGTTTGCTTCTGCATTCATTGTGTGAATTTGATATTTATAAAATAAATAAGATAAAATGAAAAGGTTTGTATTTTTAATTATTTGCTCTGTTCTGACAAACTTCGGAGCTGCTGCGTCTGACACTTGGGTTGTGAACAGCGACGGTGATACCATCTGGTATAAATTCAACGAGGAAGAGAAAACTGCAAGCGTGACGTTTAAAGGGGAATACGATGGACAATATGAGGATGCGTATTCAAACATAATCAATATCCCCGAAAAAATAGAATACAAAGGGGCGAAATATCGTGTAACGGAGATTGGATGGGCTGCTTTTGCTGGCAGCGTCAATTTGAAGTGCGTGAATGTCCCGAAAAGTGTGACCTCAATTGTAAATTTGGCTTTTTATGGTTGCACAAACCTTAAAAGTATAAATGTGGCAAATGGCAATTCGTGCTATTGCTCCGAAAATGGAGTGCTGTTTGACATTTCAAAAAAGACATTGATGCAGTATCCTGCAGGTATATCGGGTGGCTATACAATTCCAAACAGTGTCACCAAGATAGAAGCGGAGGCCTTTGCGGGTTGCGTGCACCTCACAAGCGTTACTATTCCCTCCTGCGTGACAATCATCAGGCGGAATGCCTTTGAATTTTGCAGCGGACTTGTCAATGTGACCATTCCCAATAGTGTTACAGAGATAGAACGATGTGCTTTTCATCTTTGCTACAGACTTACTGACATCACAATTCCGAGTAGTGTGACTTCAATTGGAGAGCGTGCTTTTTCTGGCTGTAAAGGACTAACCCGCCTGACCATTCCCAATAGTGTTGCAACAATTGGGAGCAAAGCATTTTATGAATGCGAAGGGCTGACCGATGTGAATATCCCAAGCGGTGTAACTTCAATTGGAGAGCGTGCTTTTTATGGTTGCAAAGGTCTGACCAATGTGTTCATCCCCAATAGCGTTAATATGATAGGAAATGAGGCTTTTGAATGTTGTGAAAAGCTTAAAAGCATAAATGTGGAAAGGGGTACTATGAATTACAGTTCTGAAAATGGGGTGCTATTTGATACATCAAAAAGGAAACTGATTAAATATCCGGAGGGGTTAGATGGAGAGTACGTCATTCCGAAAAGTGTGACACAGATTGAAGATTGTGCTTTTTCAGGATGCAAAGGACTCTCTGGTGTTACCATCCCGAACAGTGTGATTTCAATAGGAGCAAATGCTTTTTCAGCCTGCTCCAGTCTAACAAATGTGACCATTCCGAATAGTGTCACAAAGATAGGGCGACGCGCATTTCTTTCTTGCCAAGGTCTCTCAAACATCACGATTTCAAACGGTGTGACGACGATTCAATCGGAGACTTTTTTGGGGTGCAGCGGTCTTTCCAGCATAACACTTCCAAATAGTCTGACTTCAATTGGAATAATGGTTTTCTTTGAATGCAAGAAGCTTTGCAGCGTAACAGTTGCAAATACCACACCGCCAAATGTGAATCACTCCTTTGTTGAGGTCAATGAAAACATAACCATCTACGTCCCTGCGGAGAGTGTAGAAAAATACAAAGCCGCAAAGGGTTGGAGCAAGTTCAAGAACATCAAGGCGATACCTGCTAAGTGATAATTATAGAATGAAAGCAATTGCAGACAAGAAGTGTCACTGTGATTCTTCTTTGTCTGCAAAATATTCAGGCTAAATCTACCCCATCTTTCCAGTCAAATAAGCCTTAGTGCGTTCGTCAACAGGGTTTGTGAACATTGTCTCGGTCTCTCCGTACTCAACCAATTCGCCTAAATACATAAACATTGATTTTGACGATATGCGCTTAGCTTGCCCCATATTGTGAGTCACAATCAAGATTGTAACTTCTTGCTGAAGCTCAAGCAGCAGTTCCTCGATATGCTTCGTGGCGATGGGGTCGAGAGCGGATGTCGGCTCGTCCATCAGCAGCACGTCGGGCTTCATCGCTAATGCGCGGGCAATGCACAAACGCTGTTGCTGACCGCCGGAAAGGAATGTGCCTTTCTTGTTCAGCACATCCTTGACTTCGTCCCAAAGGGCGACGCTACGCAGACAACGCTCTACGGTCGCGTCTTTTTCTGCCTTTGAAAGCTTTATGCCGTTCAGCGCAAATCCCGATAAGACATTGTCGTAGATGCTCATTGTGGGGAACGGCGCAGGACGTTGAAAAACCATGCCCACACGACGACGCACATCAATAGGCTCCATCGCAAGGATATTCTCTCCGTTAAGCAGAATCTCTCCGTCAACACGAATGTTCGGATAGAGATTGTGCATAAGGTTGACAGCGCGAAGCAGTGTTGATTTTCCGCAGCCGGAAGGCCCCATGATGGCTGTGATTGTATTTTTCTCAATGGCTGCCGATACATACTTAACTGCCATTGTTTGCTTGGTGTATGACACGCAAGTCTTCTTAAATTCAAGTATTGATGTTACTGATTCCATTTTTTTGCAAGATATTTAGCTGTGAGATTTAAAGTAAGCACGAATAACAAGAGGAAGAGCGAAGCTCCCCAGATCAACTCCTGCAGGTTGGGGTCGTTAAAGAACTCCCATATTAGCAGCGGCACTGCAGAGATGGGCTTGTCAATCGCAAAGCGGATAAACGAGCAGCCGAGAGCGGTGAACATCAGCGGCGCAGTCTCTCCGATAACTCGTGAGATGGCGAGCAGAATACCGGTAAATATACCTCCGAATGCGGCAGGCAGCTGCACTTTCAGCATCACTCGTGCCTTGTTTCCGCCGAGTGCCAGTCCCGCCTCTTTTAATGATGCAGGAAGGATTTTCAAAGTCTCCTCTGTCGAGCGGATGATGAGCGGAAGCATCATGATGCATAGCGCAACGCTGCCCGCAATTGCCGAATAACCCTTCATCGGAACAACCACCCAAATGTAGGTGATGATGCCTATGATAACCGACGGCGTGCCTTGCAGAAGGTCTGTCAGGTAACTTACAAACTGTGCGAAACGGTTCTTGCCATTTTCTGCCAAGAACGCTCCGCAGAGAATGCCCAATGGTACAGCTGCCGCTACCGCCATACCGAGCATAATCATTGTGCCGACAATGCCGTTTGCTATGCCTCCCGGTATGGGTTCTCCAGCTTCGATAGCTTTCATCGCTTTGTACGCCGTTGGTGTAGGCTCGGTAAAGAATGACCAAGAGAGCTGGTCGTAACCACGCAGCAGCACCTCACCCAATATGGCGAGCAGGGGAACGGCCGTCAGTGCCGACAATATGCAAATGCTCCAAAGCATCAGCTTGTCATTTGCTAAACGATTTCTGATTTTTAATTTGTCCATAATATTAAACTATTCTTGCACGTTTAATCATTACTTTGCCTATCATGTTGATAAGCGCTGTGATAAGGAAAAGAATCAATCCTATGGCGATCAAGGATGAAAGGCGCAGACTGTCTGCTTCGCCAAACTGATTTGCGATGATTGAAGCCATAGAGTTTCCTGTAGATGTGATTGAGGCGGGGATGTTATTTGTGTTGCCGATAAGCATCGTTACCGTCATTGTCTCGCCCAAAGCACGTCCGATGGCCAATACATATGAAGAGAACACTCCCGAGCCGGCCATAGGGAATATCACCTTGCACACAACCTCAGCTCGTGTAGCGCCTAAGCTATAAGCTCCCTCTTTCAGTTCATTCGGCACCATCTTGATAAATTCGGAGCTGAGTGATGCTGCGTAAGGCACAATCATGATAGCCAGCACAAGCGAGGCGGTGAGAATACTGGACCCTTGCGGCGAGATGTCGAGAGCCATAATAATGGGGCGCAGAGTGTAAAATCCCCACAGACCATAAATGATTGACGGAATGCCAGCCAGCAGGTCTGTCACAGTACTCAGGACCGATGCTACCTTTGTGTCCCTGAAGTATTCTCCCACAAAAAGCGCTACAGGAAGAGAGAACGGGATGCAAAAGATGAGAGCCAGCAAAGTAGTCAGCAAAGTGCCTGTGATAAACGGCAGCGCTCCATACCGCTCATCGCCCTCTGTATAGCTCCATTCCGAAGAGGTGAGAAAATTCAAAAAGCCAAAATGCTCGAACGCGTCGTGAGCGTCGGTGACGAGGGCGTAAACCACACCTCCACACACTATCGGTATTATCAATGCCGACACGAACAATGTAATTCTGTACAGTTTGTCGTTCATAGATTTATACCTTACTGAAGAATTGCAACTCCGTTGAATGTCACCGTTTTGAGGTTGTTTATGCTCAGCTCTTTTACTTTAGCAGGAAGTGGCGCGTAATGTACCTCAGAGGTGATGTTCTGCGCCTCGTCAGAGAGAATGTATTTCAACAAGTCGAGTGTTGCCACGGACTGCTCCTTGCTGCGGTTGGAGTAATTCTGCTCCTTGTAGATAATCATCCATGTGAATGTGGAGATTGGATATGCGCCAGCTGCATTTGCGTTTGTGATCGAACAGCGTGTGTCATTGGGTATTGCGCCCGAAGCGGCTGCCGAGATTGATGCGGACGACGGCAATACAAATTCGCCTCTTATGTTCTCTATTTGCGCGTAAGGAATTTTCTGCGCAAATGCGTACTCAGAGCCTACATAACCGATAGTGCTTTTAGTCTGTGAAATCACACCTGCAACACCCGGATTGCCCTTTGCAGCCTGTCCTGAAGGGAAATTTACTGATTTGCCAGCTCCAAACTTCTCTTTCCACATAGGACTAACTTTTGTTAGATAGTCGGTAAAGACAAATGTCGTGCCAGAGCCATCTGAGCGGAATACAGGGATGATAGCTTCATTAGGGAGCTTCGCATCTGGATTGAGAGCTGCCAGACGCTCGTCGTTCCACATCTTAATGTTGCCGGCAAAGATGTCAGCGATAACATCACCTGATAGTTTCAGATCCTTCACGCCATCCAGATTGTAGGCCACCACCACAGCGCCCATGCATGTAGGAACGTGAACTACGGGAGCCATATCCTCCATATCCTTTTCTGTAAGGAAAGCGTCACTGCCTGCAAAGTCCACAATCTTATCGCGCAAGTTGCGAACTCCACCTCCGGAGCCGATTCCACCATACGCAACCACATCGCCGTTTACATTTGAGAACTCCTCAAAAACCACATTGTAGAAAGGCAGAGGGAACGTTGCTCCTGCTCCGGAAAGTTCCTGAGCCTCACGAACTCCATCTGATGTATTGCCTCCACATGATACCATTAAAATTGCAAGTGTCAATGTCATAATTGACGAGAAAATCATTTTCATATAATACTAATTTTAAATGTTTATACTATTAAAGACCAAAGTAACAATTCACATAAGCCGAATAGCTATCCTTAGCACCGTCAGACTTAGGCATTGTCATCCTGAAATTAGGAGCAACCTTCACATACTTGCCTAATTTGATCTGAGCACCAAGAATTGCAGCGGATTCATCTTTTTCTTTATTCCAGTCGTTCTTTGAAAATAGGTCGTCGAACCGAGCATACAAAGAGATTTTCTTTGGCAGATTTACAGAAGCGAAGACCGAATAACCGCTTTGGTCGGATTCCTCATTATATGACGCGTTTTCCATATAGTTATATTCAGCGCCAACGGTAAATTTATCATTCTTGTAACCCATAAAGGCAGCCGCATTTGCAATATCTTGCTTGCCTTCTTCCTCGCTCTCGTTCAAACCTCCATACAAGCGGGTCAGGAAGCCCTTTGCCGGAGTGAGCGTTATGCCCAGACCATAGTTGAGGCCGTCATTCTTCTGAATCTTTTTGTACCCCTCGCCATTTACGATAATCACATCCGCCGAAATCCAATTTGTAAATTTATAGGCTGTCGAGATGCCCAAGTCGGCGCTGCTTCCGAATTTGTATTTGTCTTGAAAAGACTTCATAATGTAGCGATAGCCCCAGAACTTCTCCTGAATGTTAAATTGTGTTGTTGAAATAAGACCTCCGTTCAATGTGAGATTTCCGCTTTCCCACGAAATCATCGCATTTTTAATATAAGCGATGCGCTGGTAGTCGCTCACATCCGAAGACTGACCAATGTCCATCACGCCTTTAGCAGACAATTCGTTTCCAAACTTGTACTCATAACCCAAATAGCTTCTCTCTAATTCGAAACCACGGTCGTCACTCTCTGTGCCCAAACCTGTGTGGAAATTTCCAAACACCTGAACAATTGCTTTGCCTTTCGGCATCTCGTTTTTGGCATCCTGCGCCTGTGCAGTAATACCGATGCAGGCTATCAGACCTGCCAAGATGAATTTTTTCTTCATTGCTACGTCAGTATTTTAATTTGACACTGCAAAAGAACAGACTTCTTGTTTCATAAATATTTCAAAAAAATTAGGCTTTCGTTAGATTTTTTTTGAAAAATATTACATTTTCGTTAAATCTTATCCGGAATAGTGTTCTGTTCGGTTTTTCTCAATAAATTTGCGTGACTTAATACAATGTATATGACAACAGAACGTATATTGATAGTGGATGACGAGGAGACTTTATGCGAAGTTTTGAAGCTCAACCTTGAAAATGAGGGCTATGATGTTGACACTGCATTAAGTGCGGAAGAGGCCTTGGTCTTGGATCTGAAAAAGTACTCTTTAATACTCCTTGATGTGATGATGGGGGAAATCAGCGGTGTCAAAATGGCAAAAATGTTGAAGTCGGATGTGAAAACGGCAGACATTCCCATTATCTTCTGCACTGCTCGCGACACGGAAGATGACATGGTCATGGGGCTGAATATTGGCGCGGATGATTATATTACGAAGCCTTATACTGTTCGCAATGTGATAGCGCGTGTGAAGAGTGTGCTAAGGCGGACGTCAGGGAAGAAAGCACCGGATGTTGCCGCTAAAGGGAGGCCTAACGTGCTTAAAGTTGAAGGACTTTTGCTTGATATGGAATTTAAGCGTTGCACCGTAGATGGAGACGAGATTAAACTTGCCCGAAAGGAGTTCGAGTTGCTGGCCTATCTGATTTCGCACCGCGGCAAAATCTGTTCTCGTGAACAGATACTCAACAGTATATGGAGTGACGAGGTGGTTGTCCTTGGACGCACAATTGACGTTAATATTACCCGCCTGCGTTCTAAAATCGGCAAATATGGTTCTTATATTGTAACTCGTTCAGGTTTTGGCTATGGCTTCCGCGATTAAAATATCTTATCACAAGCGGCTCTTTTTTATGTTGCTTGCTTTTTCATGGGCGCTAATCCTATGTTTTATAGGGTTCCAATATATGCGAGAAAAGCAATATAAATCGGATTTTCTGAATACGCAGCTTCAGATGTACAATCGCCATCTTCTTGAAATTATGGAGGATGGTTTGTCTTACGAAGATTATATAGCGACACATGAAAAACTTTTCAATGACCTTCGAATATCTATAATTGATTTTTCGGGAACTGTAGTTTACGACAACATGATTTCGTTGGATTCGCTTGACAATCATAGTCTTCGTCCGGAAGTGGCGGCTGCTCTTAAGGATGGTTTTGGGTGTCATATTGGACGACAGTCTGCAAGCGACGGGCGAGAATATTTTTATTCTGCGACAAAGGGCAAACACGCTATTGTCCGAACTGCTATTCCATACTCGTCCATACTTCGGGAGATGCTTAAGGCAGATTGGAATTTCTTGGGGATAATGATTTTTATAAGCTCTGTGGTGAGTGTGTTGGCATATTTTGCTACAAGAAGGCTTGGCAAAACTATAGAGAGACTAAATAGGTTTGCAGATAAGGCGAAGAATGGAGAAGCCTTTGGCGAAAATGAGCCGTTCCCAAATGACGAGCTTGGCTCTATCTCCAACCACATTGTGCAGCTCTACGCGCAATGGCAGCAAACAATAAAGGATAGAGATGTTGCTTATGAAGCGACTTTGCGAGAGGAGCAAGAGAAAATGCGGATTAAGCGACAACTTACAAACAATATAAATCATGAACTGAAAACCCCTGTGGCTTCTATGCAAGTATGTCTTGAAACTTTGCTTTCGGGCATCACTCTAAGCGAAGAAAAGCGTCTGGAACTTATCGAGCGATGCTATACTAACAATGAACGTCTCAGACGATTGTTGGCAGATGTTTCGCTAATCACACGGATGGAAGACGGAAATGCAATTATAGATAAGGAGAAAGTAGTTCTTAATGACATTTTGGTGGAAATAGCAGAAGAGATGGAAATTATGCCAGAAAACGAACGCATGACTTTGCATACAGACTTTAACGAAACTGTGATAGTAAATGGCAATCTGTCGCTTATTGGTTCCATTTTCCGTAATCTTACAGAAAACGCCATGTCGTACTCTGATGGTAATAACATATACATATCTCTGCTATCAAATGATGAAAGAGAGTGCAGGATTCGCTTTGAGGATGATGGTGTCGGTGTGGAGGAAAAGCAATTGCCTCGTCTTTTTGAAAGGTTTTATCGTGTGGATAAAGGTCGGTCGCGGAAAAAAGGCGGAACCGGACTTGGTCTGGCTATTGTTAAGCACGCTGTTCAATTTCATGGAGGAACAATAACGGCAAGCAACCGTCCTGGTGGAGGATTGAGATTTGACTTTGTGTTGAGCAAGTAGTTAGCAGGATTGTGCCGATAGAGTAATTGGACTTTTTGAAAAAAAACATTACCTTTGCAAGGTGAATTAAAAAAAACGAAGAAAATGAAAAGGTTTTTATTCTTAACTATTTGCTCTGTTCTGACAAGCTTCGGAGCTGCTGCATCCAACACATGGGTCGTGAACAGCGACGGTGATACCATTTGGTATGATTTTGATAAAAGAGAGAAAACAGCAAGTGTGACGTATGAGGGAAGAAGAACATCGTCTCAATCTCGTAAAGATTATTCAGGCTCTATTGTCATCCCTTCAAAAGTGACCTATGATGGCATTCGCTATCAAGTAACAAAAATAGGCATTAATGCTTTTTACGAATGTGAAGGCCTGACAAGTGTGACGATTCCTTCAAGCGTAACTAAAATTCTCAGAGGTGCTTTTAGTCAATGCAAAAACTTGACTACGGTAAAGCTCTCTAACGGGTTAGCCAATATAGGAGAAGGTGCTTTCTCTGGTTGCGGAAAACTTGTCAACGTAACGATTCCAAATAGTGTGGAGACGATTGAGGCCCGTGCTTTTGAAGGTTGTAAAAGCATTACCAGTATAACGATACCCAATAGTGTGAAGACGATCGAGGCTAATGCTTTTGAAGGTTGTGAAAGCATTACCAGCATAGTGATTCCGAAGGGCGTAAAGAAGATTGGATATAGTGCTTTTGAAGATTGCGGAAAACTTGCCAACGTAACGATTCCAAATGGTGTGGAGGTGATTGAGAACCTTGCTTTTGAAGGTTGTGAAAGCATTACCAGCATAAAGATTCCGAAGAGCGTAAAGAAGATTGGATATAGTGCTTTTTCTAATTGCGAAAACCTTGCCGAAGTAACGATTTCAGAAGGTGTGACGGAGATAGATGAATCTACTTTCTCTCATTGCGTAAATTTAACAACTGTGAAGTTGCCGAACAGTTTGACAAAGATAGGGAGAGAAGCATTTATGGGCTGTGAAAAACTGATTAACATAACAATACCCGAAGGTGTGACGGAGATAGGTGCTTATGCTTTTTCTTTATGCAACAATCTGGCGAAGGTGTCTATTCCCAACAGCGTAACTTTGATTGGTGAAGGTGCTTTTATGAAATGTGTGAGCTTAACTGATTTTGTGATTCCAAATAGTGTGAAAAAGATAGACCAATATGCTTTTTCTCTTTGTGACGGTCTTAAAAGCATTGTGATTCCAAGTAGTGTGGACACGATTGTGAGCGCGGCTTTTGCTGGTTGCGGGAATCTTGAAATGATAGATGTGGCTAAAGAGAATCCAAATTATTGTTCGGTAGATGGAGTGTTGTTCGACAAATCAAAAAACACATTGGTGCAATTCCCCAAAGGGAGAAAAGGGGGATATTCGATACCAGAAGGTGTGACGGTGATAAATGATTTGGCATTCTCTCAATGTGTAAATCTTACAAAAGTGGTAATCCCTAATGGAGTTGTGAGAATCGGTGAGCTGGCATTCTCAAAATGTAGAGGATTAGCAGATATTGAGTTTCCCGAAAGTTTGACAGAAATTGGCGAAATGGCTTTTGATAGCTGCGACGGGCTAACCAGCGTGACGATTCCAAATAGTGTGAAGGCAATAGGGAAAAATGCTTTTTATAATTGCAGCAGATTGACCAGTGTGACATTTCCAGGTGAGCTTGGAGATTTATATGACATCTTTTATGAATGCAATAACCTTAAAAGTGTCAATGGTTCTGAAATAATATACGTAAAATTCTGACCGCGGAAGAGAAGGTGATTTGGCGACTGTATTTTTTATGGAATGTGGTCGATTAATGTGAACGAAGAACTGTAATTTAAAAAACGAAATGCAACTTTTTTTTGCTATTTTATTTTAAACTATTATCTTTGCGGACGTCATCGAGTTGTTGACGAGACTCGTGGCATGGTTATAAATGTTTTTAATATATGGATAATACAGCATTAATTCAAGAGGTTACAGCAAAGGCCAACGTTTGGCTGAACGGCAATTACGATGCAGAGACAAAGGCTGTCGTTAAGTCTATGTTGGAAAATGAAGACAAAACAGACCTAATCGAAGCTTTTTACAAAGATTTGGAGTTCGGAACTGGTGGCTTGCGCGGCATAATGGGCGTCGGTACTAACCGAATGAACATCTACACAGTAGGTTCTGCTACGCAGGGTCTCTCTAATTATCTTAAAGCACAGTTCAAGGATGTTCAGCAAATAAAGGTTGTCGTTGGTCACGACTGCCGTAACAACAGCCGCCTGTTTGCAGAGTCTGCGGCTAAGATTTTCGCCGCAAATGGAATCAAAGTGTATCTTTTTGAATCGCTTCGACCAACTCCGGAAATGTCTTACGCAATCAGAGAACTTGGATGTCAGAGCGGTATTATTTTGACTGCCAGCCACAACCCTAAAGAGTACAACGGTTACAAGGCTTACTGGAATGACGGCGGACAGCTTGTTCCTCCTCACGATGTTGACGTGATTAAGGAGGTTGAGAAAATCAAGTCGGTTGACGAAATCAAATTTGAAGGAAACAGCGAGCTTATCGAAATCATCGGAAAAGAGATTGATGATAAGTATATCAACGAAATAACAAAACTGTCGCTTTCTCCTGAGTCTATCAAGAGAAACGAAAACATGAAGATTGTTTACACTCCTATTCATGGCACTGGCGTTTATTTGATTCCTGAAACTCTTAAGCGTTTCGGTTTCAAGAACATCGTGAACGTGCCGGAACAGGATGTGATTAGCGGCGATTTCCCTACTGTGGTTTCTCCGAATCCGGAAGAGCCTGCGGCTTTGGACATGGCTATAAAGAAGGCAGTGGAAGTTGGTGCCGATATGGTTATGGCTTCTGACCCTGACGCAGACCGTGTGGGTATCGCGGTTAAGAATGACAAGGGCGAGTTTATCCTCGTGAACGGTAACCAGACTGCAATGATGCTTACTTACTATCTGGTTACTCGTTGGAAGGAACTTGGCAAGATTAACGGAAAAGAGTATATCGTTAAGACTATCGTTACAAGCGAACTGCTTAAGGACATCGCAGAAAAGAACGGCGTCAAGGTGTTTGACGTTTACACAGGCTTCAAGTGGATTGCCGCTGTTATGCGCGAGATGGAAGGCAAAATGAACTACATCGGCGGCGGCGAGGAGTCTTACGGCTACTTGGCAGAGTCGTTTGTTCGTGACAATGACGCTTTCTCGGCTTGCGTAATGATTGCTGAAACTGCGGCTTGGGCGGCTGATAACGGCATGACAATGTATGACTTGCTTAAGAAGATTTATCTTGAATACGGTTTCACTCTTAACAAGGGTATCTCTGTTGTTAAGAAAGGCAAGGCTGGTGCTGACGAAATCAAACAGATGATGGTGGACTTCAGCGAAAACGCTCCTAAGGAGATTGCAGGCTCGCCTGTTGTTCTGGTTAAGGATTACAACAAGCTTACAGCAACAGACGACAAGGGCAATGTCTCTAAGCTTGATTTCCCTTGCACTTCTAACGTGCTTCAGTTCTTTACGGCTGCTGGCGACAAGATTTCAATCCGTCCTTCTGGTACAGAGCCTAAGATCAAGTTCTATATCGAAGTGCGTGGCGAAATGAAGTCTTTGGCTGATTATGACGCTGCAACTGAGGCTGCAAACGCTAAGGTGGAAGCGGTTAAAAAGTCTTTGGGATTGTAATTTATTTGTTTTATTTTTCCATAATTTCATTTGTAGGGGGCGGCCTGTTGGTCGCCCCTGATTTTTTTTGAGAAATATTGTCCTTATAAAGTTTTTATATTAGACTTAATTGTTTATTTTTGTAAGTTGTAACGGATAGAGATGGCAAGATTGTTTATCTCTGAAATATAAGGATTTATGAGAAAGAATTTTTGTAATGTTATAATATCAGTTTCGGTATTGCTCGGATTGGGCTCGTCTTTGTTGGCTCAACCGGCGATTAATTATCCTAAAAAGAACATAAACGGGAAGGAGTATTACGAATATCCTGTGCAGAAGAGCGAGGGCTTTTTCTCGATAACTCGCAAGTTTGATGTGTCGAAAGAAGAGATTCTGAAGGCGAATCCGGGCGCGTCAAACGGACCGACTTTTGGTTCTGTGCTGCTGATTCCAGTTAAGGACAGAAACTATAAAATCCATAAGGTGGCAAGCAAGGAGACTCTGTTTTCTATAAAGCAAAAGTATAACACGTCTTATGAAGAGCTTTATGCTCTGAATCCTGCGCTTAAGGAAAAAGGTCTGATTTGCGGGACCGAAATAAAGATACCGGAAGCAGCGCCTGCAAAGAGCCAGAACGTGAATGTGTCGGCTTTGATCGCAAGTTCTAAGGTTGATACGTCTGCTCTTGAGAAAAAGCAGAAGCCGTCGTTTGTGTCTCACATGGTGAAGAAAGGTGAGACTCTTTACAGTATAAGCAAGCAGTACGGAGTGTCGTCCGAAGAGATTGTGCGCCTTAATCCGGATGCGAAGGAGGGTGTGAAGGAGGGCAGCGTGCTGATAATTCCGCCTGTTTACAATAACACAGGCCATGATGACAGCAAATTCAAAGGAGCCAGAAGCGAGATGAAGAGCCATGTTGTAAAGAAAGGCGAGACTTTGTATGGCATAAGCAAACTGTATGGCATTTCGCAGGATGAGCTGCAGAGAAGAAATCCTCAGATGAAGGATGGTCTGAATGAGGGCATGCTGATTTTTATTCCGCCAGTTTATCAGGCTACCGCGTTTAAGGAGGTTGTTAAGGTTGATTATATAACGCACGAGGTGAAACGCCGCGAGACGCTCTTCAGCATAGGCCAGAAGTATGGTGTGTCTGTTGAGGATATCGTGGAGCATAATCCGGGCACTGAAAACGGAATAAAGAAAGGACTGGTTTTGAATATTCCGCAAAAAGTTGTCTCTCAGGTTGTTGACTCTGTCGCTGTTGACTCGTCTTTGATTGTTGACTCTCTTGCTGTTCCTGAAAAGGTGAAGATGACGGACCCTAAGTCGGAGATTAATGTGGCTTTGTTCTTTCCGTTCAATTTTGCTAAAGTGACTCCTACAAGCAAGACTGACGCTAATACAGAGAAGTTCGTGGAGTTTTATCAGGGTATGCTGGTCGCGATAGATTCGCTGAAGAGGACAAACCTGTCGGTGAACCTTCGTGTTTATGACTCTGGAAAGACCGATGCTGACGTGCGGAAATTGTTAAACGGCGAGGAGCTGAAAAGTATGGATGTTTTGATTGGGCCGGCTTATACATCTCAGATAAAGGCTTTGTCTGAGTTTGCGAAGGCTAATAACGTTAAGCTTGTAGTGCCGTTCTCTTCTCGTTCGGAAGAGACTAAGACAAATCCGAATATCTTCCAGGTAAACACTCCGCGCAAGGAGTCGGCTGCGGTCATTGCTGAAAAGTTCAGTAAAACTTTTAAAGGCAAGAACATTGTGCTTATCCGTTTCGGAAAGCCGGAATATAACGATGAAAAGATATTAGGGGATACTCTTGACAGCATTTTGACAAAGAACAATATCAAGTTTAAGTCTGTGATGTTCAGTAATTTGGCTGAGATAAAGAAGCAGCTTACGGACAAGGCCGAGAATGTGATATTCCCTGTCACAAACAATCAGGTTGCTCTCAGTCAGGTGTTGCCGCTCATAAATATGACAGACGACGGTAAGAAGAGCATCTCTTTGTTCGGCTTCTCAGAATGGCAGAGTTATCAAGGCATCAGCAAGGATATGTTTAAGGTTAATATGTACCTTGTTTCTCAGTTCTATGTGGACTACAAAAGTAAAGAGGTTCGCAATTTCCTGAAGAAGTTCCGCAATTTCTATAATTCTGAACCGGCAAATAGTCAGCCGTCGTATGGCATGCTGGGTTACGATGCGATGATGTTCTTCGGAACTGCGATTTCTAAGTTTGGTCATGACTTTGAAGACAAGGTCGGAGAAGTTAAGGTCAACGCGCTGCAGAGCGGACTGAGGTTCAACAAGCTTTGTGAGGAAGGCGGATTCTACAACGATTGCGTCTATATAACTCAGCATAACGACAAGACTGGATTCACGATTATTTGTAAATAAAAGTATAGTGATGAGAAAATTGATTTTTTTATTGCTGGTTTTTGTCTCTTTTGTAGCGAACGCGCAGACAAGAAGTCGGTTTGAGCAGGAGGTTTCGGTCGGAGGGTCTGTGGGTTTGAATATGTCGCAAGTACGATTTCTGCACAATGACTTGATGAACAGCAATCAGCTTGGCGAGCTTGGATGGACCAAGGGTGTGACTGCCGGGGTTTCGATGCGTTACATTGCGCAGAAGCATTTTGGGGTTCAGCTTGAGGTCAATTATGCTCAGTGCGGATGGTACGAAAAATATGAAAATAAAGGCGGCGGCAGCGTTTTTGTCAATGGAGTGGACTTGACTGGCAAGGTTATTGAGCAAGACCTTTCTTATATCAACATTCCGCTTTTGGCACATATCTATTTTGGAAATGATTTTCGCTTTTTCGTGAATTTTGGGCCTAAGATAGGTTTCCTTATAGATGAGGGCGATAAGTGTGACGATCCGGATATAAAAAGCGCTCTGATAGAGAATGACCCGCGCGTGAGGGAGGATATAGAAGAGAGCAAGTTCGATTATTCGCTTTGCGCCGGTTGCGGATTCGAGGTGAATCTCGGGAAAGTGAAGACGTTGGCTGAGTTCAGGTGGATGTACGGTTTGCAGGATGTTTATCCTCATGAGAGGGATGATGCGTTTCAGCGCTCAAATAATCAGAACTTGGCGTTTACTTTATGCGTCTTTTTGCCGGTGGCTAAGTTTCACAGTAATTGATTGGTGTATGGCAGCCAGTTCCGATAAGATAAAAAGGTATAGAACTTATTCAGATTATCTGAGCAGCATATTTCCGACACGTGTTCAGAAAATTTCGATAAATGCAGGTTTTACATGCCCGAACAGGGACGGACGGGTTGGTGTTGGCGGTTGCACGTATTGCAATAATCAGACATTCAACCCTGAGTATTGCAAGTCGGACAAATCTGTGAGTCAGCAGATTGAAGAGGGAATAAACTTTTTCCGCAAGAAATATGAAAATCAGCTGTATTTGGCTTATTTTCAGGCTTATACAAATACGTATGGCTCATTGTCGGAACTCAAGGCTAAATACGAAGAGGCGTTGTCGCATGAGGGTGTGGTCGGATTGGTTATCGGAACTAGGCCTGATTGTGTAGATGACGAACTGCTCGATTACCTCTCTTTTTTGGCAAGGAATTATTATATAATGGTGGAGTTTGGCGTGGAATCTACAAATGATGAGACGCTAAAATTTATAAACAGAGGGCATGATTTTGAAGCGGTGAAGAGGGCCGTGCAGGCTGCGTCTGGCAGAGGTTTGCACACGTGCGCGCATCTGATTCTTGGCCTTCCGAAAGAAGATAGAGAGATGATTCTTTCGCATGCGGATAGAATATCGGAACTTCCGCTGGATGTTGTGAAACTGCATCAGTTGCAGCTTATCAAGGGTACTGTGATGGCAAGACAGTTTGAAGAGAATCCGGAGTGGTTCCATTTGTACGGGTTGGATGAGTATATTGGTCTTCTCGTGGACTTTATTGAACGGTTGAATCCTAAGTTTGTCATAGAACGGTTTGTGTCTCAATCTCCTAAAAATTTGCTTATTGCTCCAGACTGGGGCGTGAAGAATTATGAGTTTACTTCAAAGTTGGAAAAGGAACTGGATAGGAGAGATGCTTTGCAAGGTAGATTTTTCAGGTAGTTTTTAAGTTTTCACATAATGAAAAATTTCATATTGCTTATTTTGGGGTCTTTGCTGACCTCTGTGGCTTTGGCGCAAGAAAATGTGGCCGAGCCAGGTAAGATGCGTGTCGATTACTACGGCTTTGTGCGCGGCGATTTTTACTTTGATTCAAGGTCGTGCATAAATGGTGCGGACGGACTCTTTGGAATTGTGCCGAAAGATAAGGCGGCGATAGAAGGGGAGGATTTGAACGAAACGTCTTCGGCTCGCTTATTGAGTATAGCTACTCGCGTGGGGCTGAAACTTGGAGGTCCGGATGTCTTAGGCGCTAAATCGTCAGGTCGAATAGAGGCGGATTTTTGCGGCTTTAGCAATAGCGCCACAATGTTGAGAATCAGACTTGCGTATATGAAGCTTGACTGGCAGAAGTGGGGCTTGCTTGTAGGTCATAACTGGCACCCTATGTTTGGCAATGTGGCGCCAGAGGTTGCGGGGCTTTCTACAGGGTGTCCGTTCCAGCCGTTCAATTTCAGTCCTCAGGTCAGACTTGACTATAAGCTGAACAGGTCTAGCTTGTTCTTGTCTGCGGTCTATCAGCTGCAGTACAATTCTGTTGGGCCAGATGCTGCGGACAATACAAAACTTTCGACATCGGCCCAGTTTTTAACTGACGGAATCTTGCCTGAACTGCATTTGGGCTGGGAGGGTAAGAGCGAGAATTTTTCATTTAATGCAGGTGTGAACTATCTGCGGCTGAAGCCAAGAACTGTCGGTTTTGTGGATGGTCAGAGGGTTAAGGTGTCTGAATGTGTGTCGTCTTTTTCTGCAACAGTGGCGGCGGCTTACAAGAAAGACAAATTAGACGTCAAGCTGAAGACTATTTACGGACAGAATTTTGCGCATCTGTTACTTTTTGGAGGATACGGCGTGACAGAAAAAAATGAAGACGGAAGTTTTGAATATACAAATTTTAACAATTCAATCAGTTGGTTTAACATATCTTACGGGTTAAATCATAAGGTAGGATTGTTTTTAGGCTACGCAAAGAACTTGGGAACTTCAGACCCTTTGGCTGATTATGATAACATCTACGTGAGGTCAGGCTTGAAGAATTTAGATTATGTGTGGCGAGGTTCGCTTCAGTACTTTTATCTGAAGAAACATTGGGCTTTAGGGCTTGAATATGAGCTTACTACGGCAGGTTACGGCAAACTGGATTTAAATGACGGCACCGTGTTTGGAACCGAAGGCGTTTCGAATAACAGAGTGACTGGCATGGTTCAGTATTTCTTTTAAAGAGATAAATATAAGGCGGCTTTTACGTATGTCTCGGTGACAGAGTAAAAGCCGCTTTTACTTTTGCACGATGATAAGATGTCAAACGTGTTCTATGTTTTCTTCGTCGATAATCTCTTTGCCAGAAAGTTTAAGAAAAACTTGAGCTGTTGCCACAACATCTTTCTCGCAATATTTCGCGATTCTTTCAACATCTTTCTCTTTATAAAAAACGTTTGCCACTTGGCTGCCGTCTATGTCGTCTTTAGGCGTTTTTATGTTGAATACAGCACAAAGCAGTTTCAGTGACGTGTAGTGCTTGTAGTCGCCAAACTTCCACAAATCCATAGTGTCAATAAATTTGCACTCCCAAGGCTTCTTTCCAGCCACGTTCAGAATGTCGGGCAGCAAGATGCCGTTTATCAGCATACGTCTTGCGATGTAAGGAATGTCAAACTCTTTGGAATTGTGTCCGCATAAGTTGCACAATGGATTTTTCATGCAGAAATTATTAAGCAGATCGGCAAACTCTGTCAGAAGTTTATGTTCGTCGTTGCCGTAAAAAGATTTCACGCGAAAACAGTTCTTCCCAGCCTTTTGGTGTATAAATCCAACAGATATGCAGACTATTTTTCCAAATTCTGCAAATATGCCAGCTTCATGAAACATTTCGTCGGCATTGTCGTCAGTGCCGTAGCGTTCCGGAGCTCGTTTTCTGAGTTGGTCGCATTTGTCGGCCCACAATTCTGCAAGAGCAGGAGGCAACTCGTTTTGAGTCTCGGTCAACGGGACGGTTTCTATGTCTAAAAAGATAATGTTGTTCAAATTCATAAAGGGCGGTTTTTAGTTTGCAAAAGTAGAATTTACAAATATAAAGAGGGGCGAGACGAATTAACCGCCCGCCCCGCAATAAATTTATTTAGCAGCTTTCTTTTTGCGAGCCAAAGTCTGAATACATTCACGTCGAGGGATGATTACAGAAAGACCTTTGTAGTCAATCTCTTCCTTGATGATCTGCTTCATCTCTTCGTAGTTCTTCTTTAGAGGAACGAACACGCGCAAGTGAGCCGGGTCAACACCAAGACCGAGACAGATGCTTTCGATTTTGCCTGTTCCCTGAGAATCCTGTCCGCCAGTCATGGCAGTTGTTTCGTTGTCCGAAATCACAACCGTTATGTTAGAGTTTTCGTTGATTGCGTCGAGCAAACCTGTCATTCCAGAGTGAGTGAAAGTAGAGTCGCCAATAACCGCAACCGCAGGATACAAGCCAGCGTCAGACGCACCCTTAGCCATGGTGATGGACGCACCCATATCAACGCAAGAGTCAATAGCCTGATAAGGAGGCAGCGCTCCAAGAGTGTAGCAGCCTATGTCGCCGAAAACTTTGCTGTTTTCGTAACCGCGCAGCACTTCGTTAAGAGCTTCGTACATATCGCGGTGGCCGCAGCCCTGACACATCTGCGGCGGACGCATCTTCACGATTGAAGGGGTGCTGTAAACCTGTTCTTTAGACAATCCGAACGCCTTTGCGACAGAATCTGGGTCAAGTTCGCCGGTGCGTGGCAATGTTCCGTCAAGACGACCCTTGATAGTTTTGCTGTTGTCAAAATAACCTCTTAGGTTAGACTCAACAAAAGGGTAGCCGTCTTCGAGCACCAAAATAGCGTCGCACTCGTCAGCCAGCTTATTCATCATCTTGCGAGGCAACGGATACTGAGAGACCTTGACAACCGGATATTCGCAGCCCTGAGGGAAAGTTTCCATCAGATAGTTATAAGTGATGCCGCAAGCCACAATGCCCAGCTTTTTGTTGCTTCCGTCAATGTATTTGTTGAAAGGAGACTCCTCAGAAGCCTTCTCTATTGCGTTTTGAGCGTCAAGCAGCGTTTGGTAACGGCGACGTGCGATTGCAGGCAACAGAATGAACTGTTTAGGGTCAGAAGGATAGCTGTTACCGTTCTGTTCCTTAGTTGGCTTGCGTTCAACTCCGGAACGAGAGTGCGCCAAGCGAGTCACGACGCGGAAAAGCACCGGATACCCTAATTTTTCTGAAAGTTCAAAGCCTGTGTAAGCCATGTCGTAGGCCTCCTGCTGATTGCTTGGTTCAAGCATCGGAATCATTGCGAAGTTTCCGTAAAAGCGCGAGTCCTGCTCGTTTTGAGACGAGTGCATGGACGGGTCGTCCGCAGCAAGAACCATAAGTCCGCCATTGATACCTGTTATCGCAGAGTTCACGAACGCGTCCGCCGCAACGTTCATACCCACATGTTTCATGCAGACAAGCGAACGCTTTCCGGCGAACGACATGCCGAGAGCAGCTTCCATCGCAGTCTTTTCGTTGCTCGACCAGCGGCTGTGAATGTTTCGTTCTGCCGCTTGTTTTGAACCTTGTATATATTCTGTTATTTCTGTAGAAGGTGTGCCCGGATATGCGTAAACACCAGACAATCCTCCGTCTATGGCACCTTGGGCAATAGCCTCGTCTGCCAACAATAATTCTTTTTGCATTTTATAGTAACTTTATTATTGCGTTTTCTTAGTTGTGCGTACCAGCGCACGAATATTCGCAAAGTTACAAAAAACGTTTGAATAATCAACGGAAAACGAGAATATTTAAGAGGATTATAATTTGGCGGAATTTTTATCACTTTGTTTACTATCCGGATGCTCTTATTCGACAATGAGTCTTCTTTCCTCTCTTTTTTGTGGTGTAATTTGCATAATGTGTTGTTTGTCAGAAGGTTTGTGGAGTAGTGGGTTTTGTTTGCGGAATTATAAGCAGGCTTGTGTAAGTTTCGTTTCGTGATTTCTATATCTCGAAATTTATATCAGATGCTTTTGAATCCGTTTATATTTGCGAAGGAAGATGACTGCATCGCTCCTTCGCAAATATTAAGCAAGATAGGCAAAGTGAAATTTAATTTATCAATTTACTTGCCTTGTTTCCAGTAGTTGCACTTCAAACCTTTTACGCCGGGCTTTACGACAAAGAGTTTTCCGGCTTGCGGATAGTTTGGAGCTTTGTCGTCGGGCATATACAAAGACGCTGTCGTGATATAAAGTTCGTCTAAGTTTTCGCCGCCAAAGGCAAGGGCGGTGACGTTAAGAGCCGGCACTTCAATGCGTTGCAGCAGCTCTCCTGTCTTTGGGTTCCAGCGGGTTACGCAAGCGGCGTCCCAATTTGCCACCCACAGCATGCCTTCTTCGTCTATCGTGTTGCCGTCAGGCGTGCCAAGCGTGTCTGGCAAGTGTATTATTTCCTGTCTGTTAGATATGGAGCCGTTCTTGTCAAAGTCGAAGGCGGTGATGTTGCGTGTTGGCGTGTCCTGATAGTACATCTTAGAGCCGTCTGGCGACCAAGCGACGCCATTGGATATTGTTACACGTTCTAAAACTTTCTCGCCGCTTCCGTCCGGATTCACAACGAAGAAATTTGCCTTTTCGGGAGTGCAGTCCTTGTCCATTGTGCCAATCCACAGACGGCCCATTTCATCGCATTTTCCGTCGTTGTAGCGGTTGCCGGCTTCGCGGCCTTCGGGGTCTGCAATGAACTTCAGTTTGCCGGAAGAGAGAGCCATTTCAAACACTCCGTCCTGAAGCCCCACAAGCACCGTGTCTTCCTTGTAAGGAATTACAGTCCCTATCATTCGGTCCAGCTTGATTTCTCTGTTTTTGCCGTCTTTAGGAGTGTAGATAAACAGAGAGCCTTGCGTGTCTATCCACAAAAGACGCTGATACTTGTAGTCCCAGATAGGACCTTCGCCAACTTGAGTGACAGAATCTACCGCCACTTGGCACACTAACTGTTTTTCAGAAACATTCATAACTTCATTTTTTTTACTTTTGTCCGACGCCGGCTGGCACGCAGATACGCAGGATGCCAAGGCCGCAGCCGTCAGGATTTGGAAACATTTATTCATAAATTTATTTTTTTTGATGATGCAAATATACTAAAAAACGTAATGCACAACCTCTCTGCAAGTTTCATTTATTTCATAGATAGAGAATTATTTGTTTATTTGACATATATATGATAAATTTGTACAAACTGTAAATTATTAGCGCATATAATTTGACGCTCCAATCGGTGCATTGAATTGTAGGTTGTTAATTATAAATTGTAAACCGTTATAAATTTATGAATTACCCTTTAGTAACAGAATATATAGAGTCGATAAGGTTTTCTACGGAAAATCTCGACAAGTGGAAGTCGCTGGAGCCTGTTCTGGACTCTTCCGGCAGCGTTGTGATGAGCAACGGCGGCTTTGCTGTGGTCTTTAAGATGCGCGACAGAGATAGCGGACGGTTTTACGCTCTGAAGTGCTTCTTGCGCGACCAGCCGGGCAGGGCGGAGGACTACGCCATGATAGCCTCCGAGCTGGAGTATGCCTCCTCTCCGTTTCTTTTAAAGTTTGAATATCTTGACAGGGAGCTTTTTGTGGATGCCAAGGGTTGTGACGAGAATGAGTTTCCGGTGCTTCTGATGGACTGGGTTGACGGCGAGCCGCTGGACGTTTATGTGCGCCGTCACTATCGGGATTCGTATAAGATGGATATGCTGGCGTACCAGTTCAGCCGGCTCTCTATGTGGCTTATGAGCCAGAACTTTGCGCATGGCGACCTAAAGCCGGACAACGTTATGGTGCGTGCGGACGGCTCTTTGGTGCTGATAGACTACGACGGAATGTTTGTTCCGCAGATGGAGGGCAGCAAGGCGAGGGAGATTGGCACGCCCCATTTCCGCCACCCGAACCGCACGGACAGCGAGTTTAACGAGCATATAGACGACTTCTCCATCATCTCTATTCTGCTCTCGCTCAAGCTGATTGCAGCAGACCCTGAGCTGATGGACAAGTACGGCGAGGCAGACCGTCTCCTGTTCAGCGAGGCAGACTACCGAAACATGAGCGGAAGCAAGCTGGTAGAGGAGGTTTTCCCTTCAAAAAACGAGGAGATTAATATGTTGGTAAGCCTCTTCTCCATAGCTGTGATTCAAGGCAATCTATCTAAAGTTTCTTTTCACCTTCTTAAACTAAAGCGTCCTGAAGAACAAGAAGAGGAACTAAGTACAAAGGTGACAAAAGAAGACCGTGCTGAAGCGTGGGTAGATGAGTATGGTGCAAAATATAGCAAGGATAGGAAAAGGTTGCTGAAAGTGCCGAGGAATATTGAAGAATATGCTATTTTGCCAGGGACGAGGGTGGTGTGTGATTGGGCATTTTGTGATTGCGATTCTTTATCCAGCGTCGTAATCCCCGACAGCGTCACGTCTATAGGAAATTGGGCGTTTTACATGTGCATCTCATTGCGCAGCATTATGTTGCCTAAAAGTCTAAAAGAAATAGTTGGAAATCCTTTAGCAGGACTGAAAATAACAATTACGAACAAGTCTCCGTATTTCAATGTCTATGAGGGTAATTTGTATGATTCGGGACGAAAACGATTGATAGCTTTTTGTTCGGGTGTATCTGATTTTGTAATCCCCGACAGCGTCACGACGATTGGCGATAGTGCATTTTGTGATTGCAGCTCTTTATCTAGCGTCGTAATCCCCGCCAGCGTCACAACGATTGGCGATGGTGCATTTTATGATTGCAGCTCTTTGTCCAGCGTCGTAATCCCCGCCAGCGTCACAACGATTGGCGATAGTGCATTTTGTGGTTGCAGCTCTTTATCTAGCGTCGTAATCCCCGCCAGCGTCACGGCGATTGGCGATAGTGCATTTTGTGGTTGCGGTTCTTTATCTAGCGTCGTAATCCCCGCCAGCGTCACGGCGATTGGCGATAGTGCATTTAGTGGTTGCCGTTCTTTATCTAGCGTCGTAATCCCCGACAGCGTCACGACGATTGGCGATAGTGCATTTAATGGTTGCAAATCTTTATCCAGCGTCGTAATCCCCGACAGCGTCACGACGATAGGCGATAGTGTATTTTGGGCTTGCTATTCGCTCAACTCAATCATCGTTTCAAGATCTGCATACGAAAGAGTTTGCGGAATGTTAGATGTGAGGTTGCGTTCAAAGGTCGTTATTAAAGAGGATTTGGATAGTGATGATGACTTGCCTTTCTGATGTTTGTGTGGTTGGCGGCTCTGTTGTTATTGTGGAGGGATGGTTTGTCTCTCCATATTTTTTTTATGCGTGAGATTCATTTTTTAGATATTTAGAAAAGTTGTTAAATCTGAATTTTGTACTTTTGCGTAAAAATTTTTAATCATGGAAGAGACTTTAGAATCGTGGATAGAAAAGACGACCACAAGGCAGTTTAAGGCTATTTTCCCTGAAACGCTGAACGCTAACGGAACTCTGTTCGGCGGCGAGGCTATGAGGTGGATGGACGAGGTCGCTTATATTACGGCTACGCGTTTTACTAAACAGCGTATGTTTACCGTTTCGACAGACAAGGTTAAGTTCCTCAGGGCTGTCACTCCGGGCTTCATCGCGGAGGTCGTGGGGCGTGTGGAGAAGGCGGAGGGCGTGAAACTGACCGTCAAGCTTGAGATTTTTATGGAGGATATGTACTCTATGGAGCGCGAAAAGGCTATCGAGGCTACCTTCGTGTTTGCTATGCTCGACGAAAACCGTCGGCCAAAGCGTATCGTGTATCCTTTTGACTTTAAATTTTAATCGCAATGGGACAGAAAGATTCGGCGGCCTTGCTCGGCACGGAGAGCATAGGCAGGTTGCTGCTTAAGTATTCGGCTCCGGCTATTGTCGGACAGATTGCGGCTTCGTTGTACAATATTGTTGACAGTGTTTTTATCGGCCAGGGGGTGGGAGAGATGGCTATCTCCGGGCTTGCCATCACCTTCCCGCTGATGAATATGGCGGTGGCGTTTGGCGCTATGGTGGGCGTGGGCGGCTCCACGCTTATCTCTATCAAGATGGGGCAGAAGGACACGAACGGCGCTATAAAGGTGCTTTGCAACGTGACTATCCTTAACCTGATTCTCGGCTCTTTGCTGACTTTGCTGGGGCTTTATTTCCTCGACGAGATTCTTTACTTCTTTGGGGCGAGCGAGAATACAATACCGTATGCGCGAGACTATATGCAGATTATTCTTGCGGGAAATGTCTTCACGCACCTCTATTTCGGGCTGAACAGCGCCATGCGGTCGTCCGGTCACCCGAACAAGGCAATGTGCATAACGCTTATGACGGTCGTGATAAACGCGGTGCTGGACCCTATATTTATCTTCTCCTTTGGCTGGGGCATAAGGGGAGCGGCTGTCGCAACTGTGCTGGCTCAGTTTTTGGCGTTCCTCGTTGTGCTGTTCCACTTTTTTGACAAAAGTGGCGTGCTGCGTTACAGGCGCGCGTTCATGCGTCTGGAACGTAATATTGTGACGGGGATTTTCTCTATCGGTGTGGCTCCTTTTGTGATGAATTTTTGCGCTTGCTTCACTACAATGCTGATAAACAACACTTTGGAAAGTCATGGCGGCGACTTGGCTATCGGGGCGTATGGAATCAATAACCGTATTGTGATGTTTTTTGTGATGCTGGTGCTTGGCTTTAATCAGGGCATGCAGCCTATTGCGGGCTTCAACTACGGTGCAAAGCAGTTTGACCGTGTGATTAAGGTGATGAAGCTGACTGTGGTGTGCGCCACGGCTGTGACAACTACGGCTTTCCTCGTTGGCGAGTTTGCTCCGGAACTGATTGTGAGGTGCTTTACTGATAATGCGGAACTTACGGCTCTGTCTGTGAACGGTATGCGCATAATGGTGCTTGCGTTCCCTATCGTTGGTTTTCAGATGGTTGTGGCAAATTTCTTCCAGTCTATAGGGCAGGCTCAGAAATCGGTGCTGCTGTCGTCTATGCGTCAGTTGCTTATGCTCATACCTTTGCTGCTGATATTGCCAGACTATTTCGGCTTGGACGGTGTTTGGTGGAGCATGCCGGTGTCCGACTTTTTATCGACAGTGGTGGCGGCTGTATTGTTAGCGTATCAATTTAAATCTTTTAAGAAAGGAGAAGTGAAATGATGGATGGAAAGGTGATTATAAGCATTGGCCGTCAGTTTGGCAGCGGCGGCCGTTCGATAGGAAAGATGATTGCGGAGAAGTTGTGTATCGGGTATTATGACGTGGAGCTGCTTCGCCTTGCAGCCAAGGAGATTGGCTTTGGCGAAGAGGCGTTTGCCGCTGTTGACGAAAAGCCTAATTTCGGACGCTTTTTTCAGAATATAGAAAATCTGATGTCTGGCTCGCAAACTGACAGTTTGATGTCTAACGCAAATCTTTTTCAGGTGCAGTCCGATGTGATTCGACAGATTGCGGAGCGTGAGTCGTGCGTGATTATGGGCAGGTGTTCTGATTACGTGCTTCGGGAGGACGACCGTTGTGTGAGTCTCTTTCTTACTGCTGATGAAGACGACCGCGTGAGGCGTGTGATGGAGCGTCTTGAAGTGGATGAGGCAAAGGCGGAAAAGATTATAACAAGTACAAACAAACGTCGTGCTGAGTATTATAATTATTATACCGGAAAGAAGTGGGGCGATGCGGCTTCGTACCATCTTTGCGTGAATGTCACGGCTTTGGGCGAAGAGGGCACTGCTGATTTTATTTGTGATTTTGTAAAAAGAAAGTTCCGTCTGTAATAGGCGGAACTTTTTTGATGATTTTGCTTTATGCAACTACAGTAGCAACAATTCGTCTGCCAGAAGCGGAATTGCGAAATTCGCAAAGGTATATGCCTTGCCATGTGCCGAGGTTGAGCCGCCCGTTGCTGATCGGGATAGAGAGGCTTGCGCCTACGATGGCGGACTTTGCGTGCGACGGCATGTCGTCGTCACCTTCATACGTGTGAAGGTAATAAGGCTCACGCTCTTTCACGAGCCTGTCGAATATGGCGGCAAGGTCTGTCTGCACTTCCGGGTCTGCGTTTTCATTTATAGACAGGGCGGCGGAAGTGTGTTTGATGAACAGATTTAGCAGGCCGCTTTGCGGCAGTGGCGGCAGGTTTGCGAGAACCTCGCTCGTGACGAGATGAAAGCCGCGCTTCCGCGCTTTTAGTGTGAATTCTGTTTGTGATACCATCTCTTAGTTGTTTGTGATTTTCCAGCGAACTCTCCAGATGCCGTTTTCGTAATTTGACGAGAGAATCTTAAACTGACCTATTTCGGACGTGTTTTCAACGTGTGCGCCTATGCACGGACAAGCGTCATAATCTCCGACATGAACTATTTTCAGAGTCTCCGACGCATCTTCGGGTAGGCGTTCAAGATTGAATTTAGCTTTAGCGTCGTCTCTGGTCATCAGCTCCGAAAAGACGGGCAGGTTCTGCGCTATCACGTCGTTTACCTTAGCCTCTATTTCAGCAATCTGTTCGTCGGTGGGCATAGATGGCAAGTTATAGTCGCACTTAGACTTCTTGCGTTCGATGTGCGCGTTAGAAGCGCGTCCGCACCCGAACATTCGCACCATTGTCTGGTTCAATATATGTTCCGTTGTATGGCTCGGACAGTAATAGTCCTTTTTAGCTTCGTTCAATATAACATCTTCCATAAATCAATCAATTTTTGCAATTTCAACAATAACTTTAGCGGCGGCGATTAGCGAGTCAACCGGCAGGAACTCGTATCTGCTGTGAAAATTATGTCCGCCAGCAAATATGTTCGGGCAGGGCAGACCCTCGAAAGAGAGCCTTGCACCGTCTGTTCCGCCTCGTATGGGCCTTTTTTGCGGCTTTATTCCGCAACGTTCCATCGCTTTTTCTGCACGGTTGACAATGTGCATGACCGGCTCTATTTTTTCAATCATGTTTCTGTACTGGTCCTTTATCTCCAGCTCGAAATTGTCGTTATCCAGATTCTTCTCTTCAGAGAAAGCGGATAGTTCAAGGCTGATAGCCTGCTTGAATTGTTCCAGCTTATCTGCGTCAAAATCTCTGATGATGTAGTGCAGCGAAGCCTCTTCTACCGAGCCTTCAATCTTTGTCAGGTGAACAAAACCCTCGTATCCTTCGGTCGATTCGGGCGACGGAAGAGAGGTGAGCTTGTATGCAAATTCAGCGGCTAACTTGTTGGCGTTTACCATTTTGCCTTTTGCGTAGCCAGGGTGCACGTTAGTTCCTTTGAACTTGATAGTTGCAGACGCCGCGTTGAAGTTTTCGTATTCAAGTTCGCCGATAGCGCCGCCGTCTATTGTGTAAGCCCAGTCTGCTCCAAACGTCTTCACGTCGAAGCGGTCTGCTCCGCAGCCAATCTCCTCGTCGGGAGTGAAGGCGATGCGTATCTTTCCGTGCTTCACGTCTGAGTTTTTAATGAGAGCCTCCATAGCCGAAACGATGGCGGCGACTCCAGCCTTGTCGTCTGCGCCGAGCAGCGTTGTGCCGTCGGTTACTATAAGCTCCTGTCCGAGGTATGAATTCATCTCCGGAAATTCGCTTGGCGACAGTGCGATGTTTAGCTCTGAGTTCAGGCCAATATCGTTCCCGTCAAACTTCACAACAGAGGCTTTCACGTCTTTGCCGGACACGTCCGGACTTGTGTCGAGGTGCGCAATGAAGCCGATGGTCGGAAGCTCGCCGTCGCAGTTTTGCGGAAGGGTGGCGGTTACGTAGCAATTCTCGTCAACTTCAACGTCGCTTAACCCTATTTGCCTTAGCTCATCAGCCAGATAATTAGCAAGAGAAAACTGCTTTTGAGAAGACGGAAACGTCTCTGAGTTTTCATCAGACTGAGTGTCGAACGAGACATATTTAAGAAAACGGCTCACTGCCGTTGTTTTGTCTATTTTGTACATGAGTATCCTTTATATAGTTTTTGCAAAGGTATGATTTTCGGCAAAATTTTCAAGGAGGCAAGAGATAAAAAAATCCGCCCGATTAAGGAGCGGATTGTAAGAAGCTTTTATTTGCGTTTAAACCACAATGTGTCTTTTCCTGAAATCAAAATTAGCTCTTCTTTTGTGAGCTTTTCTATTTTAGATAAGCTTGTATTGTCTGTAGAAGGACTTACGGTAGTGTCTCTTCCAACAATAACATCGTCTTTGTATGAAATAGTTATTTTTGTCTCGATTCCATCGGCGTATTCCGATGTAATTTTAGCTGAAAGTTCGTAATTTTGATATTCTTCAGCTTCAAGTCTTTCTGCAATCAGACTTAATATTCCGTCGTTTTCGGAATATTTGCCTATAATTCTTCCGCTAGATTGTAACATGTCTCCGTCGTAATCGGAAACTTTCATTTCAAAACGATTGTCGTTGAAGTAGTACTCGGTGCCGCCTAAGTCTTCTTCGTCATCATCTGAATCTTCGAAATAAGAGGCGTCTGTCATAACCCACAAACCCTCAAGTAGGTCTTTGTCGTCATCATCATCGTCATCGCAAGACACGAAAGACAAACTCATCAAAATAGCCAAGATCAGGCTTCCTGTAATTTTAAAAGTTTTCATAAATCTAAATAATTAGTTGCAAAAAAAATATTGTTTTAAACGCCGCAAAATTATAGAAAAATAGACTAATTACAAAGACTTTTCAAAAAAAAATTAGTCGCTTGTGTCTTCAGTTTTGCACCTATTAAGTATTATGTAGCCAATCAAGCCGGATGTTACGGACCCGACTAATATGGATATTTTCGCAAAAGCTTGATGCTCAGGGTTATCGAAGGCTAACATCGATATGAAGATAGACATTGTGAAGCCTATTCCGCCCAAAAATCCCGCGCCAATCAGGTGGCGTTTTGTTATGTCGGCAGACAGAGATCCTATTTTGAATTTGACAGCCAGAAGCGAGAACCCTATGATGCCCAACGGTTTGCCTATCAGCAGCCCGGCTATGACGCCTATGCTCAGAGTTGAGCTGAAAACTTCGCCGAACTCAACATTTAGCGGCACAGCCGTGTTGGCAAGCGCGAAAAGCGGCATGATGATGAAGTTTGATATTTCGTGCAGACGATGTTCTATCAGCGCGGTCTCCTTGTACTGATGAAACTTTGTGTAAGATGGTATGGTGAATGCAGTAAGCACTCCGGCAAGCGTGGCGTGCACCCCCGATTTGAGCATGAAATACCACATCACGGTGCCGGCAAATATGTAAGCGACGAAGTTTGACACGCGCAGCCTGTTCATCAGCATCATGAACGCAAAGACTCCTAAAGCTATGAAAAGGTAGTCCGACGCAAGGTCTGACGTGTATGCTGCGGCAATCACGACTATCGCTCCAAGGTCGTCTGTGACAGCGAGCGCGGTGAGAAATATTTTGACAGAAATTGGCACTCGTTTGCCCAGCAGCGACAGCACGCCAAGCGCAAATGCGATGTCGGTAGCCATAGGTATGCCCCAGCCGTGCGAGTATTCGGGATTGTGCGCGATAGACGCATATATTAAGGCTGGAACAACCATTCCGCCTAACGCGGCTATCATCGGAAGCACTGCTTTTGATGGTGTTGACAGCTCGCCTTGACGAAGCTCTCGTTTAATCTCCAGTCCGACAACTAAGAAAAATATAGTCATCAGGCCGTCGTTAATCCATTCCTCTACAGTAAGCGTGAAGTGAGAGCCAAAGCCGTGAATGCCAATCTTGCTGTGCCAAAATTCCATATAACCTTCTGCAAGTGAGGAGTTGGCAAGATACAAAGAGGCTATTGTAACTAAGATGAGAAGAATCCCGGAGCGTTGCTCTATCTGGAAAAATTCGTTAAGAGGACGAAACTTTTCCTTACGCACAAACCGTGCTAAAAAATTATTAAATTTATTCATGTTCAATCAATTTTTTTTGCAAAAATATCATAAGTCTAAAGCCTTAACAAAATTTGCAATCCCTTAGATTGGTGTATAGGTCGAAATATTTCCGCAGAGCCAAAAATGTGGAGGTTTGGAACTGCAACTGTGTGTGCGGGCACATTTTTTTGCGGCGTTTTCGAACAAAAAGTGTGAGATAAAGAAAAAAACGCTGAAATAAGAAAAAAATACCTTCACTTTCGCTTAAAAATTTCTCATTAAAGATTATCTTTGCAAAGATGAAGAGGATTATATTTTTAATACTGGGATATATATTTGGCTTGGGCGCATTTGCGGCAGATTCCACAAGCCATGCAGTGTCGGACACGTTGGCTAAGGAGCCGATGCCTGTCAAGGAGGATGTGCAGATGTACAGCTGGCGTTCGGAAGGTCCGTTGGGAGTAGTGGAAAGGGTTGGTTTGGATACACTTCTGAATGATTTCAACGTGACTAATCCGGCGGAGCGGCGCACAATCGCTTTGCAGCATCTCGGAAGTTTGGGCTCGCCTGCTGTCTCAAGAATTTTTTCGGACAGGAAACGCAAGTCTGAGTTTCTCTTTTTCCAGCCGTATGAGCCGTATTATATGTCTCCGGAGGATCTTCTGTACTTTAACACAAAGAAGCCGTACTCCAATATCTCTTACTACGCAGGAGGCAAAAATAATCGCAAGGAACGTCGCTTAAACGGCGTGTTTACTGTCAATGCCACGCCTAAATTGAATTTCGGGCTGCATGGCGACTGGATTAACGCGTATGGCTTCTATCCTTCTCAGTCAACAAGAAATTACAACGCAGGGCTTTTTGCAAGCTATATGGGGCGCAATCATAACTTGATGGCGAGCTTGTCTTTTGTCAAGTATGAAAATTACGAAAACGGAGGGCTTGTGAATCCTGATGACGTGACTGACCCTAAGAACAATGGAAATAAAACGCCGGAAAATATGGCGGTGTTTTTTAGTGATAACGCATGGAACACTTTGAATGGTTTCAACGCTTATCTTAACTATAAGTATCATTTGGGCTTTGACCGTGAGGTCCGCGTGACGGCAGATTCCACTACAAAGGAGTTTGTTCCTGTGACCTCCTTCATATACACTTTCCGCTACGAGAACGACCGGAAGGTTTATAGGGAGGACGGCTCGTCGTCTATCAGGGAGGATTTCTTTAAAAGATACGGTATCGATGTGCAGCCTGCGATAAAGTTGGAGGATACGCACGACTCTGTGAGGTTTCAGCACATAAAGCAGAATTTCGGAGTGACCCTCGACGAAAAGTTCAACACTTTTGCCAAGTTCGGACTCGCCGCGTATGGTATTGTGGATGTTAAGCGCTACAATTATCAGAGCAGCGTGGGGCATCCGTACATAGATACTGCTTTTTATCAGGACATGTATGACCACGACAAGTTTACTGCCGAGATGAAGCAGTTTGTGGGGCCTCTTCGTTTTGACGAATTGACTCGCACAAAGCTGGGAGTGGGCGGTAGCTTGTCTAAACACTCTGGCAAACACCTTTTTTTCAATTTCACAGGTGAGTATTTCTTTAAGAACGAAAAGGACGAGGTCGGCTCGTTCAATCTTGAAGGGAACCTGAAGACTGTGGTCAATCTGTTCAAAAGGCCTTTTGTTGTAGGCGCGAATGCAGAATATAGGCGCGAGTGTCCGGACTTTCTCGAAGAGCGTTATTTCGGAAATTACATCTCTTGGAACAAAGAGCTTGATTATAAAGAGAATTTGCGAGTAGAGGGCTTCCTGGACTATCAGCCGATAGGGCTGACGCTGAAGGCGGGCTACTCTAACGTGAGAAACTACGTGTATTGGAACAGGTATGCCAAGCCGAATCAGGCTGATGTCAACGTGTTTGACGCCACTATAAGGGAACGTCTGAAAATCTGGTATATCCATTGGGACAACGAACTTACTTATCAGCGCTCTTCTAACGAGTCTGCGTTGCCGTTGCCAGACCTTAGTCTATATTCTAATTTTTATGTTCAGTACGGAAAACTGTTCAAGGTTCTGACTGTTCAGTTAGGGGCTGATTTGCGTTACAATACGTCGTACAAGGTGCCAAGCTATATGCCTGCGACCGGAATGTTTTTCGTGCATCCGGGCTATCTAGTGGATAAAGGGGCTGACCAGCAGGTCGCATCCTCTGTGGATATTGGCGATTATCCGTATATGAATGTCTATTTAAGTTTTCACTTGAAGACGTTCAGGGTTATGGTCGAATATAATAACTTGAGCAAGGTTTTGGGCTGGGGTGATGACAATTATTTGTCGCTGCCGGGGTATGCCTACAACCCGTCGTTCTTGAAATTTAGCATTTCTGTAAATCTGGCAAACTGATGGTTACGCGCAAGAGAGTCTTTATATCAATGTTGTGTTCCTTCCTATTTGTTTATATAATAAGCAATTGTACAGGCAAAGAGGAGCAGGTTTTGCTGCGTGATTATGAGGAAGTGGTGGATGCCGGCGTGTTCAGGGTCGCTGTGGAATATAGTCCGAGCGGATATTTCCGTGAAAATGATTCGGTGTACGGGGTGCAGTATCAATTGGTGGAGGAGCTGGCGGAGCGTCTGGGTTTTAAAGTGGAGTACTTCTTCGAGGCTAATATGCAGAAGAGCATTGAAGACCTTAATTCGGGCAAGTACGATATGGTTGCAAGGTTTATACCTGTGACGACCGAACTGCGCGAGAAGGTGGCTTTCACGGAAAGCCTGACTCTGGACAAGCAGGTACTCGTGCAGCGCAGGCCTACGGACACTTCTTTTGTTTATGTGAACAATCAGCTGGAATTGGCAGGAAAGAAGATAACGGTTTCGGAAGGTTCTCCTTATATATCCAGACTGAATAATTTGGCTAAGGAAATCGGGGATGTGATTATGGTGGAGGAGTTGCCTGATTATGACTGCGAAATGCTCTCCATAATGGTTGCAAAGGGCGACATAGACTATACTGTGTGCGACTTCGAGACTGCGTCAAGGTTGCAGACCGAGTATCCGCAGCTGAGCTTGCAGACAAGCATCAGCTTCTCGCAGCTGCAGGCTTGGGCGTTGCGCAAGGATTCGGAGGAGTTGCTCGATTCTGTGAATTGTTGGATAAGGGAGCGAACTGCTCTGAATGATAAGAAATAGTGACGAACAATGAATTTTCTAGCGCATTTATATCTGTCGGGGAAAGATAAGAGCGGAGTGCTTGTCGGCAATTTTATCGCAGACCAGGTGAAGGGCAAACAGCTGGCTTCTTTTCCTGAAAATATGCAAAGGGGAATCAGACTTCATAGAAAGATAGATGAGTTTACGGACAGCCATGAGGTGACGGCTCGTTGCAAAAAAAGGCTGAGGCCTGTTTGCGGACGTTATTCGGGTGTCTTTCTGGACGTTATATTTGACCATTTCCTCGCGGTTGAGTGGGAACGTTATTCCTCCGACAATTTGGAGCGGTTTTGCAACAGGTGCTATCTGACGTTGTTGCTTTACTGGTTCAGGTTGCCGGCTGAAGTGAAGGACTTCCTGCCGTTCATCGTGTTCAGAAGAAGGCTTACAAAGTATCTGACTTTGGACGGTGTGCAGGAGTCTTTTGAAATAATGAGCAGGCACACGTCGCTGCCAAAATGCGCGACGGAAACTGTGAATCTCGTAAGGGATAATTATGAAGCGTTTAGAAATGATTTTAATCTGTTCTTTCCTGAAATGATAAATTTTGTTGAGAATATAAGGGCGGATGTTTAGTTTAGTGAATCATGATAAAATTAGATAAATTCACATTGGATAACGGGCTTAGGGTCGTGCATCATTATGATGCTTCGACGCCTATGGTGCAGGTTAATCTTATGTACGACATAGGCTCAAAGGATGAAGAGCCTGAACAGACCGGAATGGCGCATCTGTTTGAACATCTGATGTTTGAAGGGTCGGAGAACGTCTGTTCTTACGACGAGCCGATGCAGAAGGCTGGCGGTGACAATAACGCATGGACTAGCAAGGATGTGACTAACTACTATTTCTCTATCCCGCGCGAAAATTTGGAGGTGGGGCTTTGGCTGGAGTCCGACAGAATGCTGGCGTTGGATTTTAACCAGAAGAGTTTGGATGTTCAGATAAATGTGGTTTGCGAAGAGTTTAAGCAGCGAAATCTGAATCAGCCTTATGGCGATGTGCCGCATCTCATAAGCTCGCTGGCTTTCAAAAATCATCCGTACGGCTGGCCTACGATAGGACGGGAGCTTTCGCATATAGAAAGTGTGTCGCTCGATGATGTGCGGGATTTCTTTTTTTCGCATTATGCTCCTAATAACGCGGTGCTTGCGGTGGCTGGAAATGTGACGCTTGATGATTTGAAGGCTCTTGTTGTAAAATGGTTCGGCTCGATTCCTAAAAGGGAACTGAAGCCGAGGAATTTGACGCCTGAGCCTAAACAGACTGAACCGCGCTTTCTGGAGGTATTCAGGGACGTGCCGGTTGATGTGGTCTATAAAGTTTATCATACTGAAGGACGGAAGGACAGAGAATATTTTGTTTCTGATCTGACTTCTGATATTCTGGCTAACGGACGCTCTGCAAGGCTTTACCAAAGGCTGGTAGTGGAGGCTCAAAAGTTCTTGGAGGTCAATGCTTACATATCTGGTGATATTGAGTCTGGTCTGTTCTATGTTGTAGGAAAACCAAACGAGGGCGTTTCGTTGGAAGAGGCAGATAAACTGCTGACTGCTGAATTGGAGAAACTTAAACAACAAAGGGTGGAGGAGAACGAATTGGAAAAGGTGAAAAACAAATTTGAGTCTATGCACCTTCTTACAGAGATGTCTTTGGCTAATAAGGCTAACAATATGGCCTATTTTGAAATACTTGGCGATGCGGAAAATATGAACCGTGAAATAGAAAATTACCGCTCTGTTTCGGCTGCGGAGGTTTGCCTTTTTGCGAACAAAGTCTTTGTTCCGGAAAACTGTTCTACATTGTATTACAGACGGAAAAAGAGTGACGGAGATGTGACAATGTAATTTTGAATATTAGTGTCCGATAAAAACTAAAAACGATGTAAAAAGGAGTCTCAAACGCTGATTTTATGCGGTTGAGATTTCTTTTTTCAAATTACAAGCCCCCCTTAAACAAAAAGAGTTAGTTGA
>JAGBRL010000004.1 GCA_017632345.1 Paludibacteraceae bacterium
CCTCCTGTACCCCCCTATATATATAACATAATTTTTTATTACTATACATTGCTATATATTGCAACGATTATAAGCCACCGCCGCAAATTATTGCAATAATTTGCAGTCGTTTTTTATAAACGTAGGTAACAAAAATCATTGCGATTATTTAAAATATTTTAATACGCTGCAAAAAGTTTGTAAAATATTTGGAAGTGTCTTTTTTTGTGCCCATCTTTGCATCGTCAAAAACAAAGTAAACAGCAAAAAACTTTAGTGGCGGTTGCCTTCCGTCTCCGAAAGGAGAGTGCTTTTTTACTTTGGCATTGACAGCGGGAGGTGACCGCTCAACTTTTTTATAAAGTTCAAAAAAAACGCCGCAACAATGTCAAAATAAAAGTAAAACAAAATGAAGCAAACCGAAGTAAAAACCGGCGTGTTAATCCACATAGACACGCTAAAAAACTGCACAGAGATGCTCCAGACACCGGAGCAACGTGCGGGACTCCTGGAGACGATGCTCGCCGCATACTATCCAAACGAGTTCAAGGCGAGCACCGACCATTGGACGCTCTCCTCGTGGAAATTCCTCGAGGACAACATCAAGCGCAACGACGCGAAGTTCGAGCAGAACGGCGAGAAGAAGCGCAAAAACTGGGAGGAATGGAAGGAGCGCAACAAGCGCGAAAAAGAGCAAAAGGAGCGCGAATTGGCAGAACTCCGCAATAAATTGCAATTATTGCAAACTACTGCGGGAACATCCTCTACCTCTGTTATAGAGGATAATCCTCCCACCGTATCCTCCTCCGTATCCTCGTCCACATCCTCGACCACATCCTCGACCACATCCTCGACCACATCCTCACCCTCTGTTATAGATAACTCTATAACAAATAAAAATAATAATTCTCTCTCTAATAAAATCAATAAATATACTTTGCCGGAGGTTCAGAAGATGCTCGAAGAGAGAGAGATTTTTTTTAAAAAAAATTGGCTTTTCCGCTTTTGGAACCTCAACGAGAATACCTACAAATGGAAATGCGACCCCATCTCGGCTGCATACGCATTTGCAACAAAATATCCCGAGGCGTTGAAAGGAAAGAAAGGAATAGAGAATTTACCCCCCAATTCCGCGCCACCCCCCGACATTGTCAAGAAACAAGTAGAGAGTATTACCGAGCTGGACACGGCACGCGCGCAGGAGTTGTGGGCGGACTTTGGCAAGGAGATTGAAAAATCTACCCAAATTCCCGACGAGTTCAGACAGCTTTACATCCGGGGCCGACCATTGCACGCAATGCGCCTTGGTTACGAAGTACGCGACACGCTGTGGGTAGAGTTCGACAAAAAGGAGGACTCGCTCGCATTTGCCAGCCAATTTTACGACATAACACACAAAGAATTGTACGGTTATGGCGTAAACGGTGAGATTGGAAGGGTCAAAGTTCAGGTAAAAGAGTAGACCAAGATAATATTAATTATCGGACAAATTCAAGCGGGGGAGAGGGTGACACCGTAAGGCCCTGGGAATACGTTAAAATTTTGCGATTTTTCGGTATTTATTGCCCGTCCCGCCCAATTCCCTCGCTTTTTGTAAAATCCGCTAAAATCCCGCAAAATGTGGTATAAAACAAAAGTTGGATAATGTGCAACAATCTACTAATTAACATAAAATAAAATATCATGGTGACATTTCATTATAAGGATTATGCAGGCCGCGAGGAAATAGAGGACGCTTTAAAAACTCCTTCTCGTTTCATAATCTTTGCGAGGAGGTTTAGTAAAACTTCCTCACCGACGGCCGGTGTAAATTACTATCTGACTATGAAGGGAACACGGTTTCGGCTGAATATGTGGTATGATAAAACGCTTGGTGCATATAGAGGCCGCCTGTTCCAGAACAATAGCAGGATGGCGAGAAATATATTTTACGCAGCTACTAAGCAAATTATGCTAAAATGGTTTTTAAGCTTATTTGAATAGACATGCAGGAACTTAATATTATAGCGTTAAAGGCCGCTATCCGTTCGCAGCTGCTCGATGCGTTCCGCAAAGATTTAAGGCAAGCTAATAACAGTAGCGACAGAAATAAATTAATAGAAATTTATTCCTATGTGCTATATAGGCTCGACCGAGTAAAAAAAATAGATATTGATAATGTTGATTTTCAAAAGCTAATGACAATTTAAAGATGAAAAACATGTACACAATCGAAGTAAAAGACAGAGGCCAGCACGTTGTGGTGCTCTGCCCCACCCTGGACAGCGCGAAGGAGTGGATTTACAGGCGGCTAATAAAATACATGCGCGAAGATGTGGCGAACGATTTAGGCCTCTCCACGATGGCCGAAATTACGCAGCATTACGCCGAGGAGTTCGAGGAGCTGCGCAAATTGCGCGAGGATGCCGTTGCAAATGAGAGGTTTTGCACCTATCGAACGACGGAATACAAGCTGCGCCAGGCCAGTGAGAAGGAGGCGGTCGGCGAGCTGTTGAATGTCTAACATAAAAAAACAAAACAAAATGAGTTATTGCCCCCAGTGCGGAATAGAGTGTAGCTACGCCGAGCCGGTCTATTATCCCGCAACATACGACGAAAACGGCGAATTGATTGAGGGAGACGCGGACGACGTAAGATGCACCTGGCGCGCGAAATGGAACGAGGAGTGCCAGGAATGGATTGAGCCGCCATGCGCTTAACTTAAAACGCTCTAATTATGGCTAAAATCGTGCAATTAAACATTTTCGGCGAGCGGGAGCCGGTGGATATTGCCCCGCGTGGTTATGACGCTTTTACGGCAAAATTTAAGCGCAAAAAGACCACAGACGATTGCTACACGCCGCCGGCCGTCTATGACGCGGTGCTCCGCTACGTCGATGAGCACGTTATGCCGCTGGATGGCCTCGAAGTGCTCCGGCCGTTCAAGCCGGGAGGGGATTATTTAGCCGAAAAATACGGCGATAATGTGGTGGTTATAGATAATCCGCCCTTCTCGATATACACCCGCATAATACGCAATTATTGCGAAATGGGTGTGCGGTTCTTTCTGTTCGCGCCGTCTTTAACAATGTTTGTGCCGGGTGCTCCTGTGCAATACCTTGTCGCTCGGCTAAATGTAGTCTATGAAAACGGCGCAAAGGTTAGGACTGGTTTTGTAACGAATATGTTAGGCGGCACGAAGGTAAGGCTCGCCGGTGTCCTTGCCGCTTCCATCAAGGCGGCGCAAAACAGACCAGGCAACAGGCCGAAATTTAACAAGCCCGCCGGCATCTACTCCAGCGCGGATTTAATGCGCTTTTGCACAGACGGCGAGGATCTGACGTTGGAAGGCTCGGCCGAGTTTGTCGAGAAAGTGCAAGGCCGTAAAATTTTTGGCAAAGGGATGCAGTTCCCGGACAGTGATACAGAAATATTACAACGCTTAAATAATACTCAAAATGGCAACGAATGAAATAATTTTGGAGGAGGTTGGACGCTTCCGCATACATCGCCGCGAGCCTGTCGAGTTTGGCGCGTTTTTCCTCGTGCGCTCGCTCTACGCTTTGGAGGCTGATGGCCGCGCCTGGCAAAAAAATATTTTTGCCGTGGCCGTCGGTGTGCTAACCGTCGCAGCCATCGCGCTCGATTGCGTCGCGCTCGTCTTTGTGTGGTTTGGTAAATTGACATTCTACATATTGCGAAGCCTCTGGGATGTCGTAATATACGCCGCTAAGGTGGTTTTAAATAAGCTTTTCGGAACGGCATTAAAGTGGATTGTAATTGTATTAATCGCATTAACATTGTACTTGAAATGGCACGAAATCGCGGCAATAATAGCTTCTTGGCATCTGTAGCCCGACGACTTAATAACATTGCCGCCGTCATAGGTTATGCCTTTATAATCAAGTCTTTGGTTATGGGTGATTTAATCAGAGATTTAAGGTATTTAGCGCAGATAATCCAGGACACTTTTGTAATACTTATTTCGGGAACTTAATAAAAAAAACAACGCTTATGAATACGATAGAAACAATACTTTATTTGGCACAACAGGCGGGAACGCCGCTCGCTCTCAACATAGACGACGGCAAGTTCTACCTATACCGCGAGGGTGGGGAAGGCCTCGCCCGCCTCTCCCCTATCCGCGAGCCTTCGAAGACTTTTGCAATCTTCGAGCCTTCGCGCCTCGTTACGCTCGGTAATTTAACGGCATTGCAACGGCTCGGAAACGGAACGGAAACGGACTGGCAACGGCTCGACAACGGAACGGAAACGGATGCAGAACGGCTCGACAACGGACGAGAAACGGCATTACAACGGAACGTAAACGGATTTACAACGGCATTAAATCGGGAGCTAATCGGAGAAGGGAAGGTTAATCTCGCCCGGTTCTCTATCGATTGCCCGGCGGAAGTGATGGAACTTGCGCAGAAGGTCGAGGAACTCCTCGACCGCGCAATTAAGAACACGAACAAGCCCTCCACAATCGACAATTTAATGAAGTTGCACAGGAACGCCGCCGCCTTCGCTACGGATGGCAACATATACAAACTTAAACAGGTGGAGCAACGTTTGCGCGGAATAATAGCGAAACAGTCGGCAATTAAGGCGAGCGAGGCAACGGTGGAGAGGCGGGAACGCCGCCGCCTGTTGTGTTTCAAGATTGCCGCCTGTCTGGTAGTTGTTGCCTTTCTCGGCTTCTGGGGCTGGTGGAGACTGACGCGCTCGCCTGCACAGGCAACGCACGATCCCGGCACGATTGCAACCGCCGCGCGCTCGCCTACCCTACCGGCGGAAGCCTCGCCGCTTCTTGCAGCCTTCGAGGAGTACGAGGCGGAAACTGGCAACAAGTTATGGCCAGGCGGCCGAGCATGCCTCGAGCGCGCAGCCATCGCCGCCGGAGTAGTTAACGACAAAGACAAAATAAAAATATTAATCTACAAATCTACAAAATGATACCAAACAAAAAAATAACAATCTTGGTTGCAAGTCTGCGCAGCGTAAAGAAGGATGTAGAGCGGCGTAATATCGCAACTATCGAGACTTTGCGCGTGCAAATGCTGCTCGACGAGGCATTCATGCCGTTATGCCGCATTACAGGCCTAAGAGATGAAGACATTGAAATAACTTCCGCCTTTGACAAGGAGCGAAGCAATTTGGGCAGGGGCTGGAAGGTGTCGCAGACGCGTTACATTACTAAAGACGACTGCCTCCGCCTTCTCGACGAGCTAATAAATAACGCTATCGAGAACGCAGCCGCGAATGGCTGGTGCGTCGAGGGCGAAGAACCGCCGGAGGCCTCGCCCACTCCGCCCGCCGCTGATGAAACGACAGACGACAAAAAAAAGCCGCCCGAGGCCATTACAGGCGGTACGAAAAACCGCGTTAAATTGCTTAGCTGCCTCGAGGCGGCAAGCCGAGCAATTAACGAAGCCATTGCCCTTCTCGCAGAACTGAAGGAGGCGGTGGCGCAATTGAATTAAAAGGCCTTCGCAAGCCCAGCCCCGCGCGTGGTCTAACCGCTGGAACTTAGGAGCGCGGGGCATTTTTCAAACTAACTAAAACGTTAAGAAAATGGAGATTTGGATAGACGAAAAGACACACACAGTGTACGTAGAAGATGCTGGCAAAAAGTTTACTTCGTATGCCGTTCATTCTGCAATGATACACTATATAAAAGAATACACAAAAAAGACACGCACACCCTACGAAGGTGTAACAGCACCTAAGTACAACCGCGAGAACATGACATGGAAGGCAAGCATTGTTTAACTAAAAAAACGCAAAAATGAAGGAATACAAATGGAACGAGCACGGCGTGTGCATTAATCCCGACATTATCAAGCTCAAAACCCAAAAATTTGAACTTAGCATCGAGACGGCCGAGCGAGATGGCGGCTGGTATTATGGTTTTATTTACGGCGGTTTTTTTAATGACCACTGCAGTTTTTATCCCTGCACATGCGAAGGCCGAGGCGAGAGCGTGCAAAATACCGCAATAGTAAAAGCCATCGCGCATATCAAAAGGACACAACAGCCGCGCGGCGAAATACTGCAGAAGCTCCACGAGCTTTATTTTAAAAGCGCGCAGCTGCTATTATTTTAATGAAAATTGCTTTTTATTTGTTTTGACACCGGCGGCCGCCCTGGTGGATTTTCCCAGGCGGCCGCCTTCTTTTTATGTGCGTTTTCTTTTTGCAATACCGAAAAGGTTTTTAATGTCACAATCAACCAAAGGCTCGTTAAAGTCGCAATATATGCCATATTTGCCATTTAGATAACTGCTATGAGAGTGCGGAAGTGTAAAACCTGTGCGACAAACTATTTTCCAAGTATTGCTTTCGTAATTAAATAAAAAGCATTCTTGCAAAGTCGGATATTTTTCGTAAAGGTTTTGCAGCTTCTTTTTGTTGTCCTGTTCGTAGTCGTCTGTAGTTATTTCTATAGCAACAATAGGCTTGTTATGCTGCATGTTGGATTTGAGCGACCATATTACTATATCCGGGATTTCGGAGTTAGGCTTGCCGATTTCGCCCTCGTTGACAGCCTCGAAACGTGGTAACAGAAGGTCGTCGATATGGCGGCAAATTCTCTTTAATATCCTTTGGTGTATTACCTTTGCTTTTGCAGCCGCAGCCGCCTCGCCAAGCCCCAAGCCAGACAAGTCGCAAATGGCTCCTGTATTTGTCGAATATACTCCCATAATCATTGCTATTTAGTTAACGCCACAAATATAAGCATTTTATACATACAAACAAAAAAAAACGGCACTTATTTAAGTGCCGTTTTAAGTTAATTTATATATGGTTTTATTTCCGTCGCGCCATTTAATTAGCGTTGCCGTCAGTGGGTACTCCTTGGCGGGTATCTGATTTAGCTGCTCCTTCACGAGGCGGGCGTTGGTGAAGAACTTGCCCTCGCCCAACTCGTCGCTCTTGAAGTGTACGAGTGTGCGCCCGTCGCCCTTCTCGGTCTTGATGTCCTTGATGACGTTAAGGATGGTTATTTGTTTGCCAACCACATCATCGACGGAGACGCGCTTACAGCAATAGCAATCCGCCGCCACGTCCTTGACCGTACCCTCTTTTATTAAGTCTGCAAAACTTTTCATTAGTCGATGTCGTGCTCCTTGCAGATGCGTTCGATGGCGTTTTTTAACGCCTTGCGAGTCTGCAAAAAATCATTGTAATTGTCAATCATTGCCTGTGCGTCGTCGCCTGTGTAGATGCCGAACACCGCCGCGTTATATTCGTTTATCAATTTCGCCTCGTGGTCGTTGCCGTAGATTTCGTCCATCGCGGTCTTTACAAATAAATTCGCGCTTATGGGCGCGGCGATGCTGATGGCGAGCGCAGACCATTGCGCCGCGCCTTCCTCGCCTGTGGGTGGCTCTTCCTTAATGTCGAGCCTTATCTCTGCGCGAAATTTGCCGCCCTCATACTCCGACGGCTGCTCACTGTAATATGTCCTCTGTTTCATTTCCGTATAATTTTTTTAATAAATGTCTGCTATTACTGTGCGTCGCCCATCCGTACCAACTGGCGGTCTTGCGTCGTATGGCTTCGGGCGTGACGTTGCGCTTTGTGAGTTTTGCGACGGCTCGGCAAAAGTTTTGTTTTATCGACTTCCGTATCAGCTTCTGTTTTCGGTAGAACTTGAAGCCGACATAATCTAACGCCCTGCCGTGGCGGTCTTGTCGATTTTCCGCTATTGGGAATATCTGATAGTTTGATTTTATTGTCAAGTGTAGGCCGTTGCCTAAATAGGCGTTGATTGTGTCAAATACGCGGTGTAGTTCGTTTTTGTCGTCGCTAAAAAATACAATGTCGTCCGCGTACTCGACGCACTTTATTTTTAACGTCTCATTGCAATAGTGCATAAAATAAGCGAGGTAAAGATTGCTTAGATATTGGCTTAGATAATTGCCAATCGGCAAACCGCGCTCGCTGTCTATTATATTATCAATCAGCTTTAACAATCTGCCATCCTTGATTTTGCGCCGTACAATCTGTTTTAAAATTTCGTTGTCGATGGATGGATAATATTTTTTGAGGTCGATTTTAAGGCAGTAAAGTTTCCGCCCTTCAAACTCCTTTATTATCCGCTCTACCTGTGCGGCACACGCCGCAATCCCGCGCCCTTTGATGCAACTATATGTATTATATGTAAAAATCCTCGTCCATATCGGCTCTAATACATTCATTATTGCGTGGTGGACTATGCGGTCGGGATAGTATGGAAGGCGGTAAATTTGCCGCTCCTTTGGCTCGTAGATTGTGAAAACGGTATATTGCGAAGTCTCGAATTTTTCCGCCTTCAAAATCTCATGCAGCCGTTGGAGGTTGCCTTCCCTGTCGCGGTCGAATATCTTAACGCCGCGCTGCCGTGCCTTGCCTTTCCGCGCCTTACTGTCTGCAAGCCGTAGATTGTCAAGGTCGATTGCCTTATCATATAAGTTGCCGTAACGCTTCATTCTGCATTGTAAGTTGTGAGCCGTCGGCGTTGCCGCCTACCGACACACTCAACATTTATTATATTTTTCGCCAAGTGGCGAGGCTGCTGTCCCTTTTTTTGAGTTTCTTTTGTACAAGCATAGCCGCGACCCGATATTCGGGTTGACGTTGCCGGGCACGTTGTTCGAGTTCGCGTACAGGAAGCCGCAGTGGGAGCCGTTATTCGCATTACCCCCGAAGTGAACACCCCGGAAGGACAGCCAACCTTGTATTTTCTAAAAAATTTTTCGCCTTACGGCGAATACTCGCGCGGTCGCGCTACGCGCTCCATTAGGGGGGCGGGATGGCGCAGAGCCGCGACCCGAGATGCGGGCTGACGGAGCCGGGCACGGCGGACGAGGACGCGTACAGGAAGCCGCAGCGGGAGCCGAGATTCGCAGCACCCCCGAAGAGAACACCCCGGAGCGACACGTCCGACGCGGGCAAATTTGCGCCCCAGTAATAGTCGCAATAATACGACGTTGACGAGCCGCCCTGTGTCTTGCAAATAATATCGCCCTGTTCATTGTCGAATATTGTCTTTATCCAGTTGTCGGCGCGTGGAGTGTTGCCCAGTTCGGTGTATTGCGAAAAATCCGTGCTCGAAAATTTTTGCGGGTCGTCGGTAATATAACACGTCGATATGCCGCCCGCCGCGTCTGATTGTACATTTATCAATATGCCGTCCGTCCAGTCCCAAATGTCGCCAAACGGTGATTGAATGCCGCGATAACTGTTTACCTCAAATGTTACGAGGATGTTGTCGTCTGCATCTTTTACGCTGTAATTCTTTACCGCGCTTTGGTTGCCGTACTCCAACAAATAACCGCACGGAACGAGTGGATTATAACTGTTGTAGGCGTTCCATGCGTCGCCGTTCCAGTTCGACACACCCGGACCCAATCCGCCCTGCGCGTAGCCGTTGGCATCCTTCGCCGCGTTGAAGTTTTTTTGCGAGTTGAGCGTGGCGTACTCGGTAACGAATAACCAATATAACATCCTTTGTGCGAGATATATGTGGCAGTTCCATGCCGTGCCGTTGCCCCTGTTTCGTGCGTACTGGCGGAAATTTGTTAAAGAAATATTGCTGGCGGGCTTGCCTAATAATGAGCGGTAGGTGTTGTCCCAGTCGGCTGTATTTTGTCCGCCGCGATACTCCGGCGACGAATTAACGACGCTGCACAATTTAGGGGTCGTGGGGTCGGTTCTGTCAACCGTCGCCTTCTCCGCAGATACGTACATCAATGGAATTTCAATAAAGCCGGCGAGCGGGTATTGTGAAATTAGTTTTTTGTGTATTGTGCCGTGAATTTCCGATTTAAAGTAATGCTTAGGTATTTGGAGCATCAGTTGGCCCGCGCTTCCATCCACGGTTTCGCCGCTCCAGTCGGATTGGTCGGCGAAGGGCGTAAACGTTAAATCGTCCTGTAATAAGCCGCCAATTATGGCATTTTGCACGGGCAGCTCCGCGTGAAGGCTCATGTTGCCGATGCGGGTACAATCCGGGCTGGGATTGCTCTCGTCCCACTGGACACCATAAAAAAAGAAATTTAGCGAGATTTTGTAAATTTCGTTGTCGATGTAATTCCGTGTGTTCCACGCTTCCAGCAGGCCTCGGTGGTCGGTGTCGGTGGTGTTGATGTCTTGGATGGTGAGCGACGCGGAGACGGTCTGCACGTTGTTTGTTTTCGCTGATACGTTTGTAGTTATATAGCTGCCGTCTGTACCTTTACTGATGCCTTGGAGTGCGCTGTCTGCCTTCGCGCCCTGTGCCGCCGTTGCCGCGTATGCCTTCACGTTTGACGCTTCGGCAAGTCCTTTGTGGGTGTTGTCGGCGGTGGTGATGTCTTGGATGGTCAGCGACGCGGCGACGGTCTGCTCGTTGTTTGTTTTCTCTGTTACCGTCGTAGTAATATAATTGCCGTCTGTGCCTTTGGAGATACTTTGCAGCGCGGTGTCTGCCTTCGTACCCTGGGCCGCGGTCGCGAAGTCGGAAGGGTCGAGCGAGGGCTGCGCATTAACTCGGACAAATGGCGGCTGTGTTATAAATGAAGTTGGATATGCTGTTATTTCTTGCGTCGTTTCTGCTTCATAATAATAATCAGACGGCGGCAGGGCTTTTAATACATTAAATGCCAACTGGCTACAATCCGACGAAATAGGCAGCGCAAAACATCCGTAATTGTTAAACCACGCATAAAGCAAACTATTATCATTTAAATCTGCTCCAATAAATGAACTAATGCCCCACGCAGACTTATACAGCACTTTTGGCTCATAATCTAAATATTTAACCGTGTTATTGCCTAAGTATTGTATCGGATTGTCATAGTCCATAAACTCATCGCCTACGTCTGTGCGGTCGTACACATACGGAAATAGCAAATACTGGTTATTATCAACCGTTACGGTTGGCAAGTCGTCGCCGCCGATTAGTAAGTCGGGCGAGAATAAAAATACATAAGCGTAGTTACGCTCGGATGCACAGCGACATAATATTAATTGTTCGGTTGTAAATGTTATGTAGCCATGCTCTTCATTTTGCCGCACATATAGTTGCTTTGCTGTTAATGTGCCGCCCCGTTTTATTTCTATATAGCCAGTGCTTTGGTATGTATATTGCGTTTCTCCGTATTCAACTGCAACTGGCTCCTGCCTTTTGTAAAAATAGCCGTTCACAAAATCCGCCGTCGTTTCACCTTGGTATTGTCCAATTTCTCCGACTTCCAGCTCCTCGATACTTTGGAAAAATTTTGGCACTTTGTCGGACACGTTGCCGCGCAGTGCCTCAATCTCGCCCTCGAGCCTGGCGATGTCGCCAGGTGTCGCCGAGTCGTCCTTCTTCTGAAGGTTTAATTTTAAAAGTGGATTGTATTCGTAGCCCGCCATAATGTTAACTGTCTTGACATTCTATTTTTGTGATTTGCCCGGAGTCGTTGAGCGTGAAGTATTGAGCGAACACCACGCTGTCGCCTTCGTAATAGGTAATTTTTGTGATGTTGCCATTTTCATCGCGCTCCAGTTCCTCCGACCGTCCGGGAACTGTCGCCCAGCTATCGCGCGTTGTTTCTGTGTAATTGCCGCCGATCATGTGCTTTACTTTTTAGATAGTGCCTTAATTATTAAGAAGGCCGCGAGGCCGCCGAGAAGCCAACCGGCGACACCGAAGCCGCCCTCCTCGCCGGGAACGCCGCCCAAATACTTTTTACATATTGCGTCCAGCTTGTCCGCTCCGATTGCGAACAGGCCGCCCTTCTTGCGTCGAGCGTCCGCAACAATGTTATAAAGCGCAGCCGCCGCCCTTGTGCCGTTGGAATATGCAGCGTTTACCAGGTTCGCGAAGGTTTGGAAGTGTCCCGGCCCGTTCCAAACTGCGTAGAGGAATTGCAGCTGGAGCTGCGGATTGCTCATAATTACAGCTTTTGCGCCGTCGGAGAGATAGCGGCCGGCGTAGTCGTTGTACATTGCCTTGATGATTTCGCGGGTGTACTGGCGCAACTGCGCACCAACCGCTGCAGAGATGCCGCGCTTGCCGTCCGCCTTGTCGCCGTAGTAGCTTGTATCGCCGTGATGGTTGCCGTAGTAGGTGTCTATCAACTTCCAGAAATTGCGGCCGGCGGTGCTGTCTGTCACTGCAGAGCCCGCGCCGTTTTTCCTATCGAGCCCGAACATCGTCTCGCCGCTGATGCCCATTGCTTCGCCTCCCTTGAGCTTGTCTTTCATGTCCGGGTGATAATAGCCGCCCTCGATGTTGTCGATTATTAAATCGACCATATCTTCCATCTCCATAATTTTACCATGTTAAATTAATTTTGCCATGTCCTGGGGGACAGGGATTATTAACTCTGTGTCGTCGCTGAATGTGTTGGCCGTGTAGTCGTTTACTGTGTTGTAAACCTTGTTGCCAAGCATGTTAACGCCTTCGCCGGCAAGTGCGCCCATTATTGTACCGGCCTGGAACGTGTGCCCGGCATACGTAAAGGGCATTGTTGTAACTACTTTTTTCGCCTTCGCAAACTGAATGGCTTTTGTGTAGCGTTCGTCGTTCAGACCATCCTGTAAAGCTTTATTAAGCGTGTATTTGTTATCGCATAACGCGCTAAATTTCTTGCCAACCTCGTTCCAGTTCGTTATCTGGAGACATACGCGCAGAGCCTCCTGCGCATTGTTTCTGTAAGGACTTCCCGCACTCCAGCCAACCAGCACGGAGTCGGTGACGTTGAGATATTTTTTCAGAAGCGCCGCCTGTTCTGTTTCTGTGCTCGTGGTAAGGTCGGAGATGGCTTTATTTTCCTGCTCCGTTTCCTTTTTGCCTCGGTTTTTGAAGTAGAAAAAAATTCCCGCTCCGAGAGCCACCGCGCTAAGACCTACGAGCCAGCCTTTGCTATTGTCCATCGCCTTTTATTTTATGAAGGGCGCAGCGTTCGCCGTGCCCTTCTGGTTAGACTGACAAAACGCAGCTGTTAAAAGCCGCTTAACTTCTGCTTAGCCTTTGCGGCGCGTTCCTTGATGGCCTTGCGCTGCTTGACTTCGTTCTCGTACGCTGTCACCTTCTTTTTGTACTCCGCAATCTTCTTGTTGTTGTCCGCGTCGATGGCTTTTGTCTTTGCGTCGTAGTTCTTCCATACCTCGATGCTCGCGGTCTCTCGCGGGGTCTTCGGGTATTTCTTGAGTTTTGGTTTTGATGGTTTCTTAAGTGCCATAATCCGTATCGTTTATATGTTTATTAATCTGTGAATTGTTACAAGTATGTTAGCGCGCTGCGCAGCCTCTTTGTGTCCTGCGCGAGCTGCACAAGCTTCATTAATTCCTGTGCGCTTAGGTTGCCCGCCGCTATCTGTGTGCGTATCGCCGAGGCGAGCTGCTCTGTCAATCTCTCAAATGAGAGGTTGTTCGCCTCGATGGTTGGCGGCTGCGGTTTTCTGATGAAGTCAAACATTTTGCGTACCGCCCGCCCCCTTCGGGAACTCTACCGCCGTAGCCTCCTGTGGCTGCTGCGGCGGTGTGTTGTGTTTCATCGCGGCGCGCTGCTTGATAGCGAGCGCGATTTCGTTAACGTCCTGCTCCGTTAATGCCGGGTCCTGGTACATTGCATTTGCCAACGCCTCCACCGCGCCATATTTCGGGTCGGTGGGTCGGCTGGTGTCCGCTCCCGACAACGTAGCGGGCTGTGCCTCCGCCGCATTGTTGATTGGCAAGGCGGGGAACAGTTCGCCCAAAATCTTTTTTATTGCCATCACAAGCGTATCGGCCGCCGCGCCTGTATTGCTCTCATATTTACGCCTTTCGTCCTTGAGTTCTTTTTTTATCTCCGCAATTTCGCGGAGTTCGCGGTTGCGCCGCTCCTCAAAGTCCTTTTCGCGCTGCTTCAATAAAATTTCATTGATGCGCTGCTCGTTCTTGACCGCAATGCCTTCGAGCTTGGCGTTGAGCGTCTCCTCCGACACCCAGCCGGGAGGCGGTTGCATAAAACCAAAACCACCCAATCCCGCCGCCTGTTGCTGCGGCTGCTGTGTCGGCACTTCGTCCGCCTTGTCGTGGTTGTAAAACTCAAACGGGCCGAGCGTGCCCTGGCTTCCGTTTGCGCCCTTCGAGCTTCTAAGCTCAATACAGAGCAGCGCGTCCGACGGTATGCCCGACTGAAGCGCACCATTGAGGCGTGCGATGGCTTTTTCTGTCTTTGCTGCCGCGTCGTCGTCGCTCTGCCAGTCGTCGCCGTTGTAGTGCATAATTGGTACTCTTTTGTAATTCTGCATTACAAACAGGCTCCAGCAGGGGTACTGCGTTTGCCTCATGTGGTTAATGATGTAATCCTTTGTCAGTTTCATTTTGTCAGTCTGTTATTATTATTATGTCGTCATTTGCATTTTTTTTGCCGTTGTTGTCGCCGTCGCTGTTGTTGCCGCCTGTTTCCAGCCTTATCGGGGCCATGTACATGTACAATGCGCAAAAATTTATAACGCTTGCAAACATCGCGTCCGTTGTGCCTTCAAACAGGTTAAATTTAAGCGTATTGTCCGCCGTAAATATAAAATCCGTCTCGACTTTTTGCAGCGTGCCAAAATCCACTACTTCCGCCACTGGCGACAAGTCCCAGAAGTCGGTGGGCGTGTCCACTTGCAAAAATTTCTTTTGCAGTTGGTTTTTGTCGGTTATCTCACCCTCCGCAAATACACGGTAAAAGAAGGCAACGCCGCCGGAGAACTGGAGCACGTTGGCCACGTCCGCCTTGCTTACATACTTACATTTAAGCGTGTAATCCTTTATGCCGTGGGTGGTGGCGTAGTTCTTGATATAGTCGCAAACGTCCATTTTTTTAGCGTGTTAATAGGAATGTTACAGTAAAATCCGTCGCCGTGTAGCTCATTGGTGCGCTGTCTAACTGCGTGAGTCTCAAATTTACCTGCTTGTTTTTCGACTCGAAGGCAACCGGGAAAAACGTCTTGTCATACCCCTGGTTCTCCGTTACGGCCAAAATGCTCACCGGCACAGGGTCGAGAAGCTCTCTCACACTGTCGTTAATATCGAGCGCGAGGCGCATAATATTTGCCGTGTCGCCGCCGACGAAGTTCACGCCCGCCACGCGGTCGTAGTCGGAGGGGAGATTTATGTTGTAGTTTGAACCAAGCGCGGGCTGCTTGATGGTGAAGCTCTGCATGTCGTAGCCTGTAACCTCCTCGCCGAATATCGACACCGCCGGCTGCTCGTTGCTTTGCCTAAACAGTGCAACAAAGGTGAAGGCGGCCGCGCTGTTAGTTACTCGCACGTTTAAGTAATAGTTTTTGCCCGCCGATTGGGACAAAACCGGCCTAAACACCGCCGTAAGGTCGAAGTCTGCGCTGCTGGTGTTTTTGCACCAGTTTTGCACAGGCGAGAAGCTAAGGATGCTTTTAAAGTCATCCCGGAGCTCTATTTTAATCTCATCCGCCGAAGGTAACGCCGTAACGAGCGGGCACGCGATGCCGGTGAGGAACTTGTAAAGCTCGTCCGATTTAAAAACGTATTGATAAGCCTGTGTTCCTGTCGTCGCTGGTACGGTGAACCAATATTTTTGTATAAGTTCTTTTGCCATTTTGTTACACCTTATATTATATATATAATGTTAGTGAGGCGGCGTGTTCCGGCGAGAACGCTTGCGCGGCTTTTGGATGCCGCCGCCTCTGGTCGTGGTAGGCTTCCTCGTGAACGTGAATGTGCTACTTTACGCGAATTTCCGAGCCACGGAGCGCAACTTCGATGAAGTAGCGGTTTGTTGTGCCGCTGATGGTTGCGCCCTGGGGTACGTGCAACCTCATCTGGAGCTCCTGGCTGTCTTGAATGAGCTTGGGAGCGGTGAGGATAATGCCGTCCTTCTCTCCGTTGATGCCCACCGACTCCTGACAGAAGGAGTTAATCGGAGATTGGAAAATGTTGAGCTGTGCAAGGTCAAGCTCGAGCTCGCAGTTGCTGATGATGGGGTCAACTGTGCCGATGTTCGCCACTGGCAAGTAGTTGATGTTGGCCGCCGTGTAGGTGGTGTTGGTGGCTGCAGTGTAGCCGATGCGCGCCGTGATACGGCTAAGCATGAAGGCGCAGCCCTGCTTGATTTTCTGTTTCGACAGGTTGCAATAACCGTCTTTGATTGCGTCGTCGTTGTAGAGAAGGTCGAGAAGTCCACCTGCGCCGGTGATTTCGTACCTCTTGTAGTACACGCTATCGGAGAGGTTAAGGTTGCCGTTCTTGAAGTCCTTAATCATTCCCGGTGAAAGCTTCATAACGCTTGCGAGAAGGAGAGCTTGGTCTCTTGTAAAGAACTTTGTGATGTCGAGGTTCTTCAGTAATTCTTCCATGATTTGATATGTTTATTGGTTAAAAAATGCCCATAAGGTTCGCCGCTGCCATAGCGTCCGAAACACCCATTAGGGATGCAGCCTTGTATGCTGCGTCGTCGTCAACGCCGTCAACTGTCCGGGTTATCTGCTCTGCGTCGTCGATGTGCTCGGCCAGATACGCCCAGTCGTTGTTGTACGTCTTGCCGTCTGTGTCGGTGACGGTCTTTTCGCCAGCCGCAAGCGCAAACTCCGGCGGGGCGGTGGTAGTGCCGAGAGCTCCGACACCGTTAAACATTGCTGCCGGGTTCTTGGTAACATCCAGGCCGCTGATGCCTACCTCCGTGCCTACGCTGTCCGGGGCGATAACTGCGACGGTGTGCAACGCTGCGTAGGTTGCCACGCCCTGGAAGGCTGCGCGGAGCTTCGGGTCGTCCATCATCATGTCGCCAACCGTGCCAACAATTAGCATGAGCGGGCCGCCGATATTCTGCATAGTCTTGCTTTTACCTTCGCCGAAGAGCTTGTTGGTGATGAACGCGCCGCCAACCGCGCCAACACCGCGCACCGCCGCGTTGATAGCGACGGCAGTTGCGTCTTTTTGCCAGTTCTTTCTGATAAATGCCATAGTTTTCTATTTATTAAAAGTTATTATTTTTTCTTGCCTTTCTTTTTGCCTCCAAATACCTTATAAATCAACAGGCCGCCGCCTACAATGCCGAGAGCCCAGCCCCACCAGGGGATGCCGCCCTTTTTGGTTGCCGTTTGCGTGTTCCCGGTCTGCGCCGCCGGTGCTTCGTAGGTAACGTCTGCCGCCTGTGCAACTTGCGCGGCCTGGTAAGCCTCCGCCGCCTTCTGTACAGTTTTGGCAAGTGCTGCCTGTGCGGTCTGCGTCGCCTGCGCGTCGCCGGTGTTTTGTGCCACCTTGAGTTCCATCGATGCCGCCTTCTGCGCCGCCTGCGCCGCTATTGCGTCCGCTTCCGCCTTTGCGCGTTCCGCCGCCGCCGCCGCTATTTTCGCCGCCTCTTCCTTGTCCGCCGTGAGTTTTTTGGCTTCGAGAGTCTTGTATTGCTGTAATACGTTCTCGCCCTGCCCCGCCTCAAATTGCGCCCATACTGGCCGCTGGAAGTTGTATTTAACTGCAAGCGCGTAACATTCGTTATACAATGCGACGTAACGGCTGTATTTTTCGTAATCGTCCTTATTGGTCGTCCTGTAATAGCTACCGGTCGGCAAAAGTACGCTGTATGTTGCACCGTTGGCTGTTACCCCTGTACCGGTGTTTACTTGTGCTTTGCCGGCTGCCTTGGCGCGGTAACTGTCAATAACCGCCTCGCCGTTGCCCGCTTCAAAGTCGGCCCAGTTTGGCGGACTTACGTTGTAGGTGTAGGCGAGGCCGTAGGCTGTGTCGTACTGCTGAACATACCCTTTGTATTTGTTGTATTCCGCCTCGTCCGTGAATGTCTTTTTGCCGCCTGGTGTGTTGAGCGTGTAAACATCGCCCAGACCGCCGCACAATCCGTATAACAAAAAATCTCTCATCGCCTGTTGCTTTTTTTGTTGTTGTCCTTCTTTTTGTCTTTGTCGCCGGTGGCTGCTATCAATGTGATAACGGCGAGGCCGCCGAGTGCCCACTTCCACCAGTTGCTTTTTTTTGTTTCCTCCGCCGGTTCTGCGGGGGGTGTCGCCGCTGATGTCGCCGCCGCCGCTGCAATTTTGCCGGGATCCATGGTTGCCGCCTGTGCGGGAACTGCAGCCGCCGGTGTGTTTGTCGTCGTCGTCACCATCGGAGCCACCGCCGGTTGGTTGTTACAGCAGCAGACGCTGCGGGGGATTAATTTTATAACTACACATGCCATTTTATTTCCTCCTTCCGCCGTTTGAGTTCATAATTAAAGCCAGGCCGCCGAGTAACACCACGCCGCCAATTATCCAGGGAGTCCAGTTTGTTTCCTGTTTGGCGGGTGTCCTGTACGACGTGCCGCCGGTGGTAATTGGTGCATAGGTCGAGGTGCTGCCGCCTGTCACCGTCGAGCCGCTCGCTTGTGCGCTCTGGTTTTTCGCTGTAATTGCCGTGGTCGCTATCGTAGTGCCGGCGTTAATCCCGGCATTAATCAACGGCATCCAGTTCTGCAGATTTTCGCCGCCCGCGCCAAGTCCGTTGCACCTGCCTATTTCGTATGCTGCTATTCTGTCCATTTTCAATAAAATTTCATTAACGTTTTTTCGCGAAGGCTGCAAACAGTAGCAACAAGCCGCCAGCCGCTGCCGCCGCGATTAAATATTTTTTTGTGTCGTCGCCTTCCTGTGCCGCGTTTTCGTTTGCCCAGTATTGCTCCCATGTGATGTAATTGCCGTTTTCGTCCATGTAGAAGTTGCCCGCAGAGTCGAAGGCGTAAATCTTGCGCAGCTCGTCAAGCTGTGCCTGTGCCGCCTCCGCGTTTGCTTTGTTTTGCGCCTGCAGCTGTGCCTCCTGTGCCTTTGCCTCCTTTGCCGCCTCCTTCGCTGATTTTATCGACGCTATCCACTGCCATATCTGCGTTAAAATGCCGATACAGGCGGCGATGGTGGCGGCGATGGTGGCGGGGTCGCCAAGTGTCGGCTCGCCGTCGTCGGTGTCGTTGGTCGGCATGTCGAATTTAGTATTTTTGTCCACCTTTGGCTCGGGGAGCTTCGAGCCCTTTTTTATGGATTTTTCGAGCTTATCGACGTTGCCGCCCATCGTTTTAAACAGCTTGCGAAGCCGCTGCATTGCCTTCACGCCATCCTTCCATGCGCTCTCGCTGTAGCCGAGTGCCGCAGCCTCTGATTGTGTGAGGAGTCCAACATTTAATTTTGTCGCCATCCCGGCAAGGTTTAGCGCAATTAGAGAGCGGAGGCCGTTTCTCAACAGAACGGTAACAGGATTAATCTTTATAAACAGCACTTTGAGCACTTTGCCCGCAATTTTTACCGTTTCTTTTGTTAAATTAACGATGTCTTTTTGTGCTTCATAAGCGGCCTTCCAGGGGTCGATTGCGGAGTCTTTGAACTGGTTGCCCGCCTTCTTGATGCTCTCCTTTGCGCCGCTGGTGTTGCCGGTGACGAGCTGCCCCGCCGCCTTAAGGGTGTTAGCTGTCGCCTTCGTAGCGTTCACGACGCTTTTTGCAGCTGCCGATACACCAGTACCCACTGCCTTAACGCCCGAGGCGAGAGCCTTACCCAATTTCTTAAGCCAGCCGGCGAGCTCCTCGTCGTCAGTGCCAGGCGTGTGCAACATGTTAATATAATCATCCTCCGCGTGCTTTACGGCATCCACCTGTTCCTGTGTGTAAAACAAGTAGCCGCCGTCCTGCTCGTCGATGTCCTCGATATAAGGCACGATATGAGAGGCGAGCCGGTATGCCTCGAAGTCGGTGTTGCTCAATATGATTAAAACCTTAGCTTTACGCGCGTCGGTGTAGTCGGAAGGCTGCGCCGTGCCGTCTGCAATCTTTTGCGCCGCTACGTTGTAGATGCCCTCGATACCGTGCAATGTCTCCGCCTGTGCGCGTATGAAGGCGGCACGCCGGGATGGCTGCACCATCCGCGCCGCGTACGCCTCCAGGCTCGCCGAGCCGGGGAACTGCGCCCCATCTATTCCGCTAAGACCATAAACTGGTATCATCAACAAAAACATTTTTAGTTAAACAATCCGGCGAGCTGCGCCGCCGTCGCCCTGTCCGTTACCCTGTAAATTTCGCTGTTACTTACGCCAGGCGGCAAACTGTTAAACACAAACCAAACGCGGTCGCAGCGTATGCCGTCGAGATTTACAAGTATGTGGGAAGGTTGTTTTTTACCTTTAAAACATACAAGCTCGAAGGCGGGGTCGTACCCCATGCACTTCAATACACACCAGGCAAACACGCTAAGGCAATCGCAATCGACTCCGCGCCGCCTATCCGCCCAGGTTCTTAACGGCGTGCGCACTTCTTCACGGCCTTCCCGGTCGTATTCGTAACGGATGTTATGCCGTAGCCAGTGCCACAAATTAAAGACGCTCTGAAGTTTAGTGTCTGCCTTGAGGTGCTGCGCTATCCTGGCACAATCTTTATAATGTGCTTTGCAAATGTCTGCAATAAGTTTTTTTGTATCGTCGAGGCCTACGCCGGCGAAGGTCTGCGAGTGTTGAGCCGGCGCAAAAAAAGCGTCGTAGCTCTGTAATATTTTGTACGTAGGCTTGAGGCCTCGACAATCCATTAACTCATTATTATTATATAATGCGTCGTTGGCGGTCTTGCCGAGGCCTTTTTGTGTCGGCATTATCTTGTGCCGATAGTCAAACATCTCCTTACCATTGTCTATATATACAAAACCTTTCGGGAGTTTTGGAAGCCATTTGGGTATATTTTTAGATATACGCCAGCCTTCTGGAAGTGTTGGAACAATACCGACAAATTGACTTATCAAACCATTTGTTTGCGATATTCTTTCGTTATCTGCGTATTTATAGCCCAATATGTTAGCAATATTACTAACGCGGTCATAATTACCTTTGTCGATTTCTTCAATAAAGTATTTTATTATTATATCGCGTAAATTGCTAATATACCTTGCTTTTACACGACTGCCAGGTTCATCAAGTTTTTGCGGCCTTGTCTTGTAAAATGCTTCATCTTTCCAAACTTCGAGCATTTTATCAACTTCCTGCATCCAATCTTCTTTTGTTTTTACTTTCGGCTTGATGGGTGTTTTTTGCTGCTGTAAGTCGCTTTTGATTTGCTCATAAAGCAACGGGTCGTCGGTCTGCATCTTTTGCAGTTCCTCGCCGCTAAACTTCCGGATGTCGTATTTTTTTAATGCCGCCGTATCTTCCAAGTCCTTCCGGGCTCGCGTCCTCGTGTCGGTGATTATATATGTATCACCAGGCGCACCAAGAGAATTTTTTTCGTTAAATGTTTGGTTATTTGAAACATTTAATATATCTTTGCCACTGAAAGGCAGACAGATTTCAACGACTTTAAAGGGTTTGTTTGTACGGACAGTTGCGTTGAAGCTGGGAGCCGTACGGCTTTCTTCCCAACCATAGGGATATAAGACATTACCGCTGTTTGCCTTTTTTATTATGTCTTTCAATTTTTTAGGATGGCAGGAGCTTACATAATTGTAAGTATCAAATACCAATGTAACACAAAATAAAATTGGCTTCCCGTCGTAGTTAGTGAATGGTTTTACAAATACAAGCCCCTTATCGTCTAATATCGCCATACGTGGATTTTCCAAAGTAGGCTTAATTAACGCCTTAAATATTGTACGGTCTTGCCAATTAGAGTTTTTCTCTTTAAGCTTATCTTCTAACTGATAATCTCTTAATACAATCCATTTATAAGGACGTGCCAGCGGTGTCTCTACAATGTACGTTTTACGCTTCCCTGTTGTATTGTGAATTGTAAGCACATTTTTAAAGGAGGCTTCGTTAAAATCCTCGGGCGGAATAAAGTCGGCTGGATTGCTTGTTAAATACTCTGTAATATTCTTTTCGTCAACAACTTTCACACCTTCCACCGGCACAAACATCTCCTCCTCCTCGTTCCATGTTACAGGCGAGGCCTCGCCCTCCTGCATACGCTTAGAGAACGCCACGAGGCTCTCGTTGTCCTCAAACTCCAATTTGATCGAGGGCTTGCCCAAACCGCTGAACGCGCTTTTATATGTCGTGCCGTAAACTCCCATAACATCAACTATTTAAAGCGTCCGCACTGAATGGCACTGTAGTGTCGATTTTGATAGTAAAGCCCATCGTCTTAATCTGTCCCTCCACCTTCGCCTCCGTCGGCCAGTTTGCGCCGTTGCCTGTAAGATAGCCGGCGAGGATTTTCGCAGTAGCCACGCCGATATTTGCCCACGGCACGGATATGTCGAAGGGCAAATCGACGCTGCTATTTTCCGGGATTTCTATCGGGACGTTATTGGTATTGAGTGTTGCGATACGATGGAGAGAGCCGCCAAAATTAAGGAAAATGTCGAGGTACATCTGATTGACGACAAGCGGAGTGTTTTCGAGGTTGGTAAACCTCATCCAGACGCGGAACACGAGGTTGCCGCCGCTGGCAAACTGGTAAAGCTGTATTCTGGTGAGTTGATAGCGCAAGCTCTCCGCCGCCTTAGCCTTGCGCACAAGATAGACGGCGTAAATGGCCGCGCCGGTGATGGCCGCGACCGCAAAAAATTTTCCTAATCCGTTGTCATTGTTGGTTGTCATTCGTGCCTCCTTCCGTTTTGCTTTTCTGCACGAATGTACACAACTATAATATTTTACGCAACGGGGGATGGGTGCAAGTATTTCGGGAAGTGCGAATAGAAGAAGCGCAGCACCTCCTCCTCGTCCACGAGGTTGTAACGACTTGTTGCCTTAGCCTTAATTAGCTGTAATTTAATTAAATACCCTATGCTCTGCGCGTCCCATATTGAGCGCAGCACAGGATTTCGGAGCATTACCTCCGTCGGGGTGTATAATATCTTAGCCGCCATAACTGTAAAATTTTTTGCAAATATAAAAGACTGAATAACAATTACAAAGGATTGAATTAAAAAAAATGCACCACCCCCTGCAAAAATTCCCAAAAAAACGCCGCCGAACGTTTCACAACGCCGGCGGCTCAACGCTTGATAAATACTTTAAAATCATAAAGTTACAAAATACTCAAAAACGTAATACAAATGAACTATTATCTATTATGGAAAAAAATTTCGGGACTTTTTCCAGCCGCAAACATAAAACAAAAAAACACAGCTAACAAATCTTTTTTGCACCCATCCCCGAAGGCAACCCCCACCAGAACCCCCTCCCAAACCCCCACCGAAACCCCCACCTGTACCCCCCTATATTTATAACATAATTTTTTATTACTATAAATTTCTATATATTGCAACGATTATAAGACAACTCCTCAAATTATTTCAATAATTTGCAGTCGTTTTTTATAACAGTATTTAACAAAAATCATTGCTATTATTTAAAATATGTTAAGA
>JAGBRL010000060.1 GCA_017632345.1 Paludibacteraceae bacterium
CACGTTGAGATGATGGGATTCCTCGGCATCGGTAACAACCCTATGGTTGGTTGTACAGTTGCTTGTGCGGTTGACGTTGCTACTGCTTTGAACAAATAGTTCAAAGCTTCCGCAAGAAAGAAACAAGGGTTGGCGATGAGCCAACCCTTATTTCTTTCCACTATCTTAACCCCAGTCTTCGCTTCGCTCAGACAGCCCCTGTCAGGGGCACACCGACCACTCGCCTTGCTCGGGTCGGGCGTCCCCGCTGCTTCGACTTTCTTCGAAAGTCTCGCTGACGCGGATGACGCGGCGCTGAAGCGCCCTGCTATAGTGTGCATATCGCACACCTTTTTTGTTTTCCCACCCTGTCGTCCAAGAAAATGCCCCTTTTCTTGGAAGTTGTCATCAAATTCTCCTTCATATCCAAGAAAATGCCCCTTTTCTTGGAAGTTGGCATCATTTTGCTGTTCGTATCCACAAAAACGCCTCATTTCGTGGACAGAGGTGTCTTTTTGATGTGCGTGTCCACCCAAACGCCTGTTTTTGTGGACAGAATGTCTTTCACGCGATCTGTTTTCGATGGGTTGCAAATGTTCACGACAAAAACGCGCGGATTTCGCCGCATCAAAACCCCAAACGCATCACTTTCTCGCTTTAAATTAAAAATCACCTCCGTTTCCGAAGGTGTCGCTTGTGAATGATTGTTGGCATATTTATCAAAATTATTTATATTTCCTCTATAAATCCAGATCAGATACTATCTATGCACCGTGAGTGCTGTCATGACTTCTCATAAGTGCGTGAGGCAATGCCACTACCATAGATAGCGGTGAAGATATAATATAACAATTTCCTCTGCGAACTAAGAGTTCAAACGGGCGTCCTAAGCCGCATAGAGCATTAGCCAGTTTACAAACGGGTTGCTGACACCATAAATATAGTGACCTTACAATATGCGGTATATATTGACGACGGATTACTCCGCCACAATATCGGGTGTATAGTCCCTATATGGGACGTTGTCGTTCAGTATGAACCATATTGTCACCAGCATTTTCCTTGCGATGGCGACCTGCACCTTCATCTTGTTCTTCCGTCTGACGACAGTCTGATGATAGCTGAACGTGTTGTAGAAGCATCCTCGTGTTCTGGATGCTGCCCATGAGCATTCGATGAGTGTTTTCCTCAGGAACTTGTTTCCATGTGTTATCTTCCGGGACATTATCTTTCCTGCACTCTCGTCATTCCTCGGCTTCAGCCCTGACCATGACACCAGATGGGCGGCATCTTCAAACGATGACATATCGGTGCCCAATTCTGCAATTACTGATGTTGCGGATCTGAGACTGACTCCGGGAACCGTCTGCAGGTTCTTCATCTGCTTCGGGAACCACTTGTTGCATAAATCCTCCATTTTAGCAAGACATTCGTCGCGATGCTTTTGAGCAAGCAATACTTCCTCCCTTATCTGTTTGATAACATCAATGTCTGTTTGCGTCACAACACCAGTTAGCGATGCAGTGATAACTTCTTTTCCGACTCGGTTTGTGGTGCGACCATGGATGAGACTGACTAGCACTTTCGGATCAGTGATACCCTCGGAAATCTTCTCAACCACTTTCTGATAGCTCTTGCCATCTGTCGTCGACACGTAGTTGCTGATGCGTATATTGCAACGTTGAAGTGCCGCATCAAGTTTGGTCAGCTTATAGACGATATCTTTGTTAAGGTCGAAGATGCGGCGGTCATATTGACGCAGTTGTTGAATGCGGTCCTCTGGCACATAACTGCCGCGGATGAGGTCTTTCAAAAGACAGGTTGCTATCCACTCTGCGTCCTTTACATCACTCTTCTTTCCGGGGAGCTGCTTAATGAAGTACGGGTTGACAAGTTTCAAAGAGAAATAAGGCTCAAGGATACGCCAGACAGGCATCCAATAGATGCTTGTGCTCTCCATGCAAACCTCGGTTACAGCGTGTTCATGCAGCACTTTAACCAATTGTTCCAAGTCAGGAGTAAGCACTCCGATCTTGTCCTGAAACAGAATACCTTTTTCGTTGAGAATGCACACAAAAATGCTATCTTTGTGCACATCAAGTCCACATACTGTTCGCATAGGCTTTAATTTTTGAGGCATAGACCTCGTTTCACTTAGGATGTGCGGCTGGCTGAGAAGTCATGACCGCTTTTGCCTTATAAAGATAGTATGTGGTCTTGATTTTTATTCAAACGGGCGTAAAAACAAAAGTTTTTATGTAAGTTTACA
>JAGBRL010000061.1 GCA_017632345.1 Paludibacteraceae bacterium
AGAATGAAAAGGTGAGTGGGAATAGACATTTGCAAATCAAAGACATATACAAATGTCTAAATTCGTCAGTCACAACACAATACAAATTAAAAAAAGAATTAATCAACAAAAATCCAAGTAAGAAAAATGAAATTGAATACGCTTTTAAACTTTATAATTAAAGTCATGTTTGCACTTTTTTTATCGTCGTGCGGTCCGCTTGATCATATTGACAATCGTGTGACATGGAATTTAGTAAATAACAGTTCTGAAATTCTTGCTGTAAGAAAAGTTGGAATAGACGGGAGTAAAGTCGAATTTCAATTGCTTATAGGACATAGATATATATTGGAGGGTGATGAATGTAACCATTCTGACACTTCTTTGTTCGGAAAGCCATCAGATAATTATCTTTCAGTCTGTGTGTTAGACAGTGGTTCTTGTTATTTCAGTGATGAGTTGATGTCAAACAAAATCAATTGGGATCTAAGTATAAAGCCAGGAGATTCTATCCCGGCTGAATATGTTCCAAGTAACAGAGAATACGACACCTGGTACGACTACACCTTCACCATCACAGACGAGATGCTGGAGGCTGCAAGGAAAGGAGGCGGAGAGTGAGCGCTTAGGCGCTTGCTCTTCTGTTCCGCGTTGCAGCAGGCTCAGAACTTTACGGCACATCCGAATCCACTACGATCTATTCCGGCTACATCGGCGTTGGCGAAATGTGGGGCTACTTTACGGAAGAGGCAATGTTGGCTCAGTGAAAAGGGTATGAATTTAGAAAGACAGATTGTGTAAGTAAATATTGGTTTAAACCTCAGGTATTTGGACAGCTGTATGATGATAGTGATTTGCAAATCAAAGATATATACAGATGTTTGACCGTATCGATTACATCACAGTCAAAACTAAAAAAGGAATTAATTAACAAAAAATCAAGTAAGAAATATGAAATTGAAAAAGCTTTTAAAGAGAATGCTTAGTCCATTGTTGTTAGTTCTGTTGATGTCTTGTGATAAGGTGGAAACTGTAAAGTTTTATGAATCTTGGAACGTGGTAAATAACAGCGGTGAACTTTTGGTTCTAGAGACAACATGGGACGTTTACACAGATTATGACTCTTTATTTGTTGGTGATACAATTTTTTTGGCAGAAAAAGAGAGTGATTCTTTGGTCTGCACTAAGGATATATTGACAGATAAGTATAAAAATATTATTGTTAAAAATGATAGAGGGGGTGTGATTTTTAAAAGTGATGTGTTTTTTGACGAAAATAAATGGTCTTTGTCTGTTAAGAATGGAGATTTGGTAGATAAATCAGTATTTATAGAATTTGACACTTGGTACGACTACACCTTCACCATTACAGACGAGATGCTGGAGGCAGCAAGGAAAGGAGGCGGAGAGTGAGCGCTTAGGCGCTTGCTCTTCTGTTTTTTTTGCTCTTTTTTGCACGGAATGCTCTAATTGTGAAAATAATCGTCGGTTTTATATGTCTCTCCTTAACTCATTTCATTATCTTTGCAGATATTTTAATTTGTATTTTATGATTCCGAAAATAAAGCATCTGGACTCAGGCAATTTCTTTCTGCTTGCCGGTCCGTGTGTTATCGAGGGCGAGGAGATGGCTCTCAATATTGCAGAAAGACTCGTGGATGTGTGCGACAAGCTGAAAATTCCTTTTGTCTTCAAAGGTTCGTACAGAAAGGCTAACCGCTCCAGAATGGACTCGTTTTCCGGTATCGGCGACGAGATGGCGCTGCAGATACTGAAAAAGGTGAGCGAGCGTTTTGATGTGCCGGTCGTGACGGATATCCACTCTGCGGCAGAGGCGGCGATGGCGGCCGAGTACGTGGACGTGCTTCAGATTCCGGCTTTCCTTTGCAGACAGACGGATATTCTTGTGGCGGCTGCCGAAACTGGCAAGGTCGTGAATATCAAGAAGGGGCAGTTCCTCTCTCCTGAGTCCATGCAGTTTGCCGCAAAAAAGGTGGTGGATTGCGGCAATAAAAATGTTATGCTGACGGATCGTGGCACGAGTTTCGGCTATCAGGACCTAATCGTCGATTACAGAGGTCTGACGGAAATGCAGAAGTTTGGCTTCCCTGTGGTGCTGGACATTACGCACTCGTTGCAGCAGCCTAACCAGACGTCGGGCGTGACGGGCGGTAATCCGCACTTGATTGAGACTATCGCGCGCGCTGGCGTGGCGGTCGGTGTGGACGGCTTGTTCATGGAGACGCACCCGGATCCGAGCGTGGCTAAGTCGGACGGTGCCAATATGTTGCGTCTTGACCTCGCAGAGGCTCTTTTGGCAAAGCTTGTGCGGTTGCGCCAGACGGTGAATGATATTCGTTAATAGGTGGTGGGTTCTATAAATTTATTTCGAGGAATTTTTGATTTTATTTCGAATAAATTGCTGAGCGAAAGAAGAGTGCAGTGCGAAGTCTGTGACCGACTGACAGTCAGCAAGTTGCCGAAATATATCAAAGAGTGCCGAAATGTTTATCATCCCACGATTTGTACTTTTAAAATTATAAACGGTGAATTTATAGAACTCACCAATAATTAATATTGAACTTTTCTGATGATACAGATTGATGATACTATATTGAGCTTCGACGTGTTCAAAGAACGTTTCTTGTGCGACATCTCTGTCTGCAAAGGCGAGTGCTGCATCGAGGGCGATTCTGGTGCTCCGCTCGAAAAATCTGAAGTGCAGGTGCTTAAGGATATTCTGCCTGCGGTGTGGGACGACCTGTCCGACGCCTCAAAGAGGGTTATAGAGGAGCAGGGTGTCTCTTATGTGGACTCCGACGGCGACGATGTGACTTCGATCGTGAACGGACGCGAGTGCGTCTTTACTTATATGGATAAGGACGGAATCTGCAAATGCGCGATAGAGAAGGCGTACCGTGAGGGCAAGATTGATTTTTACAAACCTATCTCGTGCCATCTTTATCCTATCAGACTCACTAAGTACAAAGACTTTATCGCGGTGAACGTGCATCGCTGGAAGGTCTGCAACTGCGCGTTTGAACTTGGAAAGAAAAACAGCTTGCCGGTTTATAAGTTCTTGAAAGAACCGCTTGTAAGATGTTTTGGAGAAGAGTGGTACGAGCAGGTGGAGGTTGCGGCGGCTGAACTTGAAAAAAGTGATGTTTTTAAATGATGAGGTGTGTTTATGAGCAGGATTGTTGAATATGGAGCTTTGCCTAACGGTGTGAGTGTTGTTCATCAGCAAGACAACTCGCCTGTGGCGTATTGCGGGTTCGCTATAAATGTGGGCACGCGCGACGAGCTGGAGAGCGAGTCCGGAATGGCGCACTTCGTGGAGCATCTGCTGTTCAAAGGTACGGAAAAACGAAGGTCAAGACACATCCTGAACAGACTGGAGGAGGTGGGCGGCGAACTGGACGCTTACACCACAAAGGAGGAGACGTTTGTGTTTGCAACCGTGCTTACGGCGGACTTCGAACGGGCTATGGAACTTTGTTCCGACATCGTTTTCCACTCTGTTTTCCCTCAGTCCGAAATTGACAAGGAGGTAGATGTCATTATAGACGAAATTAATTCGTACAACGATTCGCCTTCTGAACTCATATTTGACGAATTCGAGTCCATCGTGTTTCATAATGAGCAGCTGGGCAGAAGCATTCTGGGTGATGCGGAATGCCTTAAAAATTACAGAACGGACGACGCTCTGAGGTTTGTGAAGCGAAATTACAAGGCGGACAGAATCCTCTTTTTCTCCAAAGGCAATGTCCCTTTTAAAAAGGTGATGGCTTGGAGCGAGCGTTATTTTGGAGCGTTTGTGAATAGCGGAAGTGAAATTCTTCGCAGAAAGCCAAACTTGTATGTGCCTAAGCGTCTGGAGGTTGTGAAGGACACGCATCAGGGACATCAGATAATTGGAGCGAGGGCTTATAGCCTGACCGACGACAGGCGTCTTCCGCTGCACTTGCTGAACAACGTGCTTGGCGGACCTTGCATGAACAGCAGGTTGTCAATCGCTTTGCGCGAAAAGAACGGTATGGCTTACAATGTGGAGTCTTCTTACACCGCATATTCAGACTCTGGAATTGTGATGATATATTTCGGAACGGACCAGAAGAATATGAAGAAGTGCGAGTCGCTCGTTATGAAGGAGCTGAAAAAGCTGAGAGAACAGAAGATGTCTGACTTGCAGCTGTTCAGGGCTAAAAAGCAGCTGCTTGGTCAGCTTGCCATATCTCAGGAAAATTCCGAAAGCTATACGCTGAACATGGCGAAAAGCGTGCTGTTTTTTGACCGTTATGAGTCGCTGGAGGAGGTGGCGGAACGCATAGAGGCGCTTACTGCAACGGACTTGATTAATGTGGCAAACGATGTTTTTGCAGAAGACCGCCTTTCTGTTTTGACTTATGTCTGATTTTTTTTTTGATTTTTTTTGAAAATAAAAGTGTTTCGTAAACTTATTTTATTATATTTGTGAATATTGACATTCGGGAAAGGCAAGTCCTTCCGATTTATAGTGTGTTATTATTGAACAGTTTAACTAAAATTTCGTGTTTATGAGGTGCTTTTTATCTTTTTCAATATTGGCGGCGTTGTTTTCACTTATGTCTTGCAGTGGAGATGTCGCAGACGGAAGTTCGGCAGCGGAGTCTAAGTCTGGTATGCCTAAAACTCGTTATGTGGATGTGATGTATGACATCCAGTTGTTGGCCGATAATGTTCCGTATTCAGACGGATTCGGGGTCACTCAGGAGCAGGAGAGACGGTTGTCTATTCATGCCCCTCAGAATGACGGGGAGAAAAACAGGCCTGTGATTATTTTTGTGGGCGGAGGCGGTTTTGTTGATGTTTCGCAGGATTGTGTGCATGACTTGAGCGTGACAATGGCGCGCAAAGGGTATGTGAGCGTGGTGCCAACTTATAGCTGCATCTCGACTCCTGAGTTCGCAAAGGATAGCTTTGAGTCTGTCTTGAGAAAAGCGGCGGAGGATTTGGGCGATGCGGTCAGATGGATTAAAAGCAAGTCTGAAAAATACAGCGTGAACGCTAACGAGATTTATATCGTGGGTTATTCGACAGGCGCTGATGTGGTTGTTAACTATTACTACACAAACGCTCTTGTTGAGGATGTTGAAAGGGAAGGTGTCCGCGGTGTTGTCGCTATATCAGGAGGTAATATTCTGAAGTCTGAACTGAATAAGGATTTGCCGAAAGAGGCTGCTGCAAAATGTCTGATTGTCACCGGAAAGTGTCATGACAGAAGCTCATGCGGCGGACTTGATGCGGCTGAGGCTTTGAGCAAATACCTTGGTGGTATTTCAGAAACTTGCTATATGGAAGATGAATGTAACAAGTTTGTCCGCGGAAATGCGGAAGATGAGTTGCAGGAGTGTGTCACCTCTTTCCTGAAGAAAAATATGTTAAATAATAAATAATGGTAGAAATAGGTAAACTGAATAAGCTGAAAATACTTCGTTTTGATGACAGTGGCAATGCGTATCTTGATGGAGGCGCGGATGGTGAGTTGTTCCTGATGAAGCGAGAGGTGCCGGAAGACGCTGAAAAGGGCAGCGAAGTGGAGGTCTTCGCTTATCGCAATGCTAAACGTGATGTGATTGTGACTGCGGCCATGCCGTTCGTTATGCCGGGGCAGTTCGGCTATCTTGAGGCTACTGACGTGTCAAAGGCTGGCGCGTTGCTGGACTGGGGGCTGGCTAGGCCTCTCTTTATGCCGTCAAGAGAGATGAGGACTGTAATGAAACCCGAACGGAGTTATTTGGTTTATGTCTATTATGATGAGAATACCAAGCAGATTATCGCGACTTCTCGCGTGGAAAGGTTCTTGGGCGTGGACTTGCCTAAGTACAAAAGAAACGATAGGGTGAAGGTGCTGGTGACGCAAAAGACTGATATTGGCTACAAATGTATCGTTGATGATGCATACTGGGGCATGATTTATAAAAATCAGGTCTATCAGCCTGTCGATCTGATGAGCGAGCTGGACGGCTTTGTCAGTTCTGTCCGCGAAGACGGAAAGGTGGACGTTACTTTGCAGAAGATCGGAATAGAGGTGGTGGACAAGCTTGGCTGGGCTATTCTTGACGAGCTGGAGCGTTGCGGTGGTTTCTTGGCTTTGTGCGACAAATCTTCGCCTGAGGAGATTATGGACAGGTTCGGCTGTAGCAAAAAGGCTTTCAAAAAGACGATCGGGGCGTTGTTCTATGAGCGTCTTATCGTTATTGAGGATAACGGAATCAGACTGAATAAAAAGGAAAAGAAGTGACTTTGAACTGTATAGATTCTGTAATTGATGAGGCGTATGAAAGGCGCGAATATCCGTCGTTGGATTGGCAGCAGAGGTGCTGGGCTTCTTCGCGTCCGCTTGATGGTGTGTCTTTGCTCGACGCTACGCCGGTATTTAGGAATACGCTCATAAAGTACAGGGCTATGTTAGCTTCTGGCGCAAATCTTGTCGTAGGGATTTCTGATGTGATGCCTCGCGATAGGAGTGTGGTGCGCCTGCTTGAAAAGTCTGGTGTTGAGGTTATTGATGCAGGTCGGGCTAAAGAGCGTGTGTTTGATGTGGTGATGGACTGTGCCGGAGCGTTCGCTTCTGTTGAGGCTAAATTCGGATATGTGGAGCTGACAAAATCTGGCGAGGCTGTGTATAAGAATTGTCAGAAGCCTGTGTTTGTTGCTGATGGTGGCGAAATAAAGAAGATTGAGACTTGCTTAGGTACAGGCGAGAGTTATTTTCGCGCGTTGCGTCAGCTCGGATTTGATGATTTCAGCGGAAAAGATTTGGTGGTTTTCGGTTCTGGAAAAGTCGGGACCGGCATAATATTGCATGCACTCAAATGCTCTATGCGTGTAACGGTGATTACCGACCTTAACACGTTAAGGGGAGATTTTGATAAAAAACTGAAAGCTGTGTCTATGAGCGATTCTGAGCAGGTTGCGCGTGCGGTCAGGAACGCAGATTTTGTCGTTACTGCGACTGGTGTCAAAGGGGCGGTGCAGAGCGTTTGTCCGCTGGAGGCTGTGATTTCCAGCAAGGCGGTTTTTGCAAATATGGGTGTGGAGGATGAGTTTGGCGAGAGTATAGAGGCAAGCAAAGTTTTGCAAAATAAGCAGACCGTGAACTTTATTCTTGAGGAACCTACTCAAGTGCGTTATATTGATGCTACTATGGCTCTTCATAATGCGGGTGCTTTATATCTTGTTTCAAACAAAAGTTTGGAACGAGGACTTGTTTTTCCGCCGGCAGAGATGGAGACGAAACTTTTTGATGTTATGCGTGCTAACGGTTGCATATCAGACGAATTGGATTTGTTATGAAGTTGATGACTTGTAAAAGCTCTATAGACTTTTTAATTTGTCTTTGTTTTAATTTGTGTTTTTTAGATGGATTCTATAACTTACGTCGAGATGTTTTCTTAAGGCTACTTCTATAATTTACGATTTTAAATTATTCTTGTAATAAATTCCGTTTCGGTTGCTTTTGAATTCTTTTGCTTATCTTGCTCATATTCGCTCAGTCACGATGTCCGCGAATATAATTAATCTAAGCAAAATGCTCGTCAAAATCATCTCGACCTAATTTATAGAAGTTGCCTTAAATAAAAAACATTATCTTTGCAAAAAACAGAAACATGAAGAAGAGATTCAACACCACCGGCAGCTGCAACCCTGCCCAGCACTATATGGTTGACACGAGCAGGAAGCTCGCGCAGATAGAGGAGTACATCGAGGAGGGCTCGTACTTCACCATCAACCGTGCCCGGCAGTTCGGCAAGACCACAACGCTGAAGGCTCTGTTCAGAAACTTGTCTGAACAGTATGTTGTCATATCTATCAGTTTTGAAGGGGTCGGTAATTTGTTGTTTAACAGCGAAGAATCTTTTTGTGCTAAATTTAAGGACATCGTCGAAACCGCACTGAAATTCTCGTTATGGAAAGAGAAGGCGGCAGATTGGAGGACTGTTATACGTGCAAATTCGCTTGATGAATTGTCTGATTCAATTACAGACTTTTGTATGGAGACGGAAGCTCCCGTCCTCCTCCTTATCGACGAGGTCGATAAAAGTACCGACAACCAGCTGTTCTTGAATTTCTTGGGCATGCTCCGCAATAAATATCTCGACAGAGATGTGAAGGGCATGAACTCCACCTTTTACAGCGTCATCCTTGCCGGCGTTTATGATGTGAAGAACCTCAAGCTAAAGCTTCGTCCCGACGAGGAACGCAAATATAACTCGCCTTGGAACATCGCCGCCAAGTTCAAGGTTGACATGACATTCCACCCGGATGAGATCATCACCATGCTCAACGAGTACGAGGCTGATCATCATACAGGAATGAACAGAGATTTAATTGCCAACGAAATCTATAAATACACCAATGGATACCCCTATTTGGTGAGCGAAATTTGCTCGCTGATAGAGACCGAATTTGACCGTGACTGGAGCGAAAGAGGCATTCAGATAGCCGTGAAGGAAATCGTGAAAGGAAACAGCGGAACGCTTATTGACGACATCTCAAAAAATCTTGAGAACAACGGGGAGTTGCGCTCTTTCATGTACTCAATCTCGGTGAATGGTCAGACCTACACATATACGATGATAAATCCATTGATTAAAATCGCGGATATGTTTTCCTACATCAAAGATGTTGGCGGCAAAACGGCTATTCATAACCTGATATTTGAGGAGTGCTTCCAGCAATATTTCACTATCGACTACGAGCAGAAAAACGCAGGGAAAATCAGCGTGATAAAGAGCGAGTATGTTCTGAACGGTAAGCTCAACATGCCTTACGTCATAGAGCGTTTCCAGTCGCTCATCCGGAACGAGTACCGCAGAATGGACAACGAGTTTCTGGAGCGTCAGGGCAGGCTTTTGTTCCTCTGCTTCCTCAAACCTATTGTCAACGGCACAGGCTTCTACTACGTAGAGCCGGAGACACGCGACGGCGGACGAATGGACTTGGTGGTAAGTTTCGGCGGCGAAGAGTTCGTCATCGAGCTGAAAATCTGGCGAGGCGAGAAATACGAGGTCGAAGGCAAGGTGCAGCTTGCGGAATACCTTAAAACGCGCAATCTGAACGAAGGTTACCTCGTCACCTTCTCCTTCCTGAAAAACAAAACCGTTCAGGAAGAGCCGGAATGGGTTGAGCATGACGGAAAGCGGATTTATGAGGCGGTGATATAATTACCGAATTTTATAGTGTCAGAAGAAAAACATTATCTTTGCAAAAAAAATAAAAGAGCATGATCAAAGAGTTCAACACCACCGGCAGCTGTAACCCAGCCCAGCACTATATGGTTGACATAAGTAGAAAACTTGCTAAAGTCGAGGATTTTATTCTTCGCGGCAAGTACTTCACCATCAACCGTGCCCGGCAGTTCGGCAAGACAACAACGCTGAAGGCTCTGTTCAGAAACTTGTCTGAGCAGTATGTTGTCATATCTATTAGTTTTGAAATAGGCGACGCTATTTTTGATTCTGTAGAAGGTTTTTGCGAAGGGTTGAGTTTTAAAATATCCGAAGCTGCGGGTGTGACTTCTGAA